>NYZC01000152.1 GCA_002686995.1 Phycisphaeraceae bacterium | reverse complement strand
GAGTTCATCTACTACGACGATCTCGTTCGGGTGCAGGAAAAGGGAGGCTCGAGCCGCGAACGCAAGAAGGCCGCAAAGGGTTCGCCCGCCCGGGGGCGCAGAGCCCCGGCGGCCGCGAAGGCCGGCAAGAAAGCGCCGAGCGCCCAGGCCGATTCGGCCGTCACTCAGCGTCACACCGTCTCCGTAGTCGATGCTCACCTTCTCCACACCGTTGGCCGAGAGCGACACCGAACCATCCTCGATCACCAGGTCCAGGTCGTAGTCCACGTCCGTCGTGATCGACTGGCCCCTTGACGCATCCGTGATCCAGCTTCCGGCGGACACCTGTCCGATCCGCCACTGGTTCGCGCCGAAGAAGGCGCCGGCGAACCTGAAGTCATCAGGCCCGTGGTAGTCGAAGACCACCACCCCATTCTTAAGCGTTCCCGCGGGTCCCGTCTTGCCGCGGACGGTCGTATCGATCCGGAAGGCGACAGGCAGCGGTTCCGCCATCTCGAGTAGTGAAACGGCATCGGCCCCCACTTCCGCCGCGCCCCGGTACCGCCCGACGCCATTGACGAACCAGTTTCCGGCCCGCGGCTCGAACAGATTGGCCAGACCGTCGTCAAAGTCCTCGCCCAGCGGCAGCGGCACAGTCGAGTCCGAATTCAACACCGGCTCACCCTCGGGCAGTGTGGTGCCGGCCAGCGGGAGGACAGCCTCCAGATCGGTGCGATTGATCGCGCCGTCACCGTTCACGTCGAATCGCCGGTCATACTTCTGCCCGAAAGTGCCCTCTTCCACGCGGCTGCTGATGTTCACCACGTCCGTGACACTCACGGAACCGTTTTGATTCCCATCGCCCGGCAGTACGTTGATACGGAACGGGAAAGCACCGCCGTCAGTCCCATCACCGCTGGGAAGCGTCGCATCGGCCGGATCTCCCACATCTCCATCGAGTAACACGCCACCGGCGTTCACCGCGTCAGACAACACGAACAACAGCTTGTCGGCACCAATGACGGCGTCCAGCGTCCAGCTCGCGATGAAGGTCGATGAGTCATAATCGAAATCGCCAAACCCGTAGCTGGGCACATTCACACCCATCAAGGTGAGATCACCTTGCACAACCGTGACGTCGGTCGAAAACACCATGTGTACCTGGTCAATGTTGACCCACGGCAGCACCGTCAGCTGATCAGGCGCGCCGGCGGGGATGGGCAGGCCCAAGCCACGTCCCGGATCCATTGCACTCAGCAACGCGCTGTTCCAGTTCGTGCCGCTGACCAGGAACTCAATAACTCTGACCAGCCCGGGCTCGGCGATGTTGACGACGAGCGTCGCGCCGGGGTCGAATGTGATCCCGGCGCGCAGGTTCGCGTCGGTCGTCTGCGCGGCGTGCGTGATCGTGCCGGTGTGCGTGCCTTCGCCGAGCCCGTCGTCGACGGCCGTGACGGTCACCGTCTGCGGACTCAGGGCCGTGACGTCGGGAAGGAACGTCAGGCGAATCCCGACGCCCGTTCCCGCGCCGAGATCGAGCTGCGTGTCGGGCGTCACCGTCACGTGGACGAGCGTCGTGGGAATCGTCTCGAGGCTGACGTCGTAGGTGTCCACGGCGCCCTGCTCGACGACGTCCGTGCCCGGGCCGGACTCGGCGATGAGAATGCCCGCGCCGTCGTTGTCGAGGATGTCGACCGTTGCGTCGGGCTGCGTGCAGCCGACGACCGTGCCGACCGCGTTGGCCAGCTCGAGCCGCAGCGTCTCGATGTCGGCCTCGTCCACCCGGTCGTCGTTGATCGGCACCACGACCGTCGCCCGGTCCTGGCCGGCGGCGAAGTCGAGCGTGATCGTCGTTGCGTCGAAGTCCTCGAAGTGCGCGGCGGGTCCGCCGGTGAACGGATCGGCGCCGGTTGCGCTGAGACCCGTCAGCAGCACCCCGACGCTGGCGGCTTCTGTCGTGTTGCCGGTGCGCACGACCTCGATCACGAGGCCCGCTGCGGTGCCGTCCTCGTTGAGCTGGAACGCGGGCTGGGCGAAGTCGACCACGTTGACCGACGGGTCGTCGCCGATCAGCGCCTTGGTGGTGAGCACCTGCGAGATGCCCCGGTCGTCGTCCTTCATCTGCACCGTGACGACGTAGGCGCCCGACGACGCGTAGGCATGCGTGGCGATCACCGTGCCCGTCTTCGTGGCAGGGTCGTAGACGACCGTCGCGTCGGTGGTCACGTTGGTGTCGCCCCAGTCGACCTCGAACGTGTAGACGTCCGCGGTACCCACGTCGAGGAACGTCGCGTTGAGCACCACGTCCTCGCCCGGATCGACCAGTCCCGGCACGGTCGCGTTGCCGCCGTCGAACGAGTTGATGCGCGGCTCGTCGTTGGCGACCTCGACCGTGGCGGTCTCGGTGTCGAAGCTCGACGAATCAGCGTCGTCGGTCACGGTGACCGTGAGGTTCTTGATGTCGAACGCCGTGTCGGTCGGGTCGTCGTCGAGATACGTGCGCGCGACGGAGAAGGTGCCGGTCGACGCGAAGACCGAGTCGGACAGGCCGTCGTCCCATTCGATCCGGACCATGTGGGCGTCCAGCACGCCGACGTCGCTGACGTTGCCCGACAGCACGATCGTGTCCCCTTCGACGATGGCGCTGCGGTCGACGGTGATCGACACGACCGGCGCGACGTTCAGCACGTTCGCCGTGTCGGTCTCGGTGTCGTCGCCCGTGTCCGCGTCGTTGTCGGCGAGGGTGGCGCTGATCATGTAGTCGCCGTCGTCGAGGTACTGGTGCGTGACGGCGAAGATCGTCGTGCCGGCGGTGAAGTCGTAGGTGTTCGTCTCCCCGTCCTTCCAGTCGACGTCCAGGGTGAAGGTGTCGTTGACGCCGGGATCACTGATCGTGCCGGTGAGGCGCACGACGTCGCCCTCGTTGATCGCCGACAGTCCCGAGGAGGGCGCCACCGCGAGATCGAGCAGGTCGGGCGCGACGTTCGCGACGGTGATCGGCAGTGTTTCGTCGTAGGTGCTCAGGTTGTCCAGCGCTTCGACGAGGATCGTCAGGTCGCCACCGTCGGCGAAGGGATGATCGACGCTCGTGGTCGTGCCGGGCACCGTCTGCAGTCCGCTGCCGTCGCCCCAGTCGATGGTGTAGGAGCTGATCACGTCGAGGACACCCGGATCGGACGCGGCGATCGTGAGCGTGAAGGTATCACCCTCGTTCGGCGAGGGCGGGGTGCCGCCCAGGTTGATCGTGGGTGGCACGTCGGCCACCGTGATCGTCGCGGTGTCGAAGGTCTGGCCGCCGTCCTTGTCACGGATCCGCCCCTTCACGGTGACGGTGCCGTCCTGCTGCAGCAGCGCGGCCGGCACGCTGGCCGTCGGCGTGGTCGAATCGACGATGTCCTCGGGGTCGAAGATTCCGTTGTTGTTGAAGTCGAAGCTGTAGAGCAAGCCGGCGGCGAGATCCGCGGCCGACGGATCGGCGGTCGCGACGCCGGTGAACGTGACCGTGGCGGACCCGCCCTCGTTGACGTCGCCGCTGTTCGTCAGCACCGCCACCGGCGCCACGTTCGTCACGACGATGTCGGCCTCCGCCTCGAGCACCTGGCTCGTGACGTTGTAGGTGGTGCGCACGCGAATCGGGAACGTACCGCTGTCGTCGATGCCGAGGGCCTGGAGCTCGTTCCAGGTCAGCGACAGCGTCTCGCCGGTGCCGTCGATGAAGTCGTCGAGGTCGTTCGGGTCGAGGTCCCAGTCAATCGCGTCCGGCGTGCCCTTGAACGAGGCCCCGAGCACGATCGGATCGCCCTCGTGGATGTCGTACAGGACGCCGGCGCTGACATCCGACGCATTGGCCTCGACGACGATGTCGTGGGTGACGTCCATCGGGATCGGCGCCGGATCCTCGTCGAGGATCCGAATCGTGATCGTGTGGGGGCCGGGCGCCGCGTAGGTGTGGTTGATTCTCTTCTCGCGGCCGGCGCCGAGCGGAGGCTCGGTCGAGCTGTCGCCCCAGAGAATCTCCCAGTTGTCCGGCATGTCGTCGCCCGGATCGACCGACTTGAACTCGATGGTGTAGGGCTGGTCCACGGTCGCCGTCGTCGGCGCGTCGACCAGCTCGATGATCGGCGCGGTGTTGCCGATCGTGAGCGTCGTCGTCTCGGTGGCCGTGGCCGTGTCGGGGCCTTCCGGCGGCGGGGAGGGGCGTACGGACGTCGCGCGGACGGCGATCTCGATGTAACCGTCCGAGGTGCCCAGCGTGTCGTCGATGATCCCCAGGCTGTTCAGGCGGCTCCAGCTCTCGGAGATCGATTCGCCGAACGCGTCGGTGTACTCGCCGTCGCCGTCGAGGTCCCAGCCCACCTCGCCCACCAGGTTATTGCCGAAAGTCTCGAGGGTGATCGAGACGTCGAGCGCGTCGCCTTCGTCGATCGACGGCGGCACTCCGATGAACGTGATCACCGGCGCGGTATCGGACTGGGCGAGCTCGATGTCCTCGAAGTCGACCTTGCCGAGCCCGCTTACGCCGACCTCGCCGTCGGGCGTGAAGTCGCTCGGGATCAGGGTGATGCCCTGGCCTCCAGGGTTGAACAGGAGCACGTCGCCGGGGGGCGGGTCGACGGGCGTACCGGTCGGCGTGCCCCCGTCGACGTTCACGACCATCCCGGTCGGAAGCTTCTGGCCGGCAATCAGGAACACGTCGTTGCCGTCGTCGCCGTTCATCGTGATGTCGGTGACGGCGCCGACCTCGATCAGGTCGAACGTGTCGGCGTCGGGACCGCCGTTGACGACGACGCTTCCGTCGCTGTCGGTGCGGATCTCGAACGTGTCGTTGCCCGCGCCGAGGTTGATCGTCGTGTCGTTGACGGTCGTCGTCGGATCGGCGAACGCAAGGTCCTGCGCCACCACGGTGTCGTCGCCGTCCCCGGCGTCGAGCGTGACCTGCGCGACCTCGGACCCGGGCGCCGACCGGAGGGTCAGCTCGTCCTCTCCCGCCCCGGTGAACACGTCGAGCTGCTCGATGTCGTCGAACTTGGCGATCACCGCGTCGGTCGTGCCGAGCAACTCGATGACCGCCTGGATCGAGTAGGTGCGGTTGAGCGTCGCGTAGGCCGGGTCGGTGTCCAGGAACTCGGTCCCCGGCACGATCGTGGCGGGGTCGATGCCGAGTCGGATCACGTTGTCGGCGCCGCCTTCGTCGTAGCCGAGGGCGACGGGGAAGAACGGGTCCAGGTTGAGCTTGAAGCCGAAGTAGCGACCGGCGGTCAGTGCCTCGCCGCCACCGTTCAGGTTCGCGTCCAGCACGAACCGGCCGGTCCGCAAGGTGGGCGTACCCGCCCCGAGCTCATTGCCGACGCCGGTCACTCGGAATCCGTTCGAGGTCCGCTCGAAGATGAGCGGCGTCACCGACGAATTGAAGTCGGAGATGACGTCTCGGTGCGGGAAAATGCTCCAGGACGCGAGGATGCCCTCGGCGTCGCCCATCTGCTCGTCGAGGACGAAGATCGCCTCCTCCTGATCGACCTCGGGGCGCGGGATGAGCGGATTGCCGACGACGGTGACGTTGTCCAGGATGACGAGGCCGCCCTGGTTCACGCCCGCCCCCGTCGCGGCCACGATGACGCGATTGCCGCCGGGATCGGACACGACCGTTCGGGGATTGGACATTCCGGTCAGGCCGCCGGAGTTGTTCCGTACCGATTGCACGAATTTCGCGGTGCCGTCCACCTCCTCGCGCTGGAAGACCGCGACGGTGTCGGCCGCAGCGCCGGTGACGAACGTGTACAGTCCGTCGACCGAGTCGGCCACGGAGGTCGGTCCTTCCATCCCGGTCACGCCGTCGGAGCCATTGGTGAACGAGTCGACGATCTGCAGCTCGGTCTGGAGGATGTCGACCCTGACCTCCTGGATGGTCGTGAGCGTGCTGTGGATCTCGCTGAGCACGTGGACGTGGTCGACGCCGACGGTCATCGACGTGGGATCGGCAAAGTCGTTGGCGGCGTCGATCCGGTCCGTGAACTCGAGAAAATTATTGAAGAACGTGTTGGCCTGGAACGTCGAGAGCGCGTCGTCTTCGAGCACCAGCAGCCGGTCCTCGAACAGCGCGATGTCGCGGACCGGCCGGACCAGCGGTCGCTGGTTGAGTCCGGTGTCGCTGGCGGACGGGTCGAGCAGGGCGAACGTGCCGTCTTCGGAATCGCGCTCGAAGACGAACAGGCGGTCGGGCTCGGCGCTGCCGTCGACGGCGAACGCGCGCAGATTGCCGGAGTCGTCGCCAAACACGAGGTGGTCCAGCGTGCCGCCGACGAGCTGCTGATTCTGGCGGAACGTGAGGAACCCGGTGTCGGGCTCGCGATCGAAGATCTCGACCCCGCCGTCCTCCACCATGACGTAGACGAACCGGCCGTCTTCGCTCTGGAGAATCTCGCTCATGCCCCGCAACTCGGTGAAGCCGTCGTACTTGCGCTCGAAGATCTGGCGCAGCGAAAGGTCGTTGCTGTTGATCACCAGGAGGGCCTGGCGGTCGCGCGCGATCGCGTAGATCTGGTTGCCGTCGGCGCTCGGCGTCGCCGCGACCAGGCCCGCGAAGTCCTCCTCCAGCGGCAGCGCGGTCAGCTCGTCGAGCGCGGGCTGCGACGCGGTGATGTACCGGGCCGAGTTGTTCGGCAGGGCGCGCGTGATGCCGTTCGTGTTGCCGCCGATGGACGCGGTGATCGTGATCGGGCCCTCGTCCGCGTCTTCTGGAATCAGCGTCGCCCAGATCCTTCCTGTGTTGAGGGCGCTGAGCGTCTGGATGCGGTCGTGGTGAACGCCCTCGAACCCGAGGCTCACGTCCAGGTCGGGATCCACGGAGTTCGCCAGGTGCACGCCGAGTTGAGGCGACTGCAGGTTGAACGGGGTCAGGTTCACGAACAGCAGCATGTCGAAGCCGGGGAAGATCTCCGACTTCTTGTCGCCGTCTTCGTCGATGTCGACGCGCTTCTCCTCGGGGTCGTCGTCGCCGATGAGGTTCTTGATGAGCACGTCCTCGAGCGTGGTCGTGTCGAGGTCGAGGCGCATGACGGCGGCCAATGCGTTGGGGGGCGCGTTGTCGAAATCCTCGGTGCCGGGGATGTAGTCGATCGCCTTGACGAGCTTGAATTCGGCGCCGAGGGTCGACTCATTGATGTGATCGACGATGCCGAAGCGCTCGGCGCCGCCGATCAGGCTGACCAGGTTGGGCGTCTCCACCTGCTGTTGCACGACCAGCTCCAGGGAGAAGTCGCTCCCGGATGTGCTCGTGACGGCGAGGCGGGCGCCGGAGCGCGCCGCGTCGAAATCCGGCAGGGCGTCGATCTGCGCCGCGAGATCGTCGCGCACGTCGTTGCCGCTGTCGTTTTCACCGATGATGCGCGACGCCGTGCCGACCAGGTTCGATGCGTCATCGAAGACGCTGATGAAGGCCTGGCCGGGCTCGATCGGAACGAGCGCGCCGACGTGGTTGATGTTCGTCGCGGTGAGATCGAGGGTCTCGTAGACGAACGGGTTGGGCCCCAGCATGCTGAAGCGCTCGATGTTCGTCTCCTCGATGTCCAGCGCTGGTGAGTGGCCGAGGTCCGTAGTCGGATCGGCGCTGGTGCTGAGCAGGAAGCGCCCCTTTTCGCCGATGGGCGTGCGCGTGATTTCGTCGACGCCTCCGGCGCCGGCGATGCGCACGTTCACCGCCTTGCCCGCCCGTGCTGCCCTTGCCGCCGTCGCCGCCGTCGCCGAAGTCGGCGGGGTGCGTGTTGGAGGGGTCGCGCATGCCGCCCGGGTCGCCCACGTCGCCGACGACGCCGTGACCGCCGTCGCCGGCCGCGCCCAGAAGATTACCGTCAAGGCCGGGTGCGGCGTCGGGGTTCGTGTTCCTGAAGCCTCTCGAGTTTCTGCCGCTGCGGGATCGTGTGCCGCCGTCGCCGCCCAGTCCGGCGACGCCGAGCGAAGCGCGACCGCCGGTAGCCAGGAACGTGACGCCGCTCTTGATCGTCATTCGGCCGTGCGCCAGGAACTCGAGAGCGCCGCCCCCGCCGCCGCCGATCCCGCCTCCGGCCCCGGTGCCGCCGTCGCCGGCGGCGCCGCCGGCCCCACCGCCACCGCCGCCGGCGCCGAAGGACGCGCCGCCCGGTCTGGGCACGAACGTGGCGCCCGCGCCTCCTCCGCCGCCACCGCCGCCGCCGGGCCCGCCGATCCCGCCGGCGCCGCCGCCGCCGGCACCTCCTCCTCCGCCGCCGCTGCCGCCGGAGATCGTCGTGGTGTCGACGCCGCCGGAGAGCGCCCCGGCGTCGAAGCCGTCGGTCGTGTTGGTGAAGTCTGACGAGACAACCAGGCCGTTGCCTGCCGCGCCGCGCTGCAGCGCGGTCAGCGTGGCCCGCTCGTTGCGGAAGTTGCCGATGGTGACGTCGAGGCTGGCGGCGATGTCGCTGCTGTAGTCGACTCTGGGATCACCGGTGCCGGTGATGGCGGCGATCAGGTTCGCGTAGGTCTCGCTGCGGGTCTCGCCGATCCGGATCGCCCTGTCCATGGCGTCGATGGCGTCCCGGAAGATGTAGTTGTCCAGGCCGATGGTGATCGAGTCGCCATCGGTCGGGTTGGAGACGAGGGTGAGGGCCACGGTCGCGTCGGTGGTGCCCCGGTTACGTCCGCCTTCGCCCGGCGTGCCCGGATCGGCGGAAAGCCGATCCAGGATGATGCCCGTCGACATGTCGGCCGGATCGTTCGGGTCGCCGAAGTTGCCGTCCTCGCCGGGGTTGCCGGTGATGGTGTGGTCGTTGATCTGGTTGAGCCCGCCTCCATCGCCGCCGCCGTTGCCGCGGCTGTCGTTGCCGAAATCGGACCCGCCGCCGCGTCCGCCGTCGCCGCCGATGCCGCTTCGAAATCCGGACGTGCCATCGCTGCCGCCCGTGCCCGCCGTGCCGCCGGTGTTCAGCTCGTAGCCGGGCGTCCCGGAGTCGCCGTGCTCGCCCGGATAGGCCCGGACGAGCGTTTCATTACCATCGCTGTCGCGCTCCAGGACGTCGAACGTGCCGCCGCGCCCGCCATCGCCCCCGTTCCCGCCCCGGCCGCCTACTCCGGCATCTCCGCCCACGCCGCCGGTGGCGCCGTCGCCGCCGCCGGGTCCGCCGAGACCGACGAAGATCGTTTCGAGGTCGACGAGGTCGACGAGGGCGTCGGAGCCGGCCAGATCAAAGACGATCCCTTCGGACAGCACGAGGTCATCGAAGCGGATCGTGCCCAAGGCGTCGTCGGACACGCTCCAGGCACCGATCACGAGGTTCGCCAGTTCGGGCGTGCGCAGGATCTGCGGGTCGATCGAGGACCCCACCAGGTCGGTGCTCGAAACGGGGCGGCCATCCACGGTGGTGCCGGTGAAGGTCACCTCGACGTCCCTGGACGTGGTGATCCCGATGCGTTCGATGGAGAACACGCCGTCGTCCGTCGCGTGGACGGTGAAGCCGCGCCCGGCCGGGGCCTCGAGCCTGCCCGCGGTCGAGGAAGCCGCGACCGCGGTGTTGACGCGGTAGCCGGACTCCGTGAAGTTTGCCTGCGCCACGCCGACATTGTCGAACGACACGGTCGCGTCGCTGTCGCCGTCGATGCCCCAGACCACGGCGCGGAGATCGGTGGGCAAGCCCGTCAGATCGGAGGCGAGCACGTTGACCGTCTCCGGCGCCGACGACTCGTCGATCTCGACGAGCTTCGTCACCCTGATGCGATCGCCGGTGGCCGTGACACCCGTGAAGAACAGGTCGACGTCCTTGTCGCTCGTCACGTCAATGTCGGTAAAGGTGAAAAAGCCCGAAGGCTCCTCGACGGTGAACTGCTCGTCGACGCGGCCGACGACGCCGCCGCCCGAGACCTGGAAGGAGGATTCGGTCGTGTCGATGACGTAACCGTCTTCCGTGTAGGCCGCGTCGCCGTCGTTGAGGGAAGTGAAGTCGATGTCGACGGTGCTGACCGTCGCCGCGGCGGCGCCGCCGAAGGTGAGCGTCGTGTCGACGTCCGCGCCGAGCGTGGCGTCGTTCTCGACGACGATCGACAGCGAGTTGTTGCCTTCCACCTGGACGAGGCTGCCGCCCGGGACGAAGAAATCGCCGTGGAACGTGTAGCGGGCGATGTAGGTCGCGTCGTCGGCGGGGGTGTCGACCACGTTCTCGTTGTTGTTCAGGTAGGAGACCGTGAACGGGGTGCCGTTGAACCCGGTGGTCCCGTCGACCTCCATGTCGTTGACGAACAGGCGCGGCTGGTCATCGGCGCGGGGGCCGTTGGTCAGATCGCCGGTGTCGAAGCGCAGGGACACGGCGGTCGACTCGTCGGTCACGGCGGTGACGGGCAGCGGCATGGTCGCCGCGGGGGCGCTGCTGAGGATGGCCTGCTCGATCAGCAGGTTGTCGAGGTCGAACGCGTTTCCGGTCTCCCGGTACGACACGGACACGAGATCGTCGAGGGCGGTGAACGCGTATGGCTGGTACCCGCCGGGCTGAATCGTGAGCGTCTCCCGGACCGTGCCGCCGTTGATCGTCGTGCCGGTGAACGTCAGCGGCTGGGGGTTGATGCCCGGAATGCGAATGTCGGCCGAGGCGAGCGAGAAGGGCACACCGTTGGCGGCACGTATATCGACATCGCCCACGGCGCGGGCGCCGATCCCGCCGCTCGCGGGCGCGAACCCGAACCCTCCCGTGGTGAGCACGAATCCCGCCTCCTCGTAGGGATTCTGGCTGAACTGGACGTCGTCGAACTCGAGCAGCGACGGCACGCCGTCGACGGCGATGATGTTGTCCATGAACAGGCCGTCGGGCAGCCTCCAGGTGATCGACGTGGCGATCTGGTTCAGGCCTGCGAAGGTCGTCGTCGCGAACAGGGTGCCGTCGTCGGGGATCGTGACCGACAGGGTCGACTCGTCCTCGGGGATCTCGGTCCCGTTGACCGTGGTGAAGGTGAAGGGGACGTCGTATGTGCCGGGCGTCGTCGATCCGAAATCGATCGAGTAGAGGGCGATGGCCCGACCGGTGGTCGAGCGCAGCTCGACCGTCTCCGTCATGGACGCCGTGCCGGCCGCAGCGCTTTGCAGGTCGTTGACGACCAGGCCCGACGGCGTGGACAGGCTCAGCCCGTCCTCGACGTAGGTGTCGAGCTGGGCGGGCAGCGCGTCGAACGCGAGGTTCGTCGAGGTGGCGCCGGCGAACGTGATCATGTCGGCCGCGGTGCTTCCGTTCAGGATGAATTCGACGGACACCACGTCGGTCATGTCCGGGATCGCGACCGTCTCGAATCCCAGGTTTCCGTCGAACGGGACGTTCCGCTCGACCGTCGAGTCGTCCGACTTCGTGCCGATGAAGGTGATGGACTGCGGGCTGAGCAGCCCCTGGTCCAGCAGCGAGATCGAGGTCATCGTGAACTCGCCGCCGCCGGACGTGAGCGTGATCGTCTCGGGCACGTCGATCCCGACTCCGCCGTCGACGGACCGCAGCGCGCCGTCGGTGCTCAGGGTGAAGCCGTCCTCGTCGTACGTGGTCGCGCCGTCGATGAGGGCGTCGAAGTCGATCTGCCGGTCCGTGCCGTCGGATGCGATGATGGTGTCGGCGACCTGTCCGCGGCGCATGTCCCACGACAACGCCACGATGTCGTCCCATTGCGGCGAAGAGAAGCTCGGATTGCCGTAGCCGAGGGTTTCCTCGACCGTGCCTCCGCTCGAATCGGTCCCGGTAAAGGTGATCGGGCGCGCGAAGTCGCGTTGAGGATCATCCAGCACGATCGATCGTGGCGTGAACGGAGCGTCGCCGGCCGCGGTGAGCGTGAACGTGTCGACCTCGTCCACGAAACGGAAGCCTCCCAGGGACGGCGCGATGAGGCCTTCCGTGCTGAGCGTAAACCCGTCCTCGTTGTACGTGGAGCGCTCGGTCACGACGTCGTCGAACTCGAGGGTGCGCGTCAGCGATACCTCGATCAGGGTGATGAAGATGCCGTCGGGGAGCGACCAGGAGATCGATTCGGCGCCGCTGAGCGTCGACAGGGTCTGGCGCCCGGTGGCCGGAGTCACCGCGACCGATTCGGTCTGCCGGCTGCCGTCGAATCGCTTGGCGACGAACTCGACCGAGTCGGAGGTGGTCGCCCGGAATGTCACGGCGTCGAGCGTGATGCCGTTGCCAGCGAGATCGGCCAGCGTCAGCGTGTCCGTCGCCAGGCCCGTCCCGAGCGCGTCCGTGCCCGAGGAGGTATCGACCGTGAAGCCGCCATCGGTGGTGATGCGGTAGCCGGCCGTCTCGAAGACCTGGGCCGTCTGGCGCAGCTCGTCGAAATCGATCGCGACCTGGGGCTGGCGGAAGGTCGCCGCGGCGTCGGCCTCGAGGACGACGGCGCCGTACTCGAGGGTGACGCGGTTGACCAGGACGCCGTCCTCGTCCGGTCGATCCACGAAGCCTTCGACGTCGTTGATGGTGTTCGTGCCGACGTCGAGCGTATCGAGCTGGGTGCTTCCGCCGCGAATGCGCACCATTTCGGCGCCGGAGGCGTCCATGATCGCGAACGGTGTCGCCGGGGGCAGGGGAGAGGGCGGGTTGGCCGCGACCACGTCGGCGCCCAGGATGTCGTCGACCAGGCTCCATGCGACCGAATCGGTATTGGCGGCATCGGCCTTCATCGTGTTGTCGACGACGAGCGTCTCGACGTCGAGGCCGAGGTTGGCGAACTGGTCGGCGGTCGGGAAACCGTCGATGACGACGGTGACCGTGTCGTCCTGGTCGCCGCCTTCCACGATCGTCTCGCTGTCGAGGTCGCGCACGTGGATGACGTCGTTGCCGCCGCCGCCATCCACGGTGACGATGGTCGGGTGGTTCGTCGAAAGATTGGGGCCGAGGTCGATGGCCACCACGTCGTTGCCCGAACCGAGGAGCAGTCCGAAGCGGGTGATCGCGCTGAACGTGATGTCGCCGGTCGTCACGTCGCTGAGGACGCCGGTGTCGGGATCGGTCGGGTGATCGGCAAGGGTGGGCGGATCGATGCCGGCCGGACCGGGCTCGATCGCGTCGGTCCGCGCGGACTGGTCGACGATCACCTCGTCGATGCCGCTGGCGTCGCCGAAGATGTCGAGCGACGCGGCGGCGTCGAGCACGGTCACCTGATCATTGTCGCCGTCCGAGTCCATCGTCGGCCCCAGGTCGATGTCGGTGTCGGCACGGATCGTTTCGACGATGACGACGTCCGCGCCGCTGCCGGTGACGATCTCCAGCGGAATCAGCGTGTCGACGACCGTGACCCGGTCGTTCGCCGCGCCCAGGTTGACATCCAGGTCGTCGAAGTCGGTGAAGGTCACCTCTCCCGGGGTCCCCACGAGGTCGAGATCGCCGGTGTCGATGCTGATGTTGGCCGACAGCGAGGCGTTGACGATGAGCGCGTCCTGATCGGTGGTCGAGCCGCGCAGATCCAGATTCGCGCTGATCCGCGACAGGTCGTCCTCGATGCCGTCGTCCGGATCGCCCGCGCCGAGGCGGACGGTCCCGCCGCCATCGCCAAGCCTTACGACCGCGTCGGTGTTCAGGCCCTGGACGGTCAGCTCGTCGGCGCCGGATCCAAGGTTCACGTTCAGGCTTTCGAAGGAGCCAAAGTTCACGCCCTCCGTCGGTTCGCCCATGTCCATGCCGGACAGTCGAAACTCCTCGAGGATGCCTCCCAGCGCGCCGATCCGGTCGGTCGTGTTCGGCGTGTCGTCGATCGTCAACGTGTCGTCGTCGGAGCCTCCGTCGAGGACGAGGGTGCCGTCGACGTTGGCGACGCCCGCGCCGGCAGCACCGCCGACGGTGAACGCGTCGTCGCCGGCGCCACTCGCGATGGTCGTCACGGTGTGGTCGGCGGTGGCGCCGACGGTCACGGTGTCGTCGGCCGTACCGAGGTCGATATTCAGGAACTCGATGTGCTTGTGGTGTACGGCGGCGTTGGTACCCATGCCGAACCGGGTGACGACACCCTCGAACTCCGTCGCCGTCGAAACGGCGAGCGCGCCGGCGGTGTTCTCGGCGTTGCCTTCGTCGTACACGTTGATGACGTTGTTCTCGACGATCGCGAGGAAGGTCGTGGTGTCGTCATGGATGCGCCATCGCGCGCCCGGCGCCAGCACGGTGGCCGTCGGCGTCGCGGAGGTGAGGGGCTTGGCGCTCGTGGCGAAGGCGTCGAGCAGCCCTTGCGGCAGCACCGCGCCGTCGAGGTCGGCGGCCAGGTCGATGTCGAGCGCGAACATGAACCCGGAGGCGTTCAGATTCAGCATGTCGACGTCGCCGGTGCCGCCGTCGATGTGCAGGGGGTCGAGGATCAGGTCGAGTCGATTCAGCGCGCTGGCGATGTTGATCTCGTCGCTGCCGAGACCCGTGAGCACGAAGGTCGGCGCGCCGCAGAGATGCGTGATGTTGATCGTGTCCCCGTGGTCGCCACCGGTGATCGTGAAGGTATCGCCGGTCTCGGTGCCGGTCGTGATCGTGCCCAGCAGGTCGACGATCGACCCGAAGCCGACGTCGAACGGTTCCTGGTCGACGAGGATCGAGATCGACGCGCCCGCGACGAGGCCCGCGCCTTCCGGGACCGCGACGTCGTCGCCGACGTTCAGCGTGATCGAGCCCTCGTCGGACTGGATCGCCTGCCCGTCGAGCAGCCGCAGGTCCTGCTCGCCTTCGTCGGCGTCCTGCACCGCGAGCACGATGTCGCCAGGGGTATCGGTGGTGCGGATGCCCGCGAGCGCGGTGCCCGTCGCGCTGTCCGTCAACGTCACGATGTTCAGGTCCCCGGTCATCTCCGTGAGGTAGATGCCGGTCGCGGCCTCGGCCCCGACCGCTTCGGTCGCCGAGGCGGTGTCGATCTCCAGGTGGTTCGAGGCGCTGCCGATCGCGGCGGCAAGGCTGTCGAGCCGGATTCTGTCGGCGCGAAGGTCCGGCTCGAGATCCTCCACGATCGCGTCGAGCCGGCTCGCGTCGAGGATCGAGCCGTTCGCCTGGAGATCGACCAGGCCGATCAGCGACCGAACCGCGCGCACGTCGATGTCGCCGCCGATGGTGGCGGTGTCGTCATCCGGGTCGGGAACGCCCGCCTGACTCATGTGGATGTCGTTCAGCGCGGTGGCCGTCAGCAGGGTCGAAAGGGAGACGTCCGAGGATTTCGTCGCCAGGCGATCGGTGCTTCCCGTGCCGATGGTGCCGGACAGGGCGCTGAGGATCAGCTCGTTGCTCTGAATGACGCCGTCCCCGGAGCTGACGATCTGCTCGTCGCGGCTGGTGACCTCGGTGATGCCGTGGTTATTCTCTATGGCGCCCGCGAACGTCACCAGCTTCACGTTGTCGATTTCGATCCGTGTCGCTCCGGGCGTTGTCGTCACGTTGGTCAGATCGATCGACGCGTCGTCCGCGTCGGACACGAAGATGCTCGTGTCGGGGTCGGCCGCTTCGTTTACGACGTCCATCTTGTTCAGGACCAGGTCGAAGTCCGACTGGTTCTTGATCGTCACCCGGAAGAAGCCTGTCTGAAGCGTGATTGTCGGCGTTCCCGTGATCGTCGATTGGATCTCGTCACGTTGCTCGTCGGTTTCGCTGCTTTCAAGGACCTCCTCGATCGACGCGGAGCTCACCGAGAAGCTGATCGCGCCGTCGGCCGACGACGTGTTGATGATGTCGTCCACCGCGATCGTGCCTTCAACGACGTCGGGGTCACTGCCACCGTCGTCGAAGGTCAGGATCTGAAGGTCGAGGACGTCGTTCAGCGGTCCGACCTCGAGCACCGGCTCGGGGCGACGATGATCACCGTCGCGTCGAAGCTGATGTCGCGCCGAAGCCGGATCGCGTCGACGGTCGGGTTCGATTCATCGCCGATCACGGCACCGTCGGCGGCGGATTCGGCCGAAGCGTCAGGGGCCGAAGGGGCGTTGGCCTGCACGTCGAGGGACTGGGTGATGATCGTCGCGCTGCTGCCGGCGGTCACGGACGTGTCGGTCGTCTGCAACGTCGTGCTCGAGGCGGTGGCGGTTCCGCCGAGAGAATCGGCGTTGGCGTCGGCGAAGGACTCGGTGATCATCTCCAGCTGCTCGGCCATGAGGGTGACCGAGTCAAGGCCTTCGATCTGAGCGCTGCCGCCCACGCCGATCGTGGTCGCGACGTTCGAGTTCATGGTGGCGTTGGCGACGGCATCGGTGTCGAGCGCGAACTCGGAGTTGCCCCGGCCGAAGGCGAGTCCGTCGACCGAGGTCACGGTCGAGCCCATCACGACGTCCTTGCCGACCAGCGTCGCTCCGCTGATGGCACTGTCGACGACGATGTCGATGCTGACGGTGCTGGTGCCGCTCGTATCGGTGTCGAGCCCGGAGTTCGTCGCCCTGGCGTCGGCGTCGGCATCCGTCGTGGAGGCCGTCACCAGCGTCAGGGTCTGCTCCGCCTCGATGCGGGCGCCGCTGCCGACAGAAACCCGAGTGAGGTTGTCGACGTCCGTGCTGGAACCCGTCGCGGACGTCGCCAGAACGCCGCCGTCGCCAGCTACTGAGTTGGCGTCGGCGTCCTCGTCAGACGCGGCGCTCAGGCTGACGTTGCCCTCGCGGGATTCAATCGTCGCGCCGAACAGCACGATGATCTCGTTGGTGGTGTCGATCGACGCGTTGGCGCTGTTTCGGCCGATCCCCGCGAACCCGAGGGCGCGCCCGTCAGCATCGGCGTCCGCCCGGTTGCTCGACTCTGAGCGGATCACGATGTCACCCGTCGTCGCGAGCATGCTCGAATCGCGGCTCACGTCGACGCGCACGGTCGCCGATGAGGTCGCGGCCGACGTGGCACCGACGAAGCCGAGCAGCGAGCCGCTCGCCGAAAACGCATCGGCCTTGGCCTTGCCGCCGAGGGCGCTGCCGTCTGCCGCGGATACGTTGTGCAGCGCAGCGACGGTGATCGCCGTGCCTTCGACGATCGCGTCCGTGGCGATCACGGCATTGACGAGGGGCTGGATCAGCGCGGAGGCGCTGGAGAGCCCGATGGTGACGCCGCCCGCCTGGATGCCGAACGTTTCCGCGATGACGTCCATGTCGGTCCGGGCGGTCACGTCGACGATGCCGGACGAATGGACCTCGGCCCGCACGTCGATCGCCGCGAGGACCGTCGGGAACAGATTGATGCGCGAGATGGCCCCGGAGCCGGCCAGGATTCCACCGGAGACCGCGGTCGCCTCTGCGCTCGCCGCGCTCTGCCCCTGGATACCTTCGACGGTGCTGGCCGCTTCCACGGTCACGTCGCCGACGGTGCCGGTCACGAGCTGGGTCTGATCGTCGATCTCGCCAAGGAGGGTGTCGTCGTCGATGACCGCCAGGACGGTGCCTCCGGCCTCGACCTGCGTCGCCGCGAGTCCGGCCGCGATCGCGCCCACGGAGCCGCCGCCCGACACCGCGTCGAACCGGCGCACGTGGTCGGCCGTCACGGTGACGCTCTGGGCGTTTTTGATGTTCGCGCTCGTGCCGATCGACGCGACCTGATCGCTCTTGGCGTCGATCTCCGCGTAGCCCGCCGCGAAGCCGATGATGGCACCGGTGCCCGCGATGGAGAGCAGGCGCATCTCCTCGAACGAGGAGGCGTCGACGGTGAGATGCCTGCCGACGTCTACCGTCGCTCCCAGGATCCTCGCCTCGGTCTGGGACGCGTGCAGGACCTGGCCCAGACCGGCCCCGACGCCCGCGATCGACAGGCTGATGCCGCCGGCGGTCTGGTTCGAGAAGAACTCTTCACGGGCCTGGACCACCACGTCCCGGCCGGCCTTGACGTCGGCGCCGCCTTCGATCACGGCCTTGGTGTGGCTCGTCGTCGAATCGACCAGCGCGTCGGTGAACGACTTGAACACGTCGAGCACGCCGTTGGCGTTGCCGGCCACCCGGTTGCTGTTGTCACCGCGATTCGGGCTGCCGGACGCCTCGTAGTCCAGGTCGGTGTTGTTCGAGTCGTCGAGTGACTGCTCGGTCGCCTCGTTGAAATCACGGTCGTTCGAGAGCGTGTTGGCGGAACGGCTGTCGACGACGTAGGAGCCGTCGACGTCCTTGCCGATGGTCCAGAACGAGATGCCGCCGCTGAGGCCGATGGTTCCGACGCTGCCCGCGACGCCGACCGAGAAGATCTCGCGGTCCGAGGTCGCGGCGACGCGCACGTCGCGGGCGGCGCTCACGGTGCCGCCGAGCCTTGCCTCGGTCTCGTTGGCGATCGATCCGACGTCGACGCCCGCGCCTACGCTGGCACCGGCCGAACCGGCCAGCGCGCCCACGATCGAGGTCGCCGACATCTTGTTGACGGCCGTCACGTAGACGTCCTGGTTCGGATCGGCGTCGACGTCGTCGCGCACGTTGATCGTCGCGGAGGTCGAGGTGAACGCCTTCGTGTCGGAGTTGAACTGGTCGATGGTCACCGACCCGGCGACGGCGAAGCCGAGCCCCGCCGCGCCCGCGACCGCCAGATTGAACAGGTCCTCCTCGCTGAAGGCCGAGATGCCCACGCCCACGATGTCGGACGTCTGCGCGGCCCCGCCGCTCTCGTTGCCGTTGAAGATCGCGAAGGTCGCCCCGTCCCCCTTGGCGTCGATGACCGCATCGTCGCCCACGTACGCCTGCGTGCTCTTGTCGATCAGCGCGATGCCCAGGGAGATGCCGACCCCGCCGGCGCTGATGCCGCCGCCAGCGCCGCCGGCGATCAAGTCGACGTCACTGCGGTCCTCCGCGTGGAGTCGAACGTTGCCGCCGGCCGTCACGATCGCACCCGTGGGCTCCGTGTCCCGGTTCTCGATGTACGCGTGCGTCGTGTTGTCCAGATCAAGCACAGCGACCGCGCCAGCACCGGCGATCGCGCCCCCGCCCGCGATGCTGACGGCGACTGCGATGATGTCCTCCTCGTTGAATGCGGTGACGATGACATCGTCGCTGGCGCTGACGAGGGCGCTGTGGCCGATCCACGCCTGCGTGTCCATGCCCAGAAACGCCAGCTCGAGGCCCGGCGTCGCCGCGGCGCTGCCCGAGCCGGCGAGCGCTCCGCCGATCGCGCGCGTGAAGAAGTCGTTGCCGGCGGTGACGAGGACCGACTGGTCGTCACCGGCGTTGACACGGTCCTGGTTGATCCGAGCGCCATCGTTGATGTGGGCGTACGTCGTCTCGGTCACGATGTTCAGGCCCAGGGCGACGCTTACCGCAGCGCTGCCCCCGGCGCCCCCGGCGCCGATGTTGTACATCTCGATCTGGTCGGAGTTGACGGCCGTCACGGCGACGCCGCGAAACCCGCTGATCGTGTCCGGGGTCGCGTTGCGGTCCTGCGTGAACGACGGGTCGTCGAGCACCGGGATGTCGCTGTTGTCCAGGTCGGTGTCGCGGATCATGCCGCTCTGACTGGTGTCGCCGGTGAACGCGAGGAAGTCCCCGCTGTTCACGGTCACGCCACTGCCGAGGCCGCGCCCGTCGACGATTGCCTCGGCTCCGATGTAGGCTTCGGTCGTTTTGTCGAAGACTGGCACGCCGATACCGCCGGCGACCGCGCCGTTGGCCCCGAAGCCCAATGCCCCGTTGATCATCTCGAGCAGCGTGCGCTGCTCGGCCGAAACGCGCACGTTGTTGTCTGCGATCACGCTTGCCGACGCGCCGATGTAGGCGCGGGTGTCGATCGTGTACACGGATACGCCGACGCCGCCGGCGATGCCCGAGGAATTGCCCGCGCCGATCGCCGCCGACGCGGAAAGGATGTCCTCCTGGGAGAACGCGTCCACGAGCACGTCGTCCGTGGCTCGGACCATCGCGCTGCTGCCGATCCAGGCGTTCGTGTCCTTGTCGAGCACGGTGACGTCGATCCCGGCCCCGATTCCCGACTGAGCCGACACGGAGATCGCGCCGGCCACACCGATCAGATTGGTGTGTTGGCCGGAGCGAACAACCACGCTTTGGTTGCCGCTTTCATCGACGGACACGGTCTGGTTGATCTTCGCTTGCTCACCGATGGAGGCGCTCGCGTTCTCGGTCAACACCGCGACCGTTGCCGATCCGGCGATCGCGCTTCCGCCGCCGCTCGCGGAACCACCCGCGGCGACCGAGTTGATTTCCTCGAAGGAAATCGAGCTGACGATGACGCCCTTCACGCTATCCGAAACACGGTCGCCATTGTCGTTGATTTCACCGGTCAGGACTTCGATGGCCGCCTGGTTGCCGTTGGCCTGGACAACAGAGTTATCTCCGATGAATGCCCTGGTCCGGTTATCGGTGATGATCGTCGAGTTTGCCACGCCGACCGAGGTGCTGGTCGAACTGAAAGAAACCGAACCTGCGGCGTTGACTACGAACAGCTCGTTCAGTGCGCTGACGAGCACACTTCCATCGGCGGTCACCGGCGTCGCGCTCGTGCCGTCGATGTAAGCCGAGATGTGGTGCGCAATCACATCCACCGAGAACGATCCGCTGATGGCTTCGCTGTTGGCGACGGCAGCGCCCACGGTGATGCTGACGATCTGGCTTGACAGGTCAAGGAACGAAAGATCGATCGTGATATCGCCAATACTGATGCTGGGCGAGGTCGCATCTGGTGAGATGCCGTGACCGGCCTGGACCACGATGTCACCCCCTGACGTCACGGTGGAGTCGCTGATGTAGGCGGTGATTTCATCAGGATCGGGACTTGGATCTTCGAAGTTGGGATTTGCCGAGTCGAAACCCCCTCCGATGAAGTTGTAGGCCAGGGCGCCGCCGACGGCGGTGTTGCCGGTGGCCACCGCCACGGCGCCGGCGACGCTGAACAAGGCATTCGATTCGCTCGCCGTGACCATGACATCGCCGGACGCGGTCACGGTGGCATCCAGGATGTGGGCGTCCACGGTATTCGCGATTGAGTTGACGCTGATCGAAGCCCCCAGCGCGAAATCGTCGCCTCCGGCGCCGGCCACGGTCAGTGCAATCAGCACGGCGTCGGATGTTGCCGATACGTCGACCGAAGAATCGGTGCCTTGCGCGGTCACCGTGGCGTCTTCGATATAGGCTCTGATCGTGTTCTGGATGAGATTGTACGAAATGGCCGCTCCCGTCGAGGCATCACCTTGAGGCGCTCCGGCCACGGCACCGGCGACCGTGATGATCTGCGAATCGTCCGATGCGCTGACGGTGACGTCGCCGCCCGTCGTAATCATGGAATTCGCATCGATCGTGTCGTCAATGAAGGCATTGACCGAACTGGTAATGACATTGACGGTCAACGAACCGGCGCCGGTAAAGTTGGACGATGAGGTGCTCGCCGCGATACCGGCCGCGGCTCCGCCGATTTCGGAAGTCGATCGGGCCTCGACGGACAACGTTCCATCGATCGTCAGATCGACATCATCCAGGTAGGCCTCGACGTCGTTGTCGGTCTCGTTGTAGTTCACGGCCGCTCCGACCGACTCTTCGACCGAAACGGCAATTGCTGCGCTGACGGCGATGATGATGGAAGAGTCTGCTGCCGAAACGGAAGTGTCCACCTCGCCAGTGCCGGATTGGGTCTGCATCACGCTCGAGCCGGTAATGTAGGCCTCGGTATCGTTGGCGATGAGGTTTACGGAGACGGTGCCGGCGCCGGCGGCGCTGTCGTTGCTGCTGTTCGCCCCCACGGACCCGGTGATCGCGATGATGCGCGGATCCTCGTCCGGCGTCGCGTTCGTCGCAGTGACCTCGAGCGTCCCGTCGGCGATCGTGATATCGGAGTTGTCGATATAAGCTCGCGTGACGTTCGCGGTACTGCTGGTGCCCAGCACGTTCACTGCGATCGCGAAGCCGTAACCACCCGAGCCGCCGTATCCGACGGCGCCACCGATGGCCCAAATCTGCACTTCGTTTTTCGCAGTGAGGGAAGAACTGTCGTCGAGTGTCACTTCGGTGTCCCGGACGTACGACTCCACGTTGTCGATCGCAACGTTGACGGAAACGGAACCGGCGACGGCGTTTCCATCGTCGCTCGGAGCGGTCGCACTTGCGGCCGTGAGCGAGCGAATCCCGCCCCGACGTCGTGAGGACAACGTGAGCGAGCTGGCGTCAAGCTCGAAGTAATCCGCGCCGACGACTTCGCCCGAGACGAACGATCTGATGTCACCGGTCAGGTAGTTTCCGCTGATGGATCCTGCGATTCCAGTCGATGTTTTTTCCTGGTCTCGCGAGATGGCCACGGAGCCGGAGAGGGACCAGATTTCCGTGGCGCCGAGACTCGTGATGATGATGGCGTCACCGGTGCTTTCGACCTTCGACGACTTGTTCTCATTGATATACGCGAGGGCGGTGTCCGTCACGACGTTGACGGAAATGTCCCCGGCGATTCCGAGGGTCACCGATGAGTCGCTGGAATTGGATGATCCGCCGACACCTGCCTTGTCCTGCGCCTTGGACGAAGCCCCGTCCACCTGGTCGTTCTGAGTCCCTTCCACCTCTGTCTCTTGAGGTTTTGTGCCCGCCGAAGTTCCCGCGATGCCCAGCGTCCAGAGATTGCCGTCCGTCGTCGCGCTAATGGAAATGGGACCGTCCGCCATGACCATCGTCGTGTCGGTCCCCAGACTTTGGTCGTGAGCGGTGCCGATGTAGGCCTGCGTGTCGCGGTCGACGTAATTGACTGAGACCGAAATCCCGATGCCGATGCTTTCCGACGCCACGATGGCGCCGGTGATCCCGACGCGGGTCATGTCATCAATCGCGGAGATGTCAATCGAGCCGTCACTCTCAACGTCGGCGCCTGACTTGATGCGAGCCAGTGTCGTATTCTCGAAGATCGCGACGGCGAAAGCCCCGGAAAATCCGATCGAGCTGGCCTTGCCTCCGGCCTGCACGAACGCAAAATCGAATATGTCCGTACCCGCCGTCACGGACAGGCTGTCGCCGGCATGGACCAGCGCGCCCGAATCAATCGTGGCTTCGGTGTGGTTGTCCACCACTTCGACAAGCAACGACGCGCCCACGCCTCCCTTGCCGCCCTCGGCGCCAAACGGATTGACCAACTGCTTGAGCCGATCCGAGATGCCTTTGTTGTCCTCGTCGAATATTGCGTTGATGCCTCCCTGGAAGTTAAGGCCCAAAGCGCCCACGCCAACCACGTGAATCAGGTTCATGATCGTTTCCGCGTTGACGTTGACCGTCTGCGGGCCATCGCGGAACCGGGCATCGGTGAGCTGGTTGATCGAGGCGCCATCCTGAATGATCGCCTTTGCATCGTTGTCGTAAATGAGCACGGCCAGTGAAGCGCCGATCGATACGTCGGCGCCGTTGGCGGACGTCATTACGAACGTATTGAACAGGTTGGACGCGAATCCAAGGGTGCCGTCGTTGAAGAACGTCCAACCCTCCGGTCCACTGCTTTCGAGATAGTCGGCGGGATTGATCGAAGAGAGCGGATTGGGGATCAGGAAGCCGTAATCGACAACCGCATCGACTGCAATGGACCCATTTGCATCCAGTTCGGCACCGGTGCCGACGGTGGTCGTGGCCGAGTTGTTGAACACACCCACCCCGATCGCCACGGAGGCCGCCAGTTCCGAGTCCTTGGGCTTGCTGGTGTCCGCGGTGGCGGCAACCTGGGCGGCCTGGGCGATGTCGGCCGCAACCACGATATCGGCATCGGAAGTGAGGTTGGCGTTCGAGCCGATCGTCACATCGACCACGTGGTCGAAATAGTTGACCGCGATCGAGCCGACGATGCCCATGGAACTTGCATCCGACTGCGCCGGGTTCTTTTGAGCATCGGAGTTCGATTTGGCGGCAGCCTTTCGTCCGGCGCTGGCGCCGGCAGCGATCACCGTATCCGGGTTGACGGCCCCTTCCTGGACCGCCGTGGTCCACGACACGCTGTCCTTGTCGATTGACGAGGCGGCATTGACCGAATTGAGTGAGCTGAGTCCCGCGTGGATGCAGATTCCATCGGTGCATGACGAAGTCAGCAGTAGATGTGCTTCGCCAAGTCCGGTGAGGCTGAGATCTTCCCCCTCTTCAATGTCGATGGGTTCTGCATCGGACGCTGCCGTGGCGTTCGATGCCAACCGGATCGTCGTGTCATCCACCCTGACGATGTAGTAGACGAGTTCGTTCTCCAGTTCATCGAGAGGCGCGTCCAGTTCCGTATACGTTTCCGTCCCCTGAAAAGCGGCCCGGGTCAATGTGCCCGCGATGACGCCCGTGTCGAGCGTGACCGTTGTCAGATCGTTGATGTCGTCGTATACCACGGAATCCACGGTGGCGCTGACTTCGGCGCCATCCACGACGAGAGTCGCCGCATCATCCTCGCTCACCTGGATGGTGTAGTTGCCGACGAGCGACAAGGACGTTGAATCCAATTTGCTCAATGACGATTCGAATGCCGACGCGGGAAGCAGGACCTCCTGGGTGATGGTGGGATCGGTTCTGTAGATGACGGCGTCGCCGGTCGAGAAACCATGCGACGAAGCGAACGTGATCGAGTTGCTGACCGAATCAATGGCGGTTTCGGGCGAAAACGTCTGCGTGTTGTCGTGATAGATCAGCGCTTGCGTCCCATTGCCCGCGGCCGTGAAGCTCACGATTGCGCCGCCCTCATCGATCAGTCGTATCGATGTGGGGCCCAGCACGTCGACCGTATAGACCACGCCTTGTTCAAGCCCTTCCACGCCGCCGGTTTCCAACCCCGTGATGCCCGGATCCGGATTGCCTGAATAGCGAACCTCCTGCCCTGGTGACAGCCCGTGATTCGACAGGAAATCGATCGTGTTGAATTCCGTATCGACGCGGCCGGACTCGAATTCCACCGTGGCGAACGTCGAAAGCGTATGTTGGGGCGCCGCACTGCCCGGGTCGTGGGAATAGTCGATCGCCAGGGTCGGCGCATCGGTCAGTTGGATGACGTCCGGATTGGAAGAATCGGGGATTTGAACGTAGTAATAGGTGATACCATCGGGGTCGTCACGATCCTTGAGACCGTCGATCTCGGGCGGCGTCTCGGTACCCAGGGCGACGTCGACTTCGCCGGGAGAATAGGTCACCCTTTCGCCATCGACGAATCCGTGGTCGGTAATCGTGATCGTATTGTTGCCATAGTCGACGTCGTTGCCCGGCTCCGCATTGAACGAGTCGCCGACACCGCCCGCCGCGTCGATATCACCGTCCACGGTGACCGTCACGTTTGCGACGTCAAACCCCAGCGGAAACGCCATCGCCGTGGTGCCGTCGTCATTGACCGTGGGCTGCGCCCAGGGGAAGGTGAAAGCCTCGCCGGTGGCGTCGACGTTGACACTATGATTGTTCGAAGTGATCGTGGTCCCATCGGTCACCGTGACATGCGACTCCTCGCTGGTGTTCGCGATCGCCACGGCGATGGCTACGGTGCTGGAACTGCTTGCCCCGGACGATGCATTGGTCGACGTACGAGCCTTCACGTAGGCCTTGGTCACCGCGCTCGAAGTCACATCGACCGTCCCGTCGGCCGTGACATTGACGCCGTCAAGCGTGGTCGTCGCTTCGGAATCGGCTTCCCCATAGGCGACGGCCAGCGCAAATTTGCCGCTGCTGGCGACCCCGTTCAGAGAGACCGTATGCAGTGAAGCGTCCGTGTTGGCGGTCGAACCGATGGCGACATCGTCAGTCCCGGTGATGCTGCCATCCACAATGGACACGGACGCTACCGCATCACGAAGCGTAATCTGACCGGCCACACCGGTAATGGAGCTGACCGCCATATCCGGGATCTGGCCCAACATGTCAACCAGATTATGGAGTGCGAGATCAGCCATGGCGGATCCCGTATCGATATAGGAGCTGTCGTCCTCGGCCTCGGCAGTAATCTCGATATTGCCGCCCGCAATCGTCGCACCTTCGATGTCGATGGTGGCCGTATTCGCTTCCGCGTTGCCGAAAATACTGAGTGCGCTCAATCCGCGGGGCTCGGTATCGGACGCCTTCAGCGTGATGTCACCGGCATCGTGCTGGGTTGCGCCGCCATGGTGTGCCACCAGGGTGGCTCCGGTCTGCACCGTAATCGTCTGTGCCGACAAACTGATGTCGCCCGAGTCACCGGTTGATGGATCGGCCAGCAGATCGGTGCCGCCGATCATCCGAGTCGATACCACCGCGTTCGAATCGACCTGTAGATCTCCGGCCATGACCTTCAGATCAACGTCCACCAACGCAAAGTCCTGGAAGCGGACCTTGCTGAAGCCGGACGAGGCAACAATCGTGAGCGAAGTGAATCCGGTCGTGCCGAGCGTCTGTGGCCCGTCGACATCCGTATCGAGGTCTGACGTGAAGTTGCTGCCGTCGGTGCTCCACTTCACCAGGCCGCTATCGGTTCTGAGATGCAGCGTCTCCGCGGCATCGGCTTCAAACCTCACCGCGGCGTCCGGCGCGTCGAGCAACATTGCGTCGACCGTCAGCAGCAACCGCGGCTCGAGCGGCTCGATACTGCAGAACGGCCGTGCTGTTCGCGGGCTGTTCCGGCCTGCACACCGTGACCGTTTTCTTCGAGCCTTCGAGGTAGGTTGATCTTTGGGTCTCATAGGCCGATTCCCTGCGAATTCGCAGAATCTGGAGTTGAGTTGGGCAAGAAGCGGATCGTGTCCACGCGGACCGACACATCCGTGCCGATGTTTCGCCCGATCTGGAACCGTGAGGACGGTGTCGGCGCAGAGCCGAAAGGACCGCCTTGCGTGCCGGGATCGTCAAAAGCGGGTTCGCGTCGACCTGGACTTGGACGTGACGATTCGAAGCGGTGTCTCATGGACGCAGCTTCCTTGAGCGTTGCCGGTCAGGAATCTCCCGGGGCCGTCGAATCGAGACGCGCTTCGATACTGCAACTGCCGTCAGCGACTGAGGAAATCAAACGAAGGGTCTCTCTCGACCCATTTGTCTGGCCTCTCGGGAGAGGCTGACGACGATCATGAGGGTAACGGGATTCGCGCCGGCGTCAAGGACCATTGCCGGGGTGCAGGACAGTTTTCGCGGGTGCCATTCACCGAAAGGTCGTAGGAGCTGTCACCCGAACACTGGACGCGCGCCCGTCGATCTTGCCGAGGATGCACGAGTGGGACTCGGTCTGCCCTGGATCGAGGTGATCTCGAAATCGAATCCCTCTCGGCTGCAGCGCTCGCCATCGGGCAGTCGACCGGCACCGAAGCACTGGTCGCGATGGTGATGCGTGAACAGAATCCAGTCGATGCCCTTGACGCCGAGATCGGCGAACGCATCGGCGACCGTCCCGCTACCGCAGTCCATGACCAGCGCGCGATCGTCGTGCGTGAGCACCTGGACGTTGCAGGTATCCGATAGGAGATGAAGGTGGCGGAGGAGCTGTGGCATCGCGTGGCCTTATGTACAAGATCTGGTTCGCGCGCAACTACCTGGCCCACGAGCCGAACACGGTGCTGCTGGACAACGCCCTGGCGACGATGGGTGCGGGTCTGCCTTCGGCCATGGCCGCGAAGATCGTGCACCCGGACCAGGACGTGATGGCGATCTGCGGCGACGGCGGCTTCATGATGAACTCGCAGGGGCTGGATTTCGACAATCCTGACTTCGTGAAATACGCCGAGAGCTACGGCGCGCGGGGCCACCGCGTCGCATCGGCCGCGGAGCTCGTGCCGCTGCTGCGGCAGTGCAACGCGACGGAAGGCGTCGATCTTGTCGACCTTCAGATCGACTACTCGGAGAACGATCGCATCCTGACGCGCGACCTGCCGCGGGTGACGGCCGGGATCTAGGGTATGGGGAGGGTCTGGGGCCAGGGTCTGGGTGTAGGTTCGGTGTGGTATCAGATTGCCATGTCATTCGACCCGCGGGCTTACGCCGCGCGATTCGTCGGAGGGGGGCGAACCGTGGGCGTCATCCAGGCGTCAGCCCACGGGTCTGTTGCGCCGCACTCCTGGCCCGCGCGGCGCTTCAGACCCTCGCCGCCAGCTGCACCGCAAGCTTCATCGCCGCCTTCATGCTGCTCGGATCCGCCTTGTTCTGTCCCGCGATGTCGAACGCCGTGCCGTGATCGACCGACGTGCGGACGATCGGCAGGCCCAGCGACACGTTCACCGTGTGCTCGAAATCAAGAAGCTTCATCGGGATGTGTCCCTGGTCGTGATAGATGGGAACGACCAGGTCATACGCGCCACGCAGCGCCTGGACGAACAGCGTGTCCGCGGGCAGCGGCCCGGTGACCTCGATGCCGCTGCTCCGCGCCGTCTCGACGGCGGGCGCGATGATCTCGGCGTCCTCGCTGCCAAACAGCCCGTGCTCACCCGCGTGCGGGTTCAGGCCGCACACCGCGATTCGACGCTGATCCAGGCCGAGACGCTCGAGGGCATCGTCGCCGATCTCGATCGTGCGCAGCACGGCGTCACTCGATATTCCGCACGCCTCGCGCAGGGCGATGTGCGTCGTGACGTGCAGCACGCGGAGCCGATCGTTCACGAGCAGCATTCGCGGCGCGTCGACGTGGCATAGCTCTGCGATGTACTCGGTGTGCCCGGTGAACGTCGCACCGGTCAGGGTGACCGCTTCCTTGTTCACCGGCGCGGTGACCATGGCCTGCGCCCGGCCGTCGAGACACAATTGCGTGGCATGCCGGATGTAAGCGAGCGCGGCGCGGCCCGAGTCGGGGCTAAGACGGCCGATTTCCAGGTCATGGCCCGCGAGTTGCGCGAGATCGTCGACGCTGACGGTTGACGCCGGACTGGTCCAGCCCGGGGATGCGGCGTTCAGCGCTTCGGCGTCGCCGACGACGATCCAGTTCGCGGCGCTGACGAGCGAAGGGTCGGTCAGAGCCTTGGCGACGACCTCGGGGCCGATGCCTGAAGGGTCGCCGATGGTGATTGCGATGGTGAGGGGCGGCATGGCGAGAAAATCAAGCTCTTGGTCATTAAGCCCATGGTGATTGGCTAATTCGGATCCCGTAGGTAGTTTACGGCCTTGATGATTGCATGATCGTCGCCGAAGCCGCCCGATTTCGTGACGACGGGTGATCCGTAGGCCTTGCCTCCGGCCAGGCGACCCCACGGGATGCCCGTGGTGACCTCGCCGCCGAGCGAGATGCCTGTCACCCCAGCCGCCGAGCATACGAGCCTTGCCGTATCGCCGCCGCACAGAAACAGCCGCGCCGCAGCGCGCTCGCCGAGGCTGGCGGCCCAGCTCGAGAGTCGGTTGCGTTCTTCCTGTGGCGCCCACCGAAGTCGAACCAGCACGTCCTGGTCCGCGGAGCGGGCTGCATCCATGCGCTTGTCGAACGCATCCGTAAGATCAATGCATTGCGGATTTCGTTCGCGTCTGAAGCAATCCAGTTGTCGCTGCGTGACGGGGTGATCGGATCCGACGATGATCGTGACCGGTCCGGTGTCCCAGTCGGCGTCGAGCGGATGCGGGTGTGGATGAGCGCACCTCGCGGCGAGGGCAATCGCCAGCCCGCCCGATCCGACGAGCAGCACCGAATCACCGAGTTGCTCCGCGGCCGCGACGACGTCGGCGAGGTGGGCATCGGTCCTCGCGTCGACGACCGCGGCGCGGGCGCCGGTCTCGATCAATCGATGCAGAGCCCTGCGAAGCGCGTCGACGTTTCCATGTTCGATGCCGGTCACGGGTTCCAGATGCTGCGAGGTGAGAAGCCTGCAGATATCCAGGCCGTCGCGCTCGTCGGAGGTCGCGTCACGAAGACGGCCGCCGACCACGCATCGTCCCATGGCTGGAAAAGCTGGAGCGACGACGGCCAGGCGGCGCCCGGTCTCGCGAAGAGCGGCATCGATCATCGTGCCGGGCTGGCCGCGAAGCGTCGAGTCGATCTTGAGATATGCGACGGTGCGGCCGTTTGCAGCCAGGGCACGGCAGGCGTCGCGGGTCTTCGAGGCGACGCGTTCGGCCTGGTCGTGTCGCGCGTCGAGGTCCATGGCGACGAGATCGTCGTCATGGGCCCCGATCGAATCGACGGAGAGCAGGACGGCGACGGTGCACCCCGCGCGAACGAACTGAACGCCGGTGTCGCCGGCCCCGGAGAGATCGTCCGCGATGATCGAGGTCATTAAGCCATTGGTCACTAAGCGAATCGTTATTTGTCAATATTTGTCGATTCGGACGCGCGCCTCGACCCGAGTCCGAAATGACAAATAACCATTGGCTTAGTGACTAATAGCTTAATGACCGGGGCGCATCTGCGCGTCGATGCTTTCCTGGACTTCCACGATCTGCTCGATGTTCTTCATGAAGTCGATCGACTCGCTCAGGAGCGTCTTCCAGTCCGGCTTGACCGGCACGGAATCGACGGACAGGTAGCCCTTGAAGTCGATCGCGTGGAGCGCGCGGACCGTCTCGACCCAGTCGATGTGTCCGGTGCCCGGAAGCTGGCGGTTGCTGTCGGCGAGGTGGATGTGCCGCAGCTTTTCTCCGGCCACGCGAATGGTCTCCGCGACCGGGCCGTCCTCGATGTTCACGTGGAAGAAGTCGAGCAGGACGCCCAGCCCGAGACCGACCTCGTCCGCGATGCTTCGCGCCTCGACGATGCTGTTGAGGAAACCGGCGTAGCCCTCGAAGCGGTTGATCGGCTCGATGGCGATCGGCACGCCGCGCGGCTCCGCGTACGCGCAGATTTCCCGCGCCGACTTCGCGAAGTTCTCGCGGAGCACCTTGATCGGGATCTTCGTGGCCGGGTACTCGATCTCGCTCGCCACGGCGTCGATCTCCAGCAGTGCGGGCTCGTCGAGCGACGCGGAGAGATCGACGCACTTCTTGGTGTAGTCGACGGCGACCTTGCGGACGGCTTCGTCGGAGGACGCGAGATTGCGCTCCTCGCCCGCGTGCCATTCGGCCCAGGCGCAAATCATGGCCGGCACCTTGAGCCCCAGCGCCTTGCAGATGCCGAGGACCTGCTCGTACTGAGCCGGGGTGATCTTGTCAGGCTCCGCGTCGACGTCGACGCCGTCGTAACCAAGCTCGGCGATGTGCTCGAGGATCGGCCCGGGCGTCTTCCAGACGTCGATGCCGTCGGTGGCGAGGGTGCAGAGGATGACGGAGTATTTGAAGGCCATGGAAGGCTCCCTCGGGGAATTGCCGGTTACCGAGCGTTGATCTTAGATTCTTGACGGGTAGCGTGCAGGTGGCGGCGGTTGACTCGTCCCAGGTGCGTCTATAATGACTTCGTGGTGACCCTTGCACTTCCCAAGAGCACTGGTCCGACTCGCTCCGGCGGTTTCACGCTCATCGAGTTGCTCGTGGTCATTTCGATCATCGCGCTGCTGATCGCGATGCTGATGCCCGCGATCAAGCGTTCGCGCGAGAACGCCAAGACCATGATCTGCCATTCGAACAAGCGCGGCATCGGGACTGCGCTGCTGACGTTCGCCAACGATCACGAGGGCTGGATGCCGCATCCGTACCTGAACCCTCAGCCGGAGGGCTGCCAGGGCTACCACTGCGAGCCCTACTGGTCCGTGATTCTCCAGCACGAAGGTTACGGCGAGTGGGGCATCGGTACGGGCAAGCTGGACAAGCAGATCAATTACCTGTGTCCGAGCGGGAAGTGGAACAGCAGCGCCGGCGGGGCGACCAGCTTCGGGATGAACATCGACTACGACGCCCCTGAGCCGATCAACGTCTTCGCCGACATCCCCATCCCCGGCGACCGCTACACGGAGGCACGCAACCCGTCGGACGTTCTGATCCTGGTCGATTCGTTCCAGGAGGTCGTCGGCCTGGTCGGCGTTGGAAAGCAAGTCTGGCACGTCAGCCACGGCGGAGAGATTCTCAACGCGCTGGCCGCGGCCTACCACGACGAGGATTTCAGCGCATGGTTTCTCGACGGCCACGCCCAGATTCTTACGCCGAGAGAGCTCGGCATCGACCACAATTTCTTTCTCTACTACCGCTGGAAGATCCTGGGTCGTGCGATCGCGCGGTGAGTGGCCAGGGTCGAGACCGCGAGCCCCCACCCCTTTGCGAACCGCGTGGCGTCAGCCCGCGGGTCGAATGCCATTTCGGTCTGACGATGGACTCGGTCGCGGCGCTCGGCTCGTTTCCGACACCCGGCCGCTGAGGAACCTCCCGTGAAGACACTCATTCAAGCGCTCCGTGACGGCGACATCGTCTTCGGCGCCACCGTCACCGAGCACCTTCGACCTTCCGTCGTCAAGGCGTTCGTGAACGCGGGATTCGACTTCCTGTTCATCGAGAACGAGCACGGCTCGTTCGACATGTCGCACCTGTCGAATTTCGTCCTTCACGCCCGGGACAACGGCACGACCGTCGTGGCCAAGATTCCCCATCTCGAGCGCGCCGAAACGGCGCGACTTCTGGAAATGGGCGTGATGGGACTTCAGCTTCCGCGCACCGAAAGCCGCGAGGACGTGGCGACGCTGCACGACTTCATCAAGTTCCCGCCAGTCGGATCGAGGGCAAGCGCGACCGGCTACGGCAACACGATGTACGGCAAGGTCCCGGATAAGCGCGCCTGGTACGATCAGGCGAACGAGGAGACCTTCGTCGTCGCCCATATCGAGACGCGCGCGGGCGCCGAGCACATCGAGCAGATCCTGGATTCCGGCGGCGCCGACGTCTGCTTCGTCGGGCCGAGCGACCTCAGCCTCTCTTACGGCATGCCGGGGCGCTACCAGGATTCGGAGTTCCGCGCGATCGTGCAGAGGATCTTCGACGCCGCGGCCGAACGGAACATCCCGAGGGGATACATGGGCCTCGATCGCGAAGATGTGCAGCGCTGGATCGACCAGGGCGTGCAGCTGTTCGAATGCGTCAGCGAGCTGGACCTGATCCGGCTCGGGGCGATGAAGTTCATGGACGAGTTGCGCGACCTGAAATGACGCAACGACTTCCGGGGGCTCGCTTCGCTCGATGGATCCGTCGAAGCAGGTGCGCTCGGCGGCGCTGCACGCCCTGGCCTACGACTGCGATCAATGTGATCCGGACATCTTCGAACCGTTCGTGGCTGACTCAGACATCCACGACCGGGCGACGGCGCTTGCGGGCCTTTGCCGCCATTGCGACGGTGCGCCGCGCTGGTTCCTGCGGGGCCTCAAGGATCCGAGCCCGCATGTCCGACTCGAGGTCGCACGGCAACTGCACTGCCTGGACGCCGCCGAGCACCATGACGTCTTCGAGTTTGCCCTGACCGACCCCAATCCCGAGATTATGAAGCGTGCTCGCAAGCTCACGGCGCACAAGCACTACGCGCCGTTGAAGTGGTGACGACCCCCTGGAGAACCCCCTCGTAAGGTGAGCCACAGATAACCCCCCCTTCGTGTGGGGGGCCACAGAAAGCCCCCCCCTTTGTAAGGGGGTGGGGGGGTATCGCAAAGACGGACGACGATACAGACAAGTCGCGGGCGTCAGCCCGCGCCGCGCTCATCCGTGTCCATCCGTGGTCCTGAATCACCTGACGACGACGACCGCTCCGGCTGAATGCGATCTTTCAAGTCGGACAGCACCCGGTCCGGACCGACCGTCCGGCCGTCGACGACGCTGTTCGCAACGACCCGGCCGTGCCCGTCGAGAAGGACGAGATGGGGAAACGTCTCCATCTCGAAGCGGTTCATCAGGCCGGAGGAATCGATCCGGTGCATGGGGATGGCGACCCAGGGCATCTGGTGGTGCGCCATGTACCGGAACATGTCCTGCTCGGTCGCGTCGCCGCTGACCATCACGACCTCGAAGCGGCCCTCGGCCTGGTTCTCCTTATAGAAGCGTTTGAGCTGCGGGGTCAGCGCGTGGCACGGGACGCACCAGCTTGCGGTGTAGTACAGCAGGACGAAACGGTTCTTCGCGAGCGTCGCCGCGGCCACGGTCTGACCGGCACCGTTGACGAGCTCGGGTCCGATCAGCCGGACAAGGCCTTCGTGGCCGACGCTCCGGGGCGATGGAGCCGCGGGTTCGTCCGATTCGGGTTCGTCCGATTCGGGTTCGGGTTCCAGTCGCGACATCGCGACCGGTTCGGGCGCAACGGTGCGGATTGAGCGTGTCGTCTTTCTGATCTTTTCCGAATATGCCATGATCGGCTCGCCCGCGTCCGCATTCGCGACGAGTGCCGCGAGCGCGGGATCGGCGTCGAGTTCGCGCGTGACCTTTTCCGCCCATTCGGTTCCGTCGAAGTGGTTTCGGATCTTTCGGAACTGCTCGGCGGCCTTTTCGTCGATCCCGCTCTGCCGGTACGCGGCGCCGAGCTTGTAGAGCCTGCGCGCCTGCTCCTCGACGAATATCCGATCGGCCTCATCGGCGGTGCGCTCGTCGGCCAGCATGCTCTGCAGGATGCGCGCGGACTTGCGACCCGTCGGCGTGTCGTCGAAGCGCCTGACGATGTCGTCGAGGATCCAGACCATCTCGATACGGTCCGCGAGGATCCGGGTTTCGCGCTGCGCGGGAGAAAGCTCGGCCCACGCCCGGCAGTCCTCGCAACCCGAGCAATCGTCCGTGTCGCCTTCCAGCGTGGCCAGGGCCATTTCCGCGTCGAACTCGGCGGAAGGGTTCGGATCTTCCTGGCACGATCGCGACAGGCGGGATTGCAGTGCCTCGACTTTTTCGAACCGGCGCGCCGCCCTGGATTCGAAGACGTGGGCGCGGCGCGCGGGATCTTTGCGCGCCGTATTGATGCGTCGTCGGGCCTTTCGTCCCACCTTCATCTTCTTCAGGCTCGCGACGGTCTGGTATGCCCGCAGGGCTTCGGTGTATTGAGCCTGCTCGTATTGCCGATCGGCTTCATCCAGCATCTGCGTCGCGGTTTCCTGGATTCTGCCGCCAAGCTCTCGACTCTTCGCCTTATGCTCCGCGGTGACCGCGTTGCGGTTGGCCATGCGCAGCAGCCGATAGGCACGGCTGATGCGGCCGTCTTCGAGATGCTGCTCGCTCGCGGAGAGACACCGATCACACGCCGCCGATCGGCTCATGCGGCGCTTCTCGCTGCGTTTCTGAGATTGTGACCGCCCGACCTGGGCGGGGCGCTGGACGACACGCGACGTCGTCCGAGTGCTGCGCGGGCGTCAGCCGGCCGTGGTCTGCTTCGGCGTCATCAGGAGCGGCAGCATCATGGCCACCGCGGTCAGCGCGATTCTGATGTGACCGTGTCTCATGACGAAGGGCTCCGTCATTGGCCGGTTCAATGGTGCGGCATGGAAGAAAGGAAGCCGCGTTCTGCGCCTGAAGGGTACCCGGCGCGATTGGATCAGTCAATCTGGAGTTGCTGCTACGTCACCCCGAACAGCCTCGCGGCGTTGTTCCAGAAGACGTCCTCGACCTGCGCGTCGGTGAGACGCTCGGACCAGCAGGCCCACTTGAGCGAGCGCAGATGCTCGAGTCCGACCAGCGGTGGATCGATCTGCAGGTGCTTCTCCACCCACACCGGCGTCTGTGCGTACAGCCACAGGAACGTGTCGCCGACTGGAACGCTGCGCCCACGCATGTGGCTGACCGGCAGGTCGCTGCCGTACATCAGCTTGTCGTGTCCGATGATCCGGATGATGGCCTGGTGGGCCATCTGGTCGCAGTTGGCACTGGTGTCGAAGTAGAGGTTGTCCAGTCCGGTCAGCTGCGGCAGGCCTTCGAGATTGTGCGCCGGCTGGAACCCCCGCGCCGAGTGCGCGAGGATGAGCTTCATGCCGGGGTAGTTTTCGCAGTAGTGGCGGATCCACCTGATATTGCCGGGATCGGCGACGCCCCGCGAGCGCACCATGTGCAGGGTGATCACCCATCCCTCTTCGTCGGCCACCCTGATGAAGGATTCGGGCAGGTAGTCGGGAATCTGCGCTTCCCATGTCGGATCGACGCCGGAGGTGGTGTGGTAGCACTTGAGCCCATGCAGCCCGAGGCGCCTGACCTCGCCGCGCACGACCTCCGGGTCGTCGCCCGGCAGGATCCAGTAGCTGCCGCGAAAGCGCTCGTGCCGGTCGATCGCTTCTGCGATCCACTCGTTTGCGACCGTCGCGTTTTCGGCGCTCAGATGGTCGAACGGGTCGGGGATGAACAGTGCGCCACCCGTGCGCTGCTCGTGGATGTCGCAAATCAGATCGCTGTATTCTTCGTAGCCGATGCGTTCGGGCAAGGGAGGATACTTCGCTTCGTCGTGATTCATCACATGGCAGTGCGCATCGAAGATGCGATCGGGCAGGAACGACTTCAGCTCACGTTCGAAGAACGCGGCGTCGTGCGGCTGGAGTAGGCTGAGCCGATTGCGTGAGGTCATTGCACGGTCTCCGGGTGAGCGTCCCGATGCGCCTGTCACGTCGTACCGTCCACGATCTTAGGTAGAATCGCGAGGGAGGATAGTGACGAGGACGACCTGAAAGCTCATGATCTGCAAATGCCGCGCAGCGGCAGGTGCGGCTGACCCCTGACCCCTGACCCCTGACCCCTGACCCCGGAATCCTCCCCATGCCAGCCCAATCCGGCCGCGACCCCCTGAAACTGCTCGCCGTCGTGGCCCACCCGCACGACTTCACCCATTGCGCCGGCACCTGCGGCATCCACATGAAAATGGGCGACTCCGTCACGGTCGTCACCATGACCGACGGCGGGCGCAAGCACAACGAGCGATTTCTCGACGAGATGTCGAAGCCGGAGCACGAGCGCGATCCTGCAATCCTCAATCAATCCATCGAGGAATACGCCGCGGCCAAGGCCCGCGAGCTGCACGAGGTATGCGCCATATTCGGCGTCGAGGACCTGCGCATCCTCACGATGCCCGAGCCTTTTCGCCTGCGCCGCTCGCCCGAGGCGATCGACCTGATCCGGGACGTCATCCTCGACGTGCGTCCGGACGTGCTCATTACCCACGCTCCCTATGACACGTCACCGGCGAGCATCAGCACGCACGGCCGGGGCTCCATGCTGCTGAACGACCATCGCGAGTGCGCGATCACGGCGATGGAGGCGAAGCTCATTGCGGCGGAGGTCGCGGATTACGAATCCAGGATTCCGCCGCATCGGATCGCGGAGGTGTTCTATCTCGGCGTGGACGTGCCGCACGACGACGTCGACGTCTATATCGACATCGGTGAGTGGAAGCAGCAGCGCGTGCAGGCGGAATGCATGTTCAAGACGCAGGGCCAGTCCGACGAGTTCGCCCGCTACCGCGTCGAGATCTCGGCCGGAGGGACGGGCTGGTGGGGCAGGACGAATTACGCGGAGGGCTTCGTCCGGGCGGAGCCCGAGACGCTGCCGTGCCTGCCGGTGTCGGCGTGGGCGAAGGTGCGCGCGACGGCGTCGCGCGTCGATCAGCTTCAGCACCGGGCGGGGCAGGTGAAGCTGGGGCCGCAGTGAGCAGTGGGCGGTCGATGACCTCGGCGAACCGCGCGGCGTAAGCCCGCGGGTAGGACGTGCGCCCCGCTTCGTGCCTTGCCGGGTCGTCCTGATTGCATTGGCTGGAATCGGCTGGGCACGCAGTCATCGGACCGTCATGTCATTCGACCCGCGGGCCTACGCCACGCGGTTCGCTGAGTGAGGGCGTCCGCACACCTGAGTTTCGAGTAAGATGACGTCCGTCTCATCTCTGCTGACGAATTCAAAGGACCAGCCATGACGTTCAAGTCACTCGGTGCAGTCATGCCCGCCGCGCTAGTGCTCGCCCTCGTCGGCGCGACGGCGCATGCGAAGACCGTTGAGCATCCCGCGCAGGCTCCGCGCGTCCTGAACAACTTCGTGACGGAGTTGATCACCGCGGAGAACCTGAACGACGGCGACACGCACGTGTTCCGGGTCGAAAACCCCCGGCTCGGCTGGCTGTTCTTTCGAACCGCGGCCATGACGGATCGATCCGGCAGCGTCCGGCTGAGCGTACAGGCCGGCAAGTCCCGGACCGACGTGCTGGAGCACGGTCCGAGCGAAAAGCGAACCGCGGAGTCGATGCGCTGGCTGCCGAAGGGCGAGTGCGTCATTCGACTCGAGGTGACCGATGCGGACGTCTCCGTGCTCGACGTTCGGCTGGTGCCGATCATCGTCTACGAACGGATGGTCGGAAGTTTCCGCGCCATGGAAGGGTTCCCGGAATACGACCGGAAGTTCCTGCGGCGCTGCGGCATGCTCGACAGCGTCAACACGATCGGCACGTACGACGGGTTCTCCTGGATGCACGAGTGGATGAAGAGCGGCCGCGCCGCGATTCGAATATCCGGCGGCGTGCCGCAACTGAACACGGAGGACAAGGCGTACCGGCACTGGGATAGCAGCATGGTGAATCCCAGCGGGGTGAACGGGATGATCGTCGACGAGTTCTATCCCAGCATCGGCCGGAACTTTCCTCACTACGTGAAGGCGCTCAAGCGCATCCGGGAGAAGTACCCGGAGCGAATGTGCCTGCTGTACACCGCCGGTGGCGCCGACACGCTTCGGCAGCTGATCGAGCCGTTGAAGGACCAGGATATGTACTGGACCACACAGCAACAGGTCTACGAAACCCACGTGACCGAGCAGGAGCGGGTGGCGCAGGGGTTCGCGCACGGCTGGGTCAACGGCTTCAGGAAGGAAGGCTACTACCCTGACGTCAGCACGAGGACCATCCACTCGATCGGCATCTTCTCCGGCCCCAGCCCGAGCAAGTACAACGACGACGTCTTTCCGGATCGAGACTGGAAGGTGCTCAGGGAGCTTCACTTCCACGAGCTTGCGACGGATCCGATGCACAAGGGCAGCGCCGGGATCGACATGTACCAGTCGACGATGTGCCAGGAGGAGTACCTGCGGTGGATGGCGAAGTTGTGCCGCCACTACCTCATCGAGGGCAGCGCCGAACGCCTGACCAGCGACCCGTACGTGCTGGATCACATCGACAACCCTGATTTCGAGCAGGGGCTCGAAGGATGGACGGTCGAGGAGGCCGAATCGGGCAGCATCGGCGTGAAGCACCTGAAGGGGTTCGGGTTCAGGGTGCAGGGACGCCACGGCCATACCGGTGACCACCTGGTGTGGATGCAGCGCAGCGCGGACAAGCCGAACAGGATCAAGCAGCAGATCAGGAATCTCGAGCCCGGGCGATACTACTCCGTCACCCTCTACACCACCGATTTTCAGAACATGCACGACCGTCAGCTTCACACCGTCGGGATCCTGACACGGGGCCGGCTGCGCGAGCAGCCTGACGAGACGATCCACAGCGTCTGGAAGCACAACGCCGAGAAGGACTTCGGCGGCAAGCCCACCTACACCAACTACCACCGGTTCGTCTTCCTGGCGATGGAGTCCACCGCGGAGCTGGTCATCAGCGACTGGCAGTGGGCGAGCGTGCCGACTTCACCCGCCGGCCAGGAGCTGGTCATGAACTTCGTGCAGGTGGAGCCTTACCTGTTGCCGGAAGACGGCGCGGCGGGGGATTGACAGGGATTGGTGATGATCAAAGTCGATTGCGATGAATGTGTTTCGGGACCGAGACGAGAACCCCCCCAACCCCCCCTTGGAAAGGGGGGGCTTCATTGGTCGCTTGCCAAGGGGGGGCTTCTTTTCGTGGTGGCGTTGCTGGCTGCGTGCGCAACGGGCGGTGCGGTTACCCACGACCGCCAGGCGCCGCGCGTGTTGAACAACTTCGTGACCGAGCTGGCGGCCGCCGAAGGCCTGGGCGACGGCACGCACCGGTTCGTCGTCGAGAACCCGCGGACCGGGTGGATGTTCTTCCGCAGCGAGGCGGCGACCGATCGGTCCGGTTCGGTCGAGGTGTCGATCTCCGCGCATGACATCGGCGAGAAGGTGATCCTCGAGCAGGGGCCGCACGCGCTGCGCACGCTCGAATCGATGCAGCGCCTGAAGAAGGGGCCGGTGACGGTCGAGGTCGAGGTGCGGAACGCGGAGGTTCGTCGTTTCGAGGTGCGGCTGATCCCCGCGATCCTTTATGACCACTGGCCCACCAGCAACAAGCTGGAGGCGTACGGCGAGTACAGCTGGGAGTTCCTGGAGCGCGAAGGTCTGCTTGCCAGCATGAACACGGTCTCGTCGTGGGCGCACTGGGTGGATGGCAAGTTCGACTTCGACGGGGAGAACTCGGACGTTCCCAGGCCCTGGCTGGTCACCGGCCGTCACCGGATCGGAATCTGCAGCGGGCTGCAGACCGGCGAGACGGCGTATCGTTTCTGGAGCACCGCGCTGTCCCGGGACGATCTCGACGGCGTCATCATCGACGAGTTCTATCCGAAGCTCAGCAAGCACTTTCCCGATTGGGTCAAGACCCTGAAGCGCGTGACCGCCGAACAGCCCGACAAGCCGGTCTACCTCTACCTCGCGGGCGGCGCGAAGGACCTGCGCCCGTTCGTCGAGCCGCTTGCCGACACGGGCGCCTACTTCGTGCTCGAGGTCTACACGGACGAGAAACGAACCGAAAAGGAAATGCTTGAAGACAGTTTCGGCGTGAACTGGACGAAGAGTTTCGAGGAGTACTTCCCCGGTTTTACGGAACGGTGCGTGCACGCGATCGGCTTCATGTCCGGGGCGGCATCCGGTAAGGACTCGGGTGATATCTATCCCGGCGCGAGCTACAAGGTGCTCAAGGACGTGCAGTTTCAGCGCATCGCAACCGATCCCGCCCTGCGCGGCCTCGGCGGCGTCGGCAACTACAACTCGATCTACATCGATGAAGAGTACATGCGGTGGTACGGCCGGTTGCTGCGTCACTACTGCATCGAGGGCAACACGGAGCGGCTGACGGGGGATGATCCGTACGAGCTGCCGCATATCGCGAACCCCGACTTCGAGACCGGTCTGGACGGATGGACGATCGAGCCCGCGGAGCCGGAAAGCATCGAGGTGCGGCACGCCAAGGGCTACGGCATACACGTTCAGGGCCGGCACAAGAAGGAGGTGGGCGACCATTATCTCTGGATGAAGCGATCCGCCGAGAAGCCAAACGTGATCACCCAGGAAATCCGCGACCTCGAGCCCGGGCGACACTACTCGGTGCGCTTCTACACGACGGACCTGAAGAACATGCATGAGCACCAGGTCCACCACGTCTACGCGTACTTGCAGGGCGACGTTCGAGAGGTGCCGAGCGAGACGATTCATGATGCATGGATCCACGCGCCCACGGCCGCGTTCGGCAACAAGAAGACGTTTCCCAACTACCACCGCATCGTGTTCAGGGCGAACGCGACGACCGCGAAGCTGCGCATCACGGATTGGAGGTGGGTGAGCCTGCCGACCGCGCCCGTGGGCCAGGAGCTCATGCTCAACTTCATCCAGGTCGAGCCGTACCTGATGCCGGCGGTGAGGGGGAGGTAGCGGGGGGCGAGGAGCGAGGAGCAGGGAGCGGGTAGCGAGTGATACAGGTATGGAGGTCTTTTTTTTGATGAACGGAACCCCCCCAACCCCCCCTTGGAAAGGGGGGGCTCTGCAGGTGAGACCTCGCCAAGGGGGGGCTAGCGCACCTCCGGTTCCTGGCAAGGGAGGGGCTAGCGCACCTCCGGTTCCCCCCCTTGGTAAGGGGGGGTTAGGGGGGGTGCTCCTTGCCACCATTTGCATCGCATTCACCCTGACCACCCTCACCCCCACCCCCACCCACGCCGCCACCTGGTACGTCGACGCCGCTGCCGAGCCATACGGTGCCGGCAACATCCCCGAGCCGTTCAGCACGATCACGGCTGCGGCGCAGGTCGTGGACGAGGGCGACACGATCCTGATTCGCGAAGGCGTCTATACGGAGCGCGTGACGATCGAGCGCAACGATGTGACGCTCGCCGCATGGGGCGCGGCGCTGCCGGAACTGCGCAGCAACGACGGCCCGGCGATCACGGTCCGGGCCAATGACTGCCGGATCATGAGATTGCGGTTCACCGGATCGGCAGGCGTCGAACTGGTGGGTGTGGCCAACTATCTTCGGGGATGCAACTTCGATCGCTGTGCCCGGCCGATCAAGGCCGAAGGTCGGGCTCATACGGTCCTTTTCTGCACCGTGCGAAACAGCGCTTTCAAAGGCGACGGGGCGCTGTTCGAAATTGCGGGCCCCGGCAGCTATATCGGCGGCAACCGTTTCATCGACAACGCTGCTATCGATGCGGCGGCGATATCCCTGCGCGGACGCGGCTGCGTGGCGCGCAACAACATTCTGTTTTCGAGCGGCGACGCGGCGCTGCGCTACGGGATCGTGTCCGCGAGCGGTCCGGAGGATCACCAGTTCGATTCATGTATCAACCAGCAGATCGTGCGCAATCGTCTGCACAGCGGTGTGCGAGAGGCCTTCATTCACGTCGAGGGCGAACGCCATGACGGGTCGCTCGTCGCGCGCAACACGATCGTCGGCGCCGCCGAGGCAGTGCGAATCAGCGCCGAAGGCATCAGCGTGTCGTCGAACCTGGTCGGCAGGACGGACGGCTACGCGTCGGTCGATCCCGAGGATCCGGCGTTCCTTTGGCTCGCCGCCGTGGCGCCGGTCGACCCGACCGATGCCCCGAAGCCGTACGCGGGCGCGCGTCCGGCCTGGCCGGGACTGGCGTCGCGCGACCGCGCGAAGCTTCGCCACAACCTCGCCCTCGGGCGCGACTACCTGTACTTCGGACCCCCGAGTCACGGTGACCGGGATCTGCACCCGTCGTGCCTGGCCGACGGCTACGCGCCGAAGAAGATGTGGGGTCACCAGGACGGCACCGATTTCGCCGGCTGGCATATGAACGGCATGGACAACCGGCTCTACGTGCGGTTCGACCTGGGGCGACCGTGCGACATCGACGCCGTGCGCGTCTACGCGCCGCACCAGCATGTCTGGCGCGCGGGGATGCCGCTACAGGTCGACGTGTCGGTAAGCAATGACGATCGGCGCTTCCGGTATGCAGGCTCGGTGCTTTCGGATCTGCCGCAGCCTCCGGGCAACTACTGGAACGAGGTCGAAGGCCTCGATGCGCGCGGCCGGTACGTGCTGCTGACGGTCTACACCGACTGGTCGTATTCCGGACTCGGTGAATTCGAGATCCTGGGTACGGTCACGACCGACGACCGCCCGCCGCGATTGTCGGGACCCGTGCCGCGGACCCTCGACGAGATCCTGGGAGAAGGTCCGGATCAGTCGCGCTTCCGCCTGTCGGATGTCGGCGCGGCGTACATGGGGCGCTACCGGAAGAACGTGACCGAACTCGCGGCCGTCGAGCGCAAGGCGCAGGAACTGGGCGTCAGGGCGCAGGTCGACGAACTGGTCAACCGGGCCGCTCGGGCCGTGGAATATGAATCGTCACCCGATTCAAGGATCAATCCCGACGTGGCCAGGGCGCTGCGCGGGCTTTCGACGGCCGTGCTGACGGCAGCGTACGGACAAAGCGACCTCATCCTTTCCGCCGGCACGCCGTACGACGAGTTCTCGGGATCGCATATTCCTGATCGTCGCGACGTGGGCATCGAAGAGGTGTCGATCATGACCTGCGGGGACGAGCGGGAGCCCGGCGCGTTCTTCGTCACGAATCCCATGGACGAGGATCTCGAGCTTCGGATCGAGGTCGAGCCGCTGCGCACGAAGCAGGGTGATGCGTTTCCGCTTGAACAGATCGTGCTGCGTTCACCTGTCGATTTCGTGATCGGCGATCCGGACCGGAAGGTCAAGGGCGATTTCTTCCACGACAAGAACAACGCCGTGGTGCGGCTCGATCACGGCGAAGGTAACCGTCTTCCGCTGATGCGTCTCGAAACGCGCCTGGTCTGGATCATCGCGGACACGACGGACGTCGCGTCGGGCACCTACCACGGCGCCATGACGCTGTCCGCCGACGGGATCGATCCCGTGCAGCTTCGGCTCGTCATCACGGTCCACCCGGTCCGGATCCCGGAGCAGCTTGACCTGCACGCCTACATGTGGTCGTACTGGCGCGCCGGGCGTATCCGCGATTTCCGCGCCGAGGCGTTCCGCGACGCGATCCGCCACAAGGCCAACACGATCCTCGACCACGGCATCCCTCACCCGGTGAGCCTGGGCGAGGATGGCGTCGACGAGCAGGGGCACCTGCTCAAGCCGCTGAACTTCGACCACATCGACTGGCAGATCGACCAGTGGAACAAGAGCTTCCGCGATCCATCGAGCCGGGTGAAGTTCTACGTCTTCTGGCTCGCGTTCGGCAACGAAGGCTACGGTGAGCTGCAGATGGGCATCCCGGTCGGATCCCCACGCTGGAACACCCTCGTCGTCGAGTGGCTCAACGCCATTGCCGCCCACCTGCACGAACGGCACGGCCTGACGACCGACCAGTTTGCGCTCTATCTCAAGGACGAGCTGGAGGCGAGGCAGGTGGTCAAGTACTACGAGCCGATGTCGGACGCGCTGAAGGCGGCCGACCCCGAGAAGTATCCGCACGCCCGCCACGTCAAGCTGTTCGTCAACCCGATGACGGGCACGGTCATGAGCAGCTCCTGGCAGCACTTCGAGCAGCGGTACGACAAGCTGGGGCTGCTCGCGCCCCTGGCGGGGGATTATCCAGATCGCATCCTCGAGAGCCTGCACCGCTCCGGCAACCTCGTCTGGTCGCACAGCACGGCGGGGAAGAGCGCCGGGTACGGGGCGAAGCTGTCCGGCTGGCGCTGCATGCAGAAGGGCTTCGACGGCATGGGGTTCTTCATCTATGTCTACTCGCGATACCCGAGCGGCCTCGACCGCGTGTACACCAAAAAGGACAAGGTCCCCGGCGCCGGGGACGAGACGATCGTGCCGACGCGCGGCTGGGAGGCGTGGCGCGACGGCCAGGAGGACTGGTACCTGCTGTCGCGGCTGAAGAAGTCGGCGCACGAGGCGCGAGAGGCCGATCCCGGCGGGTTCGCCCGGGCGATGCGCGTGTTTCACGGGACGATTGATTCGGTGTTCGCGGCGCCTGATGATCCGCGCGCGTCGATTGCCGCGCGCGAACGGGTGATCGCGGAGATATTGCGGCTGGAGGGCGGCGGGTGAAACCTCCGGCCAGTGCGGCGAACCGCGCGGCGTAAGCCCGCGGGTCGGATGACATGGAGGCTGCATGACGGGCGGAATCGTGGTATCCGCCCGCGTCCGGAGACCCGTTCATCGCTGAGGCGGGCTCACGTTCGACCCGCGGGCTGACGCCGCGCGGTTCGCCGGACCCGTGTGATTGCCTTCACGACGCGCGCAGAATAGAATTGTCTAAAGTCCTGGAGACGAGCGGTGACGCGACAACGCCAAGGTTTCACGCTGATCGAGCTGCTCGTGGTGATCTCCATCATCGCGCTGCTCATTGCATTGCTGCTGCCGGCGCTGAAGAGGGCGAAGGAGTACAGCCGTCGCATCACGTGCGCGACGAACCTGAAGCAGATGGGTCTGGGCTATCACGGATACGCGAACGACCACGATGGCTACACCCCGGTCAACCTGGTCAGCCATTCGTACGAGCCTTACATCCTCTATCACCTCCAGCACAAGCAGTGGTACAACGATGGAGTCCTGTACGGAGAGGACTATGT
>NYZC01000151.1 GCA_002686995.1 Phycisphaeraceae bacterium | reverse complement strand
TTGTCATGCACCCGGCCTGGCGCTCCGTCACGAAGGCCAGTCGCCGCGGTGCCAAAGCTGGGCTTCGGCCAGCCAGCCCAGGGGGCGGCCGTCCATGACGACGTCGACGCACAGGATGGCCGGCGAGCAGGCCGTCGGATCAAGCACGCTTACGAGGTGATCGCAAGCATGCTCGGCGCCCGGCTCGATCAGCATTTCGGCGATTGGAGGATCGACCTCGACGCCTTCCGGCGCGACGAATCGCAGCGCAAGGTGAATCGGACGATCGAGAAGGTTCTCCGCGATCAGGGTGACGGGGACCGCTTCCGCGCCGACGGGCACGCGGTAGGGGTCGATGCGCACCCAGTCGGCGCGACAGCGCCAGTCGGGTTCATCGGGCACCACGTCGCGCAGCGCGTCGGCCAGTCGATCGCTGCTGGCCGCGAACTCGACCAGGTCGTCGCGGGTGACCGGTGTGTCGGCGCGTCCCTCGATCCTGCCTCCCTCATCGACCTGGCGCCGATGGTGGCCGTGCAGGAGCACCGTCGGCTCGATTTCGAGCATTCGCGCGGCGACCTTGCGGTGATTCTCGCCCGTGACGCGATTGGCGAAGATGATATGGCCGTGGCTGAGCCTGCCGTCCCGGAAGTGCGCCGAGTCACCCATGGCCAGGTAGCGCTGACCGTCGAGATCGAAGCTGATGCCCGAGTGCAGGTCGGTCTGACCGGGCAGGTCGTGCATCTGGAAGTCGACGCTGCGCCAGGTGAACTGCTCGCGATCGGTAAACGTCCGGGCGACGCGCAGCGGGGTGGGCAGGAGGCAGGGCATGTTGAATCGATGGGGCTCCTGGAGAATCGGGGCGATCCGATCCAGGCACCAGACCGGCAGATCCCATCTCTTCTGCGCGTAGGGAATTCCGATGACGTGGTCGTCGTGGTAATGGGTCACGAGGATGGCGTCGATCGTGTCGACGGCCGGATGCCGGCGCAGTGCTTCGAGGCGATGGGGAAGGAAGCGGGATCGGTAGTCGAAGGCGTGCACGTTGCCCTCCGTGCCCGTGTCGTAACCGAGGTCGATCAGCAGAGCGTGGCGATCCTCCGACAGCACGGCGTACCAGGAGCAGCTGGCCGACTTGCTTTCCAGCAGGTGACCGCTCACCTGGATGAAGCTGACGTCAGGGGAGAGCGAGCCCTCGTGAAACAGCTCGCGGCCCAGCGCCTCGAGCGCCGTCAGCAGCTTTCCGACGGCCGGTTCGGGCGGCTCGATGATCGGCCCGCGACCGGGACAGAGCAGCTCGGGATTTCGATCGAGCAGGAGATGCAGCGACCGCGCGAGCAGCTCGGCGCCCGCGGCGTCGGCGTAGCCGAACTGCAGATCGTGAATTCTCGGCACGGCGCCCGGCGCCGCGATCATGTCACCGGTCAGCGCGACGCGTCGACCGTGCAGCGTGGTCAGCAGGGCGATCGAGCCCGGCGTGTGGCCGGGCGCCGGGAGGATTTCGAGGTCGATATCGCGCCAGCGGAAGGGGTCGAAGTCCGCAAGCACCTCGTCGACGGGCACGCTGCGGGGCAGCGAAAGAAAGTCGCCGACCTGGTTGTAGTTGTGAAAGGTCCGCCGCCGGCCCCAGAATCGCTCGACGCCATCGACCAGGTGACGCTCGTGCTGCGGCACCGCCACCCGGCAGGTTTCGCGATCGAGGTCGTACAGCCCCGAGCATTGATCCCGATGAGTGTGCGTGAGCAGCACCCACTCGAGACGCTTGACGCCGATCTCGTGAAGCGACGGGATCCAGCGCCCGCTGCCGATGTCGATCGCGATCGCGGACGCACCGCGCTTCAGGACGTATGCGTTGCAGGTGTCCGCGACGCAGAAGAGGTCATCGAGAATGGGTTGAAAGAGTTCGGACAATTGAGAATGAGCCTCGTCAAGCCTGTCGTGCGGGGAACAGGCACGAAACATGTTCTGCGCCGCGCATCGTGACAATGACTCCGTTCACGGCACGCGCTTTTGGAATGATCCACATGTTCACCTCGCCGATAACCATCGTATGTCGTGGAATCTTCCAGGTACCATCCTGGGTGTCATGCCCGGACCATGCGGTTGGCGCGCTGGCCGACGGGCCAGCCCTCGTTGAGCACGGTCGGCGTCGGCTCTGCGGCGGAGACCGCGGCCGTGAGAAGAAGCAGGGGGGTGATCATCGACATGGTCATGGGGCCTCCATTCGCGTTGCCGCCACAATCATGGCCGACATCGATCGCCGCCGCCAGCGGTGGCGGAGGGGATTGAGCTATTAGTCGTTAAGCCAATGGTTATTCGTTATTGCAGTGGCCGGCATCACGTTGGCGCGTGGAGCGGGGACGCGTCGATCAATCCGCGGATGCGCGTTGTCGCTGAACGCCAGCGCGCGATTGATCGAGGACGAGACCGAGCACGAGTACGAGTACGAGTACGAGGACGAGGACGAGTTGGGAGCCGTGATGCCGTTTGCCGAGCTCTTGCTGCGTTCGACAAAGATTTTGACCCTTCCACTTGACCCTGCTAGAATTCGCGAACGGCGATCTTCGCTGATCTTCCTCGTCCCGAGGAGCCACCCGCAGCGTCCCAGGAACTTACCCATGAGCAGCGAACACGATGTCGGAAAAATGTCGATCACCGCGCGCGTCGTCAACATCATTGCCGTCGTGTTGCCGTTCGCAGGGTTGATCACGGCCATTTTTCTGCTCTGGGGCTGGGGATTCAGCTGGTGCGCACTCGGTGTTCTGCTGGGCATGTACGTGGCCACCGTGCTCGGCGTCACCGTCGGGTATCACCGCCTGTACACGCACCGGTCGTTCGAGACGCGCGGCGTGGTCAAGGTGGCCCTCACCGTGCTCGGATCGATGGCGGCGCAGGGACCCTTGATCAGATGGGTCGCGGTTCACCGACGGCATCATCAGCACAGTGATGAACATGGTGACCCGCATTCGCCTCACCAGAGCGGCAACGGCACGCTGGGTGTCCTGCGTGGTCTCTGGCACGCTCACATGGGTTGGCTGTTCCATTCCGACGCACCCAACCTGATGAACTGCGTCAGAGACCTCGAACGCAGCCGGCTCGTGCGCGTCGTCAGTGCGCTCTTCCCGCTGTGGCTGGTTGTCGGCCTGGTTCTGCCGGCCGTGATCGGTGGCGTGATCACGCTGTCATGGTCGGGCGCTCTGCTGGGATTCATCTGGGGCGGAATGGTTCGTATCTTCCTGGTCCACCACGTGACCTGGAGCGTCAACTCCGTCTGCCACATGATTGGCAGCCGTCCGTTCCAGACCCGTGACAACAGCAGGAACAATCTCGTCTTCGGCGTGCTGGCGCTCGGCGAGGGCTGGCATAACAACCATCACGCCTTTCCGACCTCTGCGCGGCACGGCCTGCGCTGGTGGCAACTGGACCTCAGCTATCTGTTCATCCGCGCCCTCGCCATGATGAACCTGGCGTGGAACGTACGAAGGCCGGGCGCGGACCACATCAATGCAAGAACTCGCATCGGCGCGCCGTCTACCTGACACAGGACTCGGCATGGGACACAACGAGTGTCCGATACGACCGTATTCAGACGAAATATCGGCGTTCCGGGTCCACGTGTGCGTTCTGGGGGGGCCCGCTTGACTTTTTCCCCGGTTTGGTCGATGATGTGACTGGTATGTCTGACGACTAGAGTCTTGCGCTGCTTCTGACCGCCGCATAGCCCCGCTCGCCCTTCCTACCTTCTGGGCCGGAACGTCGGCCTCTTTCCTCTACAGGAAGACCCGGAAAGTAAAACAGGGGTTTTCAGGCCCTGGATCCGGAGTCAAACCATGGGCAGCAAACTCTACGTAGGAAATTTGAGCTATGACACCACGTCCGCGGACCTCGAGCAACTGCTCGGTGAGCACGGCACCGTCGAGAGCGCCGAGGTGATCAGCGATCGTGTGACCGGCCGAAGCAAGGGTTTCGCTTTCGTTCAGATGTCGTCGTCCGACGAGGCACAGGCCGCCATCGACGCGCTGAACGGCCAGGAGCACGGCGGACGGGCGCTCACGGTCAACGAGGCCAAGCCCCGGGAGGATCGCCCGCGAGGTGGGGGCGGCGGAAACCGCGGAAGAGATCGCTACTAAGCAGATTCCAGTCACAACCGTTTAATTGTTTGCTCCTGGAGCATCCACCCTGCGGGACTTGCCGTTCCGTCGTGATGGACTCCTGGAGACCGTTTGGGTGCATCGGTCGGTCGTGGCACGGCTTTCGTGCGACGTTCGCCGGTGTGCAAGTTCGTTCGTATTCACAAGACAAGAGGATTGTTCATTGAAGTTCATTGATTTGCGGCTCTCCGAGCCGATTCTGCGGGCGGTGGCCGACGAAGGCTATCACACCGCGACACCCATCCAGGCCCAGGTCATCCCGCATGCCTTGACGGGCCGGGACGTGCTTGGGTGCGCCCGTACGGGCACTGGAAAGACGGCCGCGTTCGCGTTGCCTGTCCTGCACGGTTTCAACAAGCGCTCGGCGTCGGAAACACGCCGCCGGCCGCGACACCTCGTGTTATGTCCCACTCGCGAGCTGGCCGTGCAAATCGGTCTGAGCTTCGAGACCTATGGCCGATACATGTCGTTGCGTTGCGCCGTCGTGTATGGCGGGGTCGATCAGGCGAAACAGGTTCGTGCGTTGCGAAACGGCGTCGATGTGCTGGTCGCAACCCCCGGGCGTCTGCTGGACCTGGCCGATCAGGGCCACGCTGCCCTTGATGGCGTTCAGACCCTGGTCCTCGACGAGGCGGACCGTATGCTGGACATGGGATTCATGCCTGATATCCGGCGCGTGCTCAGCCAGGTGCCGCAGCGCCGACAGACCATGCTGTTCTCCGCCACCATGCCCAAGGAGTTCCGGCGGCTCGCCGATCGAATTCTCCACAAACCGGTGTCCGTCCAGGTTGCGGATGCGTCGAACGATGTCGATCAGATCGATCAATCGGTTCACTTCGTTGAGCGCCGCCAGAAGGCGGACCTGCTGGCACAGGTCGTGAGACGCCACTCGATCACGCGGGCCCTCGTCTTCACCCGTACGAAACGCGGTGCCGATCGGCTCGTGCGTCACCTGCAGGTTCGAGGTCTGAACGCCGAAGCGATCCATGGCAACAAGTCCCAGTCCCGCCGCCTGAAGTCGCTGGAACGCTTTCGGAGCGGCCGACTGTCGCTGCTGATTGCGACCGACGTCGCATCGCGCGGAATCGACGTCGATGGGATCAGCCACGTGTTCAACTACGACCTGCCGCACGAACCCGAGACCTACGTTCATCGGATCGGCCGAACGGGCCGGGCGGGGCGGTCTGGCACGGCGGTCTCCTTCTGCGACGGCGATGAACGGGGTCATCTCGACGCGATCCAGCGCCGGCTGCAGACCAGGATACGAATCGACTGTGAGCCCGACGGCGGGCATCCGTCTAAAATCACGTCCGCGGCGCCGGCAACGGACGCGGACCGCAAGGATCGTCAGCGCCGCGCCCCCGGGCGCACTGGTGGCGCGCGTCGTGGGCGGTCGAAGAAAGCGCGTCGGCAGGTCTCGGCCGGCACGACATCGCGGAATCTGAATCGGCATGCATGACGGACTGCGCGAATTTCGGAATCGAGTCGAATCGATCCAGTCGCTGGAGCGATACCTGGACGGCCGCCGCCGGAGTATCGGTGGTCCCAGGACCCTGGCGCAGGCGTTCGTCGATTATCGTTCGCTGCTCGCCTGTCGGTCCGTCAGGTTGTCCAACCGGGACCATGATTCGATCTGCAATCTGAGACCGGAAAGAGTCGATTGGACCTGCGCCTACGACTGGTGGCAGGCACGAGAGATCGACAAGGATCGCGATTCGTGATCATCTGGGCGATGCACTCGGTCTCGGTCTCGTACTCGACCGTTCACGCCCCCAGCCACCGGCGCGAGACGCGCCCCAGGCCCGTAGCTGAAGTCGCCAGACTTCAAAAGCACGCGCCGAGGGCATCCTGCGGCCGATGGCTTTATCCGCGCACCACGCGCCTGAAGGCATTCACTTCGAGCGGATCTCCACTCGATTCCGCATCGACGAGACGTCGCCAGACGTCGGTCGGAGTCACGGGATCTCGCTCCACGAATCCGACTGGGGGCGAGCGGAGGGATTTCGACCCGTCGATCAGTCCGCAGGCCAGCGCGCGGCTGATCGAGGACGAGGTCGAGTACGAGGACGAGTCGAGACGTGTGACGTCGATCGCGTGGGCCTCACCGCGCCTTCCGACCCGAGTCCGAAATGAAGAATAACGATTGGCCTAACGCCTAACGCCCAACGCGGGCTTCGCCCGCAACCCAAGAGGTGTCCGCTTCGATGGAGAAGCGGGCCCATGATTTCAGGACATATTAATCACGCCCCACCTATGGAG
>NYZC01000150.1 GCA_002686995.1 Phycisphaeraceae bacterium | reverse complement strand
GACGTCAAGGATCATCGGCGCACACTTCTTCGATCGAATGCGACGCGGCGCCTACTTCATCAACACGGCCCGCGGCGGGCTCGTCGACGAAGCGGCCCTGCACGCTGCGCTGGCGGGCGGGCGACTTGCCGGCGCCGCGCTCGACGTGTTCGACGAGGAGCCCGTTCGACCCGATCACCCCCTGCTCGCCCTCGACAACGTGCTCTGCACACCACATTTCGCCGGCGACACGACAACGACCATGGCCATGGCCGTCCGGACGGCGATGCGGCAGATCGAGGATGGCTTCGCGGGCCGGAAGCCGCAATACATCGTCAACGACAATGCGTGGACCGACGCCCGTGTTCACGACCTCGCCGATTCCGGCATCATGAGCAAGAATTCGAAAACATAAAACATGAAGATCTCCCGCATCGACCAGTTCTTCCCGCGCCACCGCATCCGCCTGGTCAGGATCACCACGGACACGGGCCTCGTCGGCTGGGGTGAAACGACGCTGGAAGGCCGCCATCGCAGCACGCATGCCGCGGTCGACGAGATCGCCGACTACCTGGTCGGCCAGGATCCGCGCCGCATCGAGCATCACTGGCAGCACCTCTATCGCTATCCCTTCTACCGCGGCGGTTCGGTGCGCATGAGCGCCCTGTCCGGAATCGACCAGGCGCTGTGGGACATTCTCGGCAAGCATCACGGCGTCCCGGCGCACGCACTGCTCGGCGGTGCGGTGCGCGATCGCATTCGCGTCTACGCCCACTGGGGCATCGCGGACCTATCCGACGAGACGCAGGCCGCGGCACGCGAACGGCTCGACATGCTGCAACGCACCGGCGGATACACGGCGTTCAAGTCGGGTCCGCCCGGGCCGTGGCGCGCCCACGAGCCACCGTCCGTGATCGATCAGTGGGTGAAGTGCGCGTACCTGATGCGTGAATGGGTCGGACCCGAAGTCGAGCTGGCCTTCGACTTCCACGGCAAGATGGCGCCCGCGCTCGCCATCGAGATCTGCCACGAGCTCAAGAGCATGCGGCCAATGTTCGTCGAGGAGCCGGTGCCGCAGGAGAACATCGACGCGCTGAAGCTGGTGTCGGATCACGTCACGTTTCCGATCGCGACGGGTGAGCGACTGATGTCGCGCTGGGAGTATCGAGAGGTCTTTGAAAAGCAGGCGGTCGCGTTCATCCAGCCCGACGCGTCACATGCCGGCGGGATCTCGGAGCTGCGGCGGATCGCGCAGATGGCGGAGGTGTACTCCATGCACGTCCTGCCGCACTGCGCGATCGGGCCCGTCGCGCTCGCGGCGTGCATGCAGGTCGACGCCGTGACACCGAACTTCCTCTGCCAGGAGCAGGTCGACGCGGCACTGGGCAACGGCCTGTTGACCGAGGACTGGAAGGTCACCGACGGCTACATCGGCCTGCCGACCCGCCCGGGCCTGGGCTTCGAGATCGACGAGGCGGCGGCGCAGGGCAGAGTGGAGTCCGGCGAGGAATTAGGCGGCGTGTTCCGCTACGAAGACGGAAGCGTGGCCGACTGGTAGACAAGGTCAGAAGTCAAACGTCGAAGGTCGAAGGTCAAAGGTCGAACGTCGAACGTCGAAGGTCGAAGGTCAATGGTCGAAGGTCGAAGGTCGATCGGACGCGTGGCTCCGCGTCACATCCCCTGAATCAACATCAGGATCCCGAAGATGAATCACAAGATCGTCATCAACTGGGACGAAGGCGCAATGTACAACTTCCTGCCCGTCCAGATGGCGTCGGATCGGGGCGAGCTCGACGCGCAGGAAATCCAGCGCATGATCGAGCAGATCGTCGACGAGCACGCGACGGCCGGGATCGACGTGCTCGCCCACAGCGTGTTCAGCGGATTCATGTGCATGATGCCCTACCCCCGCCTGAGGCCCCCGGGCGACGGCACCGCGCACGTCCCGGCCTCGATCGCGGAGCATGACGAATGGGCCGACCGGCTCGGCACCTTCTGGCTCAAGGGCTTCCGCGAGCTGGCGGACGCCGGGCTCGACCTGATCCGGATCATCCTCGACCGCTGTCACCACCACGGCATGCAGTTCGTGGTCTGCTTCCGCATGAACGACCGGCACGCCGGCAGCGGCCAGCAGCAGAGCTTCTATCCGCGGGTGCAGCAGATCGGCCGCGCGCATCCCGAGCGACTGCTCGAGGAGTTTCCCGGCGCCATTGATTACGCGTACGAGGAAAACCGCGATGCGGTGCTGGAGTTCGTCGCGGAAGCGTGTGAGCGCTACGACCTCGACGGGCTCGAGCTCGACTGGATGCGCTGGGTCCACGTGTTCCGAACGACCGAGGCCGCCGCGAACGCGCCGCTGCTGACCGACTTCATCCGCAAATGCAGGGGATTGCTCGCCTCGGCCGCCGAGCGACAGGGCCGCGATCGGTTGCTGCTGGGCGTGCGCGTCGCGCAGACGCTGGACGAATGCGCGAACCTCGGCTACGACGTCGCGACCTGGATCGGCGAAGGTCTCGTCGACTACGTCTGCCCGACGGACTTCTACCACCTCGACTTCAACGCCCCGATCGAGCAGTTCACGGCGCTGACCGAAGGCACCCCCTGCGAGGTCTACCCGGGCATCCATCCGTCACTGGCCTGGGACGGGCAGCGGCTTCCCGGGATCGAGGAGTATCGTGCCGTCGCGCGGAACTACTACGATCGCGGCGCGCACGGCGTCTCGCCCTACAACTACATGTACCACTGGGGTGCGATCCGGGCGCCGTCCTACCCGGGCCCCGCCGACATGTGGCCGAAATCGCTGTCGTTCCTGACCGAGCTGCGCGACGCTGACCGGATCGCCCGCGGCGATCGTCGCTACTGCTTCCACCCGCTCTGGACCGGTCATCGCCACGGCCATTGTCCGACCGGCGCCTATCGCAACGACATGATCCGGCTCGATCGAAGCAGCGACGATCCGCACGGCCGCTACGACCTCAGGATCGCCGAGGACCTTGGCGACGACGCGCTGACCGCCACGCTCGAGTTCAAGGTCACGAACATGATCGGAGCCGATCAGCTCGAAGTCCGCGTCAACGGCGAGCCACTGGACGATGCGTCGTTGGAGAGGACGTGGCGCATCGGTCAGCCCCCCGCGGAAGGCCGCCCCCTCGGCCCGCACTTTCGCTTTCGAACGCCGCTGCGCGCGCCGCCCGCGCGACATGGGGACAACGAGCTGAGCGTGCGACTCGTGAACCGCGTCGGCCTGGCGCAGCGCATCCTGGAGGTCCAGGAGTTCGAGGTCTTCGTGGAAGTCGGCGCGTAAGGCGCGTCGCGGCGAGCCGCCTGGCCGCGCCGCCGTGCCGGCCGGAGTATCATCCACCGATGGGCTTCGACCCGATACGTGTCCACCCGTCCGCCTGCGGCGGATCCGTGGTACCCGCCCTTCGCGAGATCACCTGATGCGGCACGAAATCATGGAGAGCAAGCTCAGCGGTAACTGGCGGCGTCACGTCGTGCGCCGGTACGGCGCGCACGTGCGTGAGGGCACGCGCAGGATGCGGGCGCTGGCGCAGATCGCCACCGCCGACCTCGACGGTCAGTTCGCCGTGCCCTACGCGGCGTACATGCCGGAACGAGACCGGCTCATCGTGCTCCTGAACAGCGGCGATCCGATGCGACCCTGCCTCATGGAAAGCGACGATCACGGGGCCACCTGGTCGGCGCCGCGGCTCGTGCGCGAGGACGTCCCGCCCGATCTCGGCGTCGGCCTGGCCTATCTCGGCGACGGCAGGCTCATCCTCACGGTCCTCGGTGAGGCCTCGAGACGATTCTTCAGCGACGATTTCGGCGAAAGCTGGGACCGCTCCGCGCCGATGCCGGCACCGTCGTTCGGGCGTAGCAAGTCGGAGTGGGATCCTCCGCTGGTCGACCGCGATCCCGGGTCGAGTGCGGTCCGGCGGCTGTACAGCACGGCCTACCAGCAGGCGACGCCCTACCCGCCCGACCACGATCCCGACTGGGCCTGCCTGCGCACGAGCGACGACCTCGGGCAGACGTGGAGCGAGGACGTGATGGTGCCGCAGTGGCGCGGCATCAACGAGGTCGCGCTCGTACGGGCGGCGAACGGCGATCTCGTGGCCGCGTGCCGGACTGACTGGCTCGAGGAGCACGTCTATTACCAGAACGTGCTCACCGAATCCGACCACTATTCCGGGCTCGCCTGCTCCGTTTCCTCCGACGACGGCGCGACCTGGTCCGAAGCGACGATCCTCTACCGCTACGGGCGTCACCACCCGTCCATGGTCGTCATGCCCGACGGCGCCATCGTGATGTCCTACGTCGTGCGGAAGGGCTACCCGAAACATCCCAGCGGGCATGACCGATACGGCATCGAGGCGATGGTCAGCCGCGACCACGGTCGCACCTGGGATCCCTCTGCCTACCTGCTGCACGACTGGTCGGCGAACCGGACCGACGAGTACGCCTGGTTTGCAAGCAGCCAGTGCACCTCGACCGTCCTGCTTCCGGATGGCGACCTGCTCACCTGCTTCAGTACCGGCGTCCTGACGCCCCCCGACGCCGCGGTCCCGCGTCGCGACGTGGCGTTCGTGCGCTGGACGGTCGAGTGAACGTCTGATTCTAGTTTTCTGATTCCCAACGCGGCCGAGCCGCAACGTTCAGGAACCACGGATGGACACGGATGATTCAGGAGGGCGCTGCATCATCTTCGATGTCAGCTCGCGCACTTCGCGCACCAGGAGGTGGTAATAGGCGATCAGCAGCGGTCGATCGGCCGGCCGCGCGGCCCGGGCCGCGGCCCGCAGCGCGGCCTCTCCTGACTCGATGGCGCGCCTGAAGCAGTCGTGCGCGATCTCGGCCGGCGGCCGTGACGCCGCTTCGTCGTCGGCGTCAGGTGCTGCGCGGAACGCCGCGGCGCCGTCGGCGAGAAGCTCCCAGTCCGTCATCGCGCCGATGGAGAACTCCAGTCGGCCGACCATGTACTCGAGACGCTCGGCGGCCGACGGCGCCTCGAGACGATCGCCCTGTCGAAGCAGAATGCGTCGGCACTGCTCGTACATCGCGCGGACGTGCGTCAGCGCCTCCGGCGTCGGCTCCGTCCGCTCCAGCGGCACGCCCATGATCCCCAGGACCGGAAAGAGAAAATAGAAGAGGTCCAGGTCGAGCAGGATGGTGGCGTCCTCGAGGAGGCGCATGACACGGCACATGTCGGCGGTCGCACGGGGACCGAAGACGTGATCGAAGTGATCCTCATAGACCGTGGCCGGAGTCAGGTCCGCGTCCCATGCCGAACGGGCCAGGCAGGCGACCGCCGGGTCGAGGTCGCCGACCGGCCAGTAACGCGTGACGAATCCCCGCCATCCCAGGCGCTGAGCCTGCCGCAGCAAGAGGTGGACGCTCTGCGTGGCGACCTGCGGCAGCCATCCGCCGTTGTCGTCCTGCAACGTGACGTCCAGCAGTGCCCCGACGCGCGTCGCGTCGAGGTCCTCCATGTAGTGCATCCGGCGCACGGCGCGCGACGCCGTGTATTCGAGCACGTTCTCGACGCCGACCCCGGGCGGCAGCACCCTGTCGATCACCTTGAACAACGGCGCCGTCGTCACGGCGAGGCTGATCGTGAATTTCGTGTCCGCCGCCGCGCCGCGCTCGAGGATACCGCTCTGCTCGAAGAACCCGTCAAGGAAGTGGAGCATCGAGACGGCCGACTTCATTTCCCGATCGGCACGCTCGCGCCCGCCGGGCGTCAGCCCGCTCGATTCCGCGATCAACTGATCGAGCGACATGACCGAGGCGACACCGAACTTCCGGTCCAGCGCCTCCCACGCGTCCCGGTACGCGCTGTCGGCTTTCGGGAACTCGGGCATCACCAGGGTCAGTTCGTCGACCCGGCTCCACTGGTGCAGGTACGCGTCGAGATGAGCCTGCACCAGCGCCATGTGCCCGGGATGGCGCAGGTCACCGCGCTCGGCACAGGTCCGGCCGCCCAACTGGATCCCCTCCCGGGTCGGCGTATCGAGCAACGGCCTGAACTCGACCGGAAACTCGAACGGCTGCAGGCCGATCATCGTGTGCATGTCCAGCGCCTGCGCCTGGTCCAGAATGCCGCCGAGCAGGCGCCGGCCCGCCGCCAGCATGTCTTCGTACGTTTCGGCGCCGAGAAACTCCGGGTTGTCGAGAAAACGCTCGCCCGGTCCCGGCGTGACGCCGATCGTGTCCGCGTCCACGGGAAATTTCTGGCCGAACAGCATCGTCGCGTCCTGCCGGCGGATGCCGCCGCACTCGAAGTCGACGAACGGCTGCTGAGGCCACAGTGAGATCACGATGCTGTTGAACCTCAGCTTGAAGACCTGTCTCGTCACCGCCTGGTGTCGCTCGAGGCTCCACATCGCCGGACCGGTCGCCAGATCACTGAACTGGCGCCAGCAGCGCATCATCGCGTTCGACACCGAGACCACTGGCTTGGACCCAATGCAGGCGGACCTGGTAGGCCT
>NYZC01000149.1 GCA_002686995.1 Phycisphaeraceae bacterium | reverse complement strand
GGGCATGATTCAGATTGCTCCAGAGGATTGGGTGGCTGGGGTCGAGCGCAGCCACCCACTCTGCGAACGATTCCAAAGGGACCCGCGACAGCTGTCATGTACCCGCCGGTTGGATGCAGAATGCCGCGGTCCGGACAAACGGCCACCTCAGATACAATTGGCTATTATTCGGCTGATCGTGTGCCCATGCTGACTCTCCGCGAAGAACCCTTTGATGACGCCGCCCTGCCCGTCAAGACCAGCTGGCTCCTGGCCGACTGCATGGGGCTCCGCGGCAAGCAGGACCTGTGGGGTCGCCAGCGCCCGGAGGCGCTCGAGGACCTGCGACAGCAGGCGATTATGCAGAGCGCACCGATCACGAAACGGACACGCCCGGGTGGCGTCGCGGTCCCCCGCGGGTTCACGCTCATCGAGCTGCTCGTGGTCATCAGCATCATCGCGCTGCTGATCGCACTGCTGTTGCCCGCGATCAAGCGCGCGAAGGAGCTGGCACATCGAACGGCATGCGCTTCGAACGAGCATCAGCTGCACATCGGTACGGTTTCATTCGCGCATGAACACAACGACATGCTCCTGGCGCATCCCAACCTGCCTCGCGATCCCGGGGTCGACGGGTGGGACAACAACTCGCCTTACTTCAGGCTTCGCAGCGGTTACACCGAGCCGACATGGGTCGAGTACTTCGGGCGGCGGGAGGTCTTCTACTGCCCGAGCGGCTGGCGCACGCTCGAGACCTGGTGGACCTCCGACACGGTCGGGCTCGGATATCACTATCTCGGCCCAGTGCCGTGGGTCCGCGGCCAGGGATACTGGTCCAGCGACTTCGAAGTCGTGCCCTTCGCCCAGTTCGCGTCGGACGAGCCGACGCTACCGCTCTGGGCCGATCTGAACCAGTGGTCCGACGTCGTCGACAGCTGGGTGTTCATGAATCATCCGGCCGTGGATGCCCGGCTGTTTCCCACGAGCTTCGAGCCGGAGGGCCGCAATCTCGTACGCCTGGACGGGAGCGTGCGCTGGTCGGCATTCACCGAGCAGATGAAGCGCGCCATGCAGTTGCAACCCTTCTGGTACGCCTCGTTCTGAGCGCCGGGCGCGAGGGTTCATTCCAACGCGGGAATGGCGGTATCAGCGACCCCTCGATCGCGACCTTATCTACGAACGTTCGCCCCGCCACGGCAGGTGGTGAACGCGGTAGGTGACACGCGCCGCCGTGCCTCGGGTGCGTCGTTCGGCGCGGATGCACGCCACGGGCTCCGACGTGCAGTCATTGCGGTCGAGCCGCAACGTCACCGGCTGCACGCTGTCCGGAGGCGCCGCCGGCGCCGTCGTCGATTCTCCCCCATTTCCTCAGTTTGTTCTTCATGTATACTCCAACGCATGAGACGGGCGCGACGAAGCACGGCAGGAGGTGCCGGATCGCGCCGTGCAATCTCGTTCTCGCAGCGCTCGTTCTCGCCGCACCGCGCGCCGTCGACGGAACAGGCGTCGGCGCCCATGAAGGTCAACGCATGAGCAGCAACTCGATGGCGACGTCGCGCTCGGTCCTGAGAGGGAGCCACGCGTCATGGCGAACGAGAACGAAGTGACCGGCGAACCCACGGGCGCCGACGAACCCGTCGACGTCGAGGCGCCGCTCGTGGTCACAGGCGTCGCGATGGCGCAGGCCCGCGTCACAGTCACCGGCCACGATTTCAATCGCCCCGATCCGTACCCCGGCATGGGCGACTTCGGCTGGGCAGGCAACGTCGAGCGCCTGGGCGACGGCCGGCTGATGCTGGTGCACCAATGGGGATACTGGCACAGTTCGTTCGCCGAGCCGCGGATCATCGAGCCGGCGACGGCGAAGCGCTGGCGTCAGGGGAACTGGCCGCTCGATTTCCCGGCGCCGACGGGCGGTCGCTGCATGGCCACGTTCTCGTCTGACGACGGAAGGACATGGTCGAAGCCGCGCACCATTCTCGACCTCGATCTCGACGACAGCCCTTTCGGCATCCTCCGCTGTCGCAACGGCGTGCTGCTCTGCTTCGTCAACGTGCAGGCGTCCTGGTACGGCTTCAACCGGGCGCCGGCGGAGCTGGCCCACACCCTCGGCGGGCTCAACACGCAGCAGTGCGTGATCCGTTCGACCGACGATGGCGAGACCTGGAGCGAGCCGATCTGGCTCGAAAGCGCCGGACGGTTCTACGAGCGCAGCCACGGGCAGCCGATCGAGCTGCCCGACGGGGGCGTCCTATGGCCCACCTACGCCACGGACGAGCGCAAGGGCCGGTTGTTCGGCGCGATCCATCGATCGGACGACGCCGGCGTGACCTGGCGGCTGCTCGCCACCGTCAAGCGGCCCGATCAGGACGTCGACGAACCCGCCATCGCGCGGCTCGCGGACGGGCGGCTCGTGATGACCAGCCGGCCCGACGGCGCCGTGTTCCATAGCGACGATGACGGCGCGACCTGGCGGCGCACCGGGTGCATTGACGCCGGCGGTAACTTCAAGGCGCCCCGACTGTTCGTCCTGTCCGACGGCACCGTCGTCTGCGTCGCGACCGTCGGACACCTCGTCGCGTTTCTCAGCCGCGACCACGGCCGGACGTGGACCCGGAGCGTGTCGCTCGATCAGTCGTCGTACGGATACCCCGGTGGCATGCGCCTCGAAGACGACTCGGTGCTCGTCTCCTACGTCCAGCGCGGCCGCGCCCCCAGCCGGATCTTCCTGCTTCGATTCAAGGTGAGCGACGACCGGTCCGCGATCGACCTGCTGCCGATGGACAGGCTGGATGCCGTCCCCGCGCCGGACGGGCAGCACACCGAGGATCCGGACGTGGACGCGATGAAGTAGAACGAGTAGTCGTCCGGCAGATCGGGGCGCCAGTCCTGCTTGCGCGGCCACTGCGGTGCGCTGTATCCGACGTATCCTCCCATGCGCTGGCCGGAGGCAGGACAGCGCTCGGTTTCCATCTCGACTTGCGCTTCGCACCGCGGGCAGTGCGGTACACGCACGCCGCCGGGCGTCGTCCAGCACGGCATCAGCTCGTCGTCCTTCGTGTAGGCCTCGACGGGCAGGTGCACGTAGCGGGGCGGTATGTCCCCCTGCGGGTAGTCGGGATGGCGCAGCAGGTGCCACGTGCAGGAGCGCGGCCGGCACGATCTTCTCGGGATAGCGCCACTGGGATCTGATCAGCTCGGTCTCCCGCCGCATCCACGCGCCGCTGCCGACCATCTGCCGCGGATCCGACACCGGCCGCACGTCAGGCTTCAGCATCGCTTCGCCCGGCACGGCTTCGGCGTCGAGCACCTGCTCCCAGCGGCCTGATTCGGCGGCGGCCCGGATCTCGGGAGGCATGGGGAACGGACCGTGGACGTACCACTGCCGCAGGAAGTTCTTCGACTGCAAGAAACCGGATTCGTTCGGGTCGACCGGAACGAGGAAGTTCTCACATTGCAATTCGTTCAATGCCTCGTTCCTTTCGCAAGAGAGGTGTCTTGCTTCGCGGAAGACAAAGTGAACCATGACCAGCGTCAACGGCAAACACGCTCGCCGGTTTGATGAGGGTATGGCGGCTGGATAGATTCGCTTCGAATGCCGCATCGGTTGCGGCGGCACTCCGCGCGGAAATCTTGTCCTGAGGCTCGACCATGCCGTCGAAACCTAATCGAATTGCCGTGGTGGGAGCCCATCCCGCGGATGCCTTCGCCCAGGAGAAGAAGATCCGGGGCCATGGACGGCATCGGGCGCCGGCACCGTCGCGCCGAGGTGATGGTCTCGAGCGAGGGATTGGGGGCCGCCTGAACGAAAGGATGCCCGGAATCTCGAGATGGACGACGTTTCTCCTGGTGGCGTTGCTGTTGTCCACCCAGGGATCGGCAGCTTCGCAGGAGGAGGGAGAGATCGAGCTGCGCCTCTGGTATCTGCCGGAACTCATCGCCGCTTCCTACCATCACGTTGCCGCTTTCCGCGTGATCGACGCGTTCAAGGAGCAGCATCCCCACGTCATCCTGCGCAAAACGAGCGGCATCAGGATTCCCCAGATCGATTCGACCGGCATGGTGCTCATGGCCATCGCCGGGGGCGTGGCGCCGGACGTCCTGGCGTTCGGCAGTGACAGCGTCCATGACTACGTCCAGCAGGATTTCCTCGTGCCGCTGGACGACTACGTCAAGGATCTCGACCCGGAAGAAATGTACGCCCGCGCGCCCAAGGCCGTCTGGGACGCCGCGCGGATCCGCGGCCCCGACGGCGCCGAGCATCTCTACGCCATCCCCGCGAACGCGGCCTTCAGCGGCACCTTCGACGTCACGGCACTTAAAGTCCGCCACGACCTGCTCGCCCGGCGCGGCATCGGCCTGGACCGCATGCCGACCACGTGGGACGAGCTTTACCAGCTCTGCCAGGACCTGACCGACCCCGAGGAGGGGGTCTACGGCATCGGCCTGAAGAAGGCGACTGGCACGGGCCTGGCGAGAACTTTTCAGACGCTGCTTGTCGGCGCCGGAGGTCGCGCCATGGAGCGGCGCGACGGCAAGCTCTATGCGGCCTATGACTCGGAGGAGGCCGTCCTGGCGGTCGATTTCCTCTGGAAGCTGATCCGCATGCCGTGGCAACGTGACGGCAGGAGCTACGAAGGCGTGGCTCTGCTCGATACGAATCCCTACCAGCCCCACAAGCGGGGCAAGATCTTTTTCGATTTCTGGCAGATCAAAGAGCGGGGGATGATGATCAGCGCCAATGGCGACCAGTACCGGCTGCTGCCCATGCCCAGGGCGCCCACCGGCCACGCGGTGCCCACCCTGCGCGGCTACTATGCCGGGATCTTCGCCGGCCAGCGCGACGAGCGAATCCGCCAGGCAGCCTTCGACTACATCTGGCACGACGATTCCGATGAGGCGCGGCGGATCCGGTCGCGGACCTTTGTCGAGAAGAAGGAGCCCACGTTCGCCAACCCGGCGGACCTGCAGCGATTCGGACATGATCAGGCGGTCGCTGCCTTCCCGTCGGGTTACCTGCAGCTTTACCGCGAATCGATCCGGCGCGGCCGCGTGGAACAGACCGGCGCCGGTGCCGCCCAGATCATGCGCTCGATGAACGGGCCGGTGCAGCAGGTGCTGATCGAGGACCTGGCGGCGCTGTCGACCGAAGACCGGCACGCCCGGATCCGCCGGCTGCTGACCGAGAGCGCCGCCGCGGTAAACAGCCGCCTGCACGACACGGTTTCGCCGCAACGCCTGCGGGTGCGCAAGGGCGTGGCCCTGATCGTGGCGCTGGCCATCTTCGCCGGCTTTCTCTGGCAGGTCCGGCTCGTGCAGCGCGCCTACGCCGGGCAGATGGGCGCCTCGGCCACCGACCGCCGCGTCACGAAATCCGTCATGTTTCGCATCGGCCTGATTCTCTGTCCGGCCCTCGGATCGATCGCCCTGTGGGAGTACTACCCGCTGATGCGCGGGGCGCTGATCGCGTTTCAGGACTATCGCTTCCTGGGCGACACCACGTTCGTGGGCGTGCGCAACTTCACGGAGATTCTTTTCGCGCCGTTCTTCTGGATGGCCATGGCGCGGACCGTGATGTATGTCTTCCTGTCGCTGCTCTTCGGTTTCTTCACCCCGATCATCCTGGCCGTCCTGCTGCACGAGCTGCCGCGCGGCACCGTGATCTTTCGCGTGATCTACTACCTGCCCGCCCTGACCTCGGGCATCGTGGTGATGTTTCTCTGGAAGGCTTTCTACGAACCGGGACCCAGCGGCTTCCTGAATTACCTGCTCAGCTTCATCCACGTGGCGCCGCGAAAATGGCTGGAGGATCCGAACCTGGCGATGCTCTGCTGCGTCATGCCGGTGGTCTGGGCGGGGGTGGGGCCGGCGTCACTGATCTACCAGGCGGCACTCAAATCGATTCCGACGGATCTCTTCGAGGTCGCGGCGAGCGACGGGTGCGGGTTCTTCGGCCGTTTGCGCCACGTGGCGGTTCCCTATATGAAACCGCTGATCATCATGAACTTCGTGGGTGTCTTCATCGGCACCTTCAAATCCACCGGCTACATCCTGGTCCTGACCGGCGGGGGCCCGGGCATGGTGACGACCGTGGTGAGCCTGGAGATCTTCTACGAGGCGTACGCGCGGCTCAGCTTCGGGACGGCCACCGCCATGAGCTGGGTCCTGGCGGCGTCGCTGATCACCTTTACGCTCTTCCAGATCAAGTACCTCTCCAGGGTGGAGTTTCGCTCTGCGGGGACGCAGTAGCCGCGGGTTCCGATGACGATCATCCTCCAGACAGAGCGGCGGCACTGGACCACGAGGTTGCTCTACGTGGCGATGTACCTCGTCGTGATCGCGGGGGCGCTGACGATGCTCTATCCGTGTCTCATCATGATCAGCGGATCGGTGAAGTGCCGCCAGGATTTCGACCAGTTCGAAGTGATTCCCTCGTTTCTGACCGACGAGAAGCTGCTGTTCAGAAAGTTCGAAGCGTCGCGCTACCGCAATCCCCCGCGCTTCGGCTCGACCACGAAACTGCCCGTGGACAGCAAGGCGCTGATCGCCTTTCCGGAACCCTACCACGAGCCGATCGGAGCCGATATCGCGGCGTTCATTGCCCGGCGCGACTTTCCCGTCGGCTTTCTGACCATCGGCGAAGAATTCGGATCCGGCGAGGTGCTCTGGAGTCTGAGGCAATGGCGTGCCTTTCTCTACGACCGCTTCGAGGGGGACCTGAAGGCATTGAACGACGAGATGGGGGTCGGCGCCGGACGCTGGGAAACGGGTGAGATTCCCGAAGTGCCTTTTTTCCAGCGCGACAGCGTGCGCGGTCCCAGTGCGTTCGAAGCGCTCTACTATGACGAATTCCGGCCCACCGTCCCGGTGCGACACTTCCATCCGGTACACGCCGAGGGTTTGTTCTTTCGCCGGATTCGAAACGAATACGGGCGGGACATCAGGAACTTCAACCGCAAGTACGGGACGACCTTTAGCGATTTTGCCCAGGTCCCCCTGCCGCGGACTTATCCGGCCGGTGCGGCCTGGGCGCCGGAATGGGAGCAGCAGGTCCGCCGGGAGATTCACCTGATCTTTCTAAGAATCAGGCCCGAGGGCACCGGCGCTTACCGGGACTTCATCGCCTCCCGCCACGGATCGATTGACGCCTGCAACCAGGCCTACGGCACGGACGCCGCCTCTTTCCAGGAAATCCCGGTGCCGCAGAAGCAGCCCGGGACCCTTCCCGGACAACAGGACTGGCGGCAATTCATCGAGGAAGGCGAATGCCTCGAGGCGGTTGAAATCGACTCCTTCGAGTTCAGGTACCGCGACTATCTGAAGCAGAAATACGGTGCGCTCGAGGCCCTGAATGCGGCACACGGCACGGCGTACCGCTCGTTCGAGACGGTGCCGCTGAATGCCATCCACTACGACGCCTGGATCCTGCGCCAGCACCGCGGGGCGATCATTCGCGAGTTTCTCGTCCGCAATTATCTCCAGGTGATCAACTACCTCGTGCTGCACGGCCGGTCATTCTGGGTGACCTTTCTCTACTGCGGCCTGACCGTGCTGGGCCACCTGATCGTCAACCCGCTGGCGGCCTACGCCCTGTCGCGCTACAAGCTGCGCTTCGCCCACTGGGTGCTGCTCTTCTGCCTGCTGACCATGGCCTTCCCCGGGGAGGTGGGCATGATTCCGCGCTTCCTGCTGATCCGTGAGCTGGGCATGCTCAACACCATCTGGGCCCTGGTCCTGCCGGGGCTGGCGGACGGGTTCGCCATCTTCATCCTGAAGGGGTTCTTCGACGGACTGCCCAGGGATCTCTATGAAGCCGGATTGATCGAAGGCTCCAGCGAGCGCTGGCTCTTCTGGAATGTCACCCTGTCCC
>NYZC01000148.1 GCA_002686995.1 Phycisphaeraceae bacterium | reverse complement strand
CGACTGCCGTCGCCCAGGCGCGCGCCGGGGCAGACGTCGTCGCGCCGTCCGGCATGATCGACGGCCAGGTCGCGGCGATCCGCGCCGGGCTCGACGCCGACGGGTTCGAGCAGGTCGCGATCCTTTCCTACAGCATCAAGTACGCCTCCAGCTTCTACGGCCCCTTCCGTGACGCGGGCGAAGGGGGGATGACCTTCGGCGACCGCCGCGACCACCAGATGGACTATCGGCGGGCCCGTGAATGGCGGCGCGAGCTCGAGCTCGACCTGGCCGAGGGGGCGGACATGGTTATGGTCAAGCCGGCGCTCACGTACCTGGACGTGATTCACCAGGTGCGCGCCGCGTGCGACGTCCCGGTGGCGGCGTACCACGTCAGCGGCGAATACGCCCAGATCTGCGCGGCGGCGGAGAAGGGGTGGGTCGACCTGGACGCGGCCGTGCTCGAGACGACCATCGCGATTCGGCGGGCCGGCGCCGATCTCGTGATCACCTACTTCGCCCCGAAGCTCGCAGAGTTGCTGGGGTGACGGGGGTCGGGGCGCGCTTGCGCGGCGCTCGAACATCGGATCATCATGGCGCGTGCCACCTGAGGGCTTACGCCGCGCGGTTCGCCGAACGCGGATGTCGCGCAATGAGCGTCGGCCGGCTCACCCCCGATGTTTGCCAGCGGACGGCGAACCGCGCGGCGTGAGCCCGCGGGCGGCACGCGCCCAGATGATATTGACACGGGACGGTCGCTCGATTCGCGCCCCGATACCCGAAACCCGCGGCCCGCTATCATGACCCGCGCATGTTTCCCTCCATCCGGCACCGCCTCATCATCCTCGCCGCGATCCTGATCTGCGGCTGGCTGTGGCTGCTTCCGGCGACGTCGCTCTCGACGGACGACGGCTCGACCGGCCTGAGCCTGATGTCGGCGCGCATCGGGCCCGTGCAGGCCGTCGGCACCGCGCTGGTGATCGCCGCGCCGGTCGCGCTGCTCGTGCTTTTCGTCTCGGCCGCGGGCAACCCGCTTGCCGGCCTGTTCGTCGCGGGGGCCGGACTCGTCGCCCTGGCCACGCGGGGCGGGCCGATCAACGGATGGATCATGCGGCTCGAGGACCCGACGTTCGGCCGCACCTACCAACTGCTCGTTGTGGAGACGTTGATCTGGTACGCGGGCCTTGTCCTGATCCTGCTGGCGTCCCAGGGCTTCCGGACGAGCATCCGTTCGGCAATCCGCCCTTTGGCGGACTCGGAACACCTCGGCGGCGCGTCGAGAATCCGCGTGCCGTCGGCGGAGGCGCTGCTGGGTGGCCTGCTGGCTTCGGCGGTCGGGGCGATCCTCGGCTCGCTGCTGATCAAGTCGAGCGACAGCGCGCAGGTCATCGCCAGTCTGTTCATCGCCTTCACCATCGGCGGCCTCGTCGGCCAGCTCTTCTTTCCGCAGGACAACCCCGGCCCCCTGCTGCTCAGCTCGGGCCTGGTGGCGATCGCGACCTACGGATACGTCCTCTTCAGCTTCGATTCGGCACAGCAGCTGATCGAGGCCTGGCACGACACGACGCTGCCCTCGTGGCAGGGCTATCCGGCGCTCGCCCGGGCGCTGCCGGTGCACTATGCGTCGGCGGCCGTCGCCGGGACGGCGGTCGGCATCGGGTGGGCCCAGGGCATCATGGCCGGGCACCAGGACGAGGATGCCGAACAGAAACCGTCCAGATCGGAGACGGCGGGGAGATCGGCCACCTGATCCGAAACCGGCCCGCCACCCGCGGCGTATCACCAGGGGTCACGGGCAGAGCAAGGTCCGATAGGTGCCCGACCGGACCGGCCGACCGGTCGAAAGCTGCGGGGACGACCCAAAATCGAGGGCGTCCTGCTTGATTCGCGACGCAGACGCATTACGATGCATCGTGGATCGGCTTCGCGCGACCGCGCGGGGCCCCGCAACCGCCGTCCGGGAACGCGGCGGCGAACGGTGGATACGGGAGGAGATTCTGCGGCGAACCGGGGCCCGCAATGAATCCATCCTTGCCGAAAAGCCGAACATGATTCGGTAAGCGTGATGAACAAGAGAATCCTCGGCCTCGCGGTGAATCCTCTGGCCTACGTGATCGTCGTGGCGATCGCCTTGGTCGCGTGGTCGCACCTGCGCCAGCCGCTCACCTCCACCTCGTTCGACCGCGTCGAGTACGTCGGACGCCATCCCGTCACGCTGCTGCTGCTGCTGGCCGGACTCGGCATCATCGTCTACACGATCGTTTCGGGCACGCGTCGCTGGTGGATCGGTCTCCTGGCCGCCCTCGTGATCGTCGTCGGCGCCGGCGCGATGACGGGCTTCGCCTTCCAGGTCGGCAACGAAGCACTGTACGAGTGGCTCGGCCGCGCAGAGCAGAAGGCGAACATGCAGCGCGACCGCCTCCGGGAGATCGAGGCGGCGCGGCACCGGCTGAGCGAGATGCTCGACAGCCATCGCCAGCGCAGCCCGCAGTTCGGCGTGGTCCGGCTCTCCAGCGACTGGGCGAACGACCTGACCGAGGAAGGTCACCGCGAGATCCCGGCAACGATCGAGCTGCTCCGCACGCTCGTCGAGCGGTTCGAGAACGACTTCAAGCAGGTGGCGATCGACGAGATCGAAAGCCTCACCCTGCGGCTCTCGCAGGCGACGATCCTGAACGTCGACCGCCGCTACCAGAAGACCGTCGGCCTGCTCAGCGAGCAGGACACGCGTCTCGAGGACCGGTTCGACGACGAGCTCGACGTCGTCATCGAGGCGAACCAGATTCGCGGCGACGCCTACTACGGGCTGCAGGAATGGCAGAGCGCCATCGGGCATTACGACGCGATTCTCGCGACCCGCGAATCGCGATGGAACACGCACGCCGACGTCGCGAACTGCCTCTACAACCTGGGCCGGTTCGACGAGTCGCTCGACCACTATGACATCCTCGTCGCGCAGCGGTCCGCGGCCGTCGACGCCGGGGGTCGTGAGGAATGGGGCCCGAGCCTCGCGTCGGTCCACGCCCGGCGCGCCGCGGCGTACCTGCGCCAGGGCAAGCTCAACGACGCGGTCGTGGACTACCGGAAGGCCGTCGACCTGTTCACGGAGCTCTACGAGAAGCTCCGGACGCGCGAGCTCGCCGCGCAGCTCGTGACCAGCCTCAACAACCGCGGCTTCACGCTTGCCGGCACCGGCGACCTCGATCAGGCGGTGCGCGACTACGACCGGGCGATCGAGCTGCGCAGCAGCGTGCTCGAGCAGAACGCCGCCGCCGCGCGGGACAACAACCTCGCGGGCGCGCTGAACAACCGCGGCGTCGCGCTCGCCGGCATGGGCAAGTACAACGAGGCGATCGTCGACTACAAGCGGGCGATCGAGATTCGCCAGTACCTGGTCGAGGAAGCTGGCTACACCGTGCTCAACAACAGCCTCGCCCACGTGTACAACAACCTCGGACTCGCCACCTCGGCCCTCGGCAAGAACGCGCGGGCGATTCGCAGCTTCGACCGCGCCGTCAAGATCCTCACGCTGGAGGCCGCGAAGCACGACCATCCCGAGCTGGCCAACAATCTCGCGACGAACCTGACGGACCGCGGCCGCACCGCGATCGCCGTCGGAAAGGCCAACGACGCGATCCGTGACTTCAACCGGGCCATCTCGATTCGCGAGGAGCTGTTCCGCAGGATCAAGGATCCGCGGCTCGCCGACGACCTCGCCCGCACACTCAACAGCCGCAGCATCGCGTTCTCCGGACTCGGCCAGTTTCACCTGGCCCTGCGCGATTTCGATCGGTCGATCGACCTGTACAGCAGGTTGATCAAGATCGACAATCGGACGCCGTACCGCAGCGGCCTCGCCCGAACGCTGAGCTACCGCGGCCTGACCCACGCCGACCGCGGCGACCGCGCGACCGCGATCGACGACTTCCAGGCCGCCATCGAGCACTACACGGACATCATCGGCACGGTGGCGCAGGAGGCGACGCTGACCAAGGAGCTCGCCAACACGCTGAACAACCTCGGCAACGAGCACGCGTCGATGGGCCTGGTCGACGAAGCGATCGCCGATTACAAGCGGGCGATCGACATCTACATCGAGCTCATCGAGCAGGACGGTCGCCATGAGCTGTCCAACGACCTGGCCCGCAGCCTGAACAACCTCGGCAACGCGTACCTGAGCAAGGGCAAGCTCGATCTCGTGATCGAGAGCTACGACCAGGCGATCAGGATCCGGACCGAACTGCTCAAGGACCAGGGCAGCGACACCGTCGCCAACGACCTGGCGCGCACGCATCTCGATCGCGGCTTCCAGCGGTTCCTGCAGGGCAAACGGCCGCTGGGCTACGCGGACCTCGAACAGGCGGAGAAGATCGCGAAGGACCCGCGCCTGCGCCGGCGCATCTCGAAGACGCTGCGCGAGATGGACCAGGGCACCCAGCAGGGTGGGCTGTTCAACGTCAACGACGGGAACAAGGTCGACCTGACGGGGATCTCCGAGCACATGCAGCAGCTGATGCAGGAACGCATGGAAAAGATCGCCCACAACGAGGCTGGATTCGAGATGCCCCAGCCGCAGCGGACCACGAGCGACGATCCCGCAGCGCGCATGTACGACAAGACGCGGAAAATGATCGATCAGCTCAACGCGCCCACCACGCCGATGGAGCTCAAGCAGGACGACGAGGACAAGGCGTTCGACTTCGATCTCTGATTCCTGACCCCGCCCGATCAGCAACCGCAGGACAGAAAGGTCGAAGTTGTTACGTGCGCTCGAGCCGCACGCCGCGAAATGACATGGGCGTAACCGGACCTCCGCGGCCGGATAGCCACGAAAAGCCACGAAAAAAGATGAACCATTCGTTGTCAGGCCCAACGGTCTTTCAGACCGCTACGTCTTCAAATCGATGCCTTCCCTTTTTGTGACTTTTTGTGGCTATCCGTGCTCGATTCCGGCCCGCGGAGAGCCGGTTACACCCAAACGACATGCGAAACGATCTCAGATCTCAGCCACCCGCGATCGCGGGCACGATCGTGAGCTCGTCGCCTGACGAAAGCCGCGACGCCGATCCCTCCAGGTCGCGGATGCTCTGGTCGTTGAGGTAGACGTTCACGAAGTTCCGCAGCTCGCCCTGATCGTCGAACAGGTGGCCGGCCAGCTCGGGGAACCCTTCGCCGAGCTTCGCGAGCACCTGGCCCACGTCGTCGCCGTCGAGATCGATCGTGTCCTGGCCGCCCGCGTACTGGCGCAGCGCGGTCGGTATCTTCACCTTGACTGGCATCGGCTCGTTCCTCGCATTCGGCCCGTGTCGATCTTCGTGTCGGCGCTCGTGTCGCACCTCGTGTCGCACCTCGTGTGGATCACTCGCTCCGGTCGGCGACCGCGACCGGCTGGGGGTCGAAGCGGGACCGGTCGTCACGAAGCACCCAGCTGGTCAGCTCGTCGGCGGCCCCTCCCGCCACCGACACGATGACGTAGGAGTACACGGGCCACGCATGCTCCAGATCATACTGAGAGGGGCGCGACGGTGCATCGGGATGCGAATGGTAGAACCCGAGGATGTCCAGCCCGGCCGCGCGGGCCGCGCGATCGGCGCGCATGAACGCTTCGGGCTCGATCGTGAACCGGTTGTGCAGCTCGAGCTCGCCGCGGCTGTTCAGTGCCGCGGCGACTTCGACGACCTCGCGCCCGTCGTCGCGATCGCGGCCAAGCAGGAACCCGCAGCACTCGTGCGGGAACGCGCGCTCGCCGTGCTCGCGGATCGTCCGGTCGTGTTCGGGAAGCAACTGAAGCGGCAGCATGCGGTCTACCAGAAGTGATGGTCCAGGTACTTCATGGCGTTGTCGGCCATCACGGTCACGATCGTGCCGGAGGAAAGATCCCGGGCGATGTCCAGCGCGGCCTGCACCGCGGCACCGGCGCTTGGGCTCACAAGCAGCCCCTCCTCGGCCGCGAGGCGCTTGAGCATCGCGTGCGCGTCCTCGGTGCGCACCCGACGGTCCTCGTCGGCGAGCGCCGGGTCATAGAACGCCGGACGGATCGAAGTCTCCATATGCTTCCAGCCCTCGAGCCCGTGCATCGGCGAATCGGGCTGAACGCTGATCAGGCGGATCGACGAATCGTGCTCGCGGAACCGCCGGCCAATGCCGGTGAAGGTCCCACTCGTGCCGAGCCCGGCCACGAAATGCGAGATGTCGCCGCCGGTCTGCGCGAGCAGCTCCGTCGACGTGTAACGGTAATGCGCCTGCCAGTTGGCGTCGTTGCGGTACTGGTCGGGGTAGAAGTATCGGTCCGGTTCCTGGTCGTACAGCTCCATGGCCCGCTCGATCGCGCCGTCGGAGCCCTTGCGCGGATCGGTCAAATCCAGCTCGGCGCCGTAAGCGCGGAGGATGCGCTGGTGCAGGGCGCCGGCGTTGCTCGGCAGCGCCAGCCGAACCTTCACGCCGAGCGCCGCCCCGAACATCGCGTACGCGATGCCCGTGTTGCCGCTCGTCGCGTCGAGGATCGTCAGATCGCGCGTGAGAGCACCGCGCTCGTGCCCGTCCAGGATCATGTTCAGCGCCGGCCGGTCCTTGACCGAACCGCCGGGGTTGAACCATTCGGCCTTGGCGAGGATGCGCACCGGCGCGACGTCGGCGGCGATGCGCTTCAGCTCGATCAGCGGCGTGTTGCCGACGGCGTCCAGAACCGGATGTCGAAGGGGTTGCATCGTGAGCGCGGCCGGGAAACGGGGATTCGGTCTGCCTGATCGTAGCTTCTCACGCGCCGACGTCGGTCACCGCGCGGCGCGTTCGCGCCGAAGCTGCATCGCGTAGAACGCCGCCGATCCGAGCAGGACCAGGGCGATCGGCCAGCACACCAGCATCGCCTTCGCCATCGTGACGGCCCCTTCGCGACCGCTCGCCCAGACCTCGAATCCGGCCAGCAGCAGGGTCCCCCAGACCGCCGGGATCAGCAGCAGCAGACCGACTGTGAGCAGCACCGGCACCGCGAACGCCTTGAGATCGAAGCCCGTCGTCACCGGCCGTCGCAGCGTCTCGGCCCGGTACGGCGCCGCGCCGCCGTCGCGCGACCTTCCGTTCGACGGCGGG
>NYZC01000147.1 GCA_002686995.1 Phycisphaeraceae bacterium | reverse complement strand
CTTCAGCGTATGGAACTTGCATCCACTATCCTCTGCCGGTTACACGGCGCACCGAAATGACAAATAACGATTGGCTTAATGACTCATAGCTCAATTTCCTGGATGCGGCACTAGAACTCGACCTGGTACCGATTGGTCATGGCCCGACGGACCTGCGACGTCGCCTGGTCGATGTGGTTCATGATCGCCCGGGCGTCCTCCTTGCCGGCGGCGCGCTCCTCCATCCTGACTTCCTTTTTTTCGCCCTCGAGATAGCGGCCGTGGTAGCGAGCGACCGTCTCCCTGCGACTGTCCCGGTAAACGGGGCGGTGCCGATACTCGCCCGAGCCGTAGTAATTCTCATAGTGCGTCGTCTGGTCCTCGCCCCAGGGCGATGCCTGCCGATCGTAGAAGTTGGAATGCTTCGCCATCCGCTTCGCCGACCGGGTCTGCACGCCGCGGAGCCGGTCCACGAGGTCGTGCAGGCGCGCCGACACGTACGCGCTGTAATCCTGGAGCTCGGGATCGACGTTGAGGATCGAGAGCTGGTCGATCTTGCGTGCGTATCGTTCGATCCAGACCGCGGCATCACCGAAGCGCTTCGAGTTGCGAGCCTTGCGGACGTCGTCGAGATAGGCATCGACCGCCGTGAAATGCTTCTGCGAGGCGGCCGCCATGCTGTCCGGTTCGGTGCTCGCGCCGCTGCTGGTCGCGCCCTCGGTCGGCACGTCCACGTGCGGTGCGGGCAGCTCGATGATCGTCCCGATCCGCCGCAAGCCGCTATCCGTCATCGCGCCTTCGAGCGAGATCGATTTTGCGTCGACGGTCGGCTCCCAACCCTCGAGCTCGTCCAGCGAGGCGCCGGCCGCGGCCATCACTTCCATCAGCAGGGGCCTGGCCACGGATCGGATCGGGGCGACCGGCTGTCCGAATCGAGCCACCAGTGTGCCGCGCACATCGTCGTCGATGTCGAGCGCGAGCACCACGCCCTTGACATCCGCGAGCAGCTCCGCGACCTCCTTCCGGTCCCCGCGCTGCCCCTTCAGACTCGTCATGTGTTCCAGCTCCGGGCGAATCTCGCCGGGCGAAAACACGCCTGTGAGATCGATCGCGACGGCCACGTGCGCCTTTTCGTTCTGCACGGCACCGACCGCCTCGTTCAGAATCGGTGAGAACGAGCGCCTGGACTTACGACCGTCCGCGACCCAGCGCGTGGCCCACTGACGGTCCGCCGGAAGCTGCACGCCGACGGTCCTGCGCGCGAACTTCACAGCGATGAAGTTCCGCGGCGACCAGAACGCATCGAGGCCGGCGAGGCGATCCGCGTGCCCTCCCTCGCGCCGAGCGATCTCGTCCATATTTCGGTAGCGTGGAGAGATCCATCACGCAGACCTGCCAGGTCGGCTCGAGATTCGGAAACGCCAGTCTTGCCGCCAGCAGGTAATGCGTCGCCGCGGGGGGCACGAGGATCTTCCTGCTGTCGCTTCGAAGCTTGAGCTGCTGCCGCCAGAATTTCCGCTCGGCGAGCGGGGTCTGCAGCATCCGGTTGACGTCGATCACCATCACGGCATTGACGTCGCGCGGCACGCGCTCGAACAGCCCGTCGAATTCGGCGCGGGCCGCGGCGGCCGACGCGAGACAAAGGACGGTGGCGAGCAATCCGAACGTGGGGCGGTTCATTCTTGAATCTCCTTTGCGGAGGGTGTGGACCCCGGAGAATAGCCGGTTCGCGCGGCTTCGTAAAACACGCGGGGCGGCTACAATTACAGACATGGACCCCCCGCATCTTCAGGAACTGCTGCAGGAGCTGCACAAAGAGCTCGAAGAAGGGCCGGCGATCGACGATCGCAGTCGCGACCTGCTGCTGACGGTCCTCTCGGATATCCGAAGCCTGGTCGAGAAGCCCCCTGCCGACGCCGGACCGGAATCTCATTCGATCGCCGATCGTCTGAGGGAGGCGACGGTCCACCTCGAGCAGTCCCATCCGCGCCTGATGAGCGCCGCCGAGGATCTCGTCGAGGCGATCAGCCGGATCTTCCGCTGACGTCGCTGACGTCGCCGGATCTCAGATAAGCCGGGCGAGGCCTAAGACGATTCCGAAGTCTGGCGACTTCGGCTACATACGGACTGAAGTCGCCAGACTTCAGAACGCCCCTCCCATGACGGAGCCGGCCCGAAGTGTGACCACTTCAACTACTGCGCCGTCCACCGTTCAATCACGGCGTTCGCCGGATTCTGCTGGTGATAGCCGCCGAAATCGATGAAGCGTACCGGGCCGAGCGGCGTCCGCACTTCGATGGCGCGAAGCACGTCGACCACGGCAGTGCGCTCCCGACGCGCCTCCCTGACGGCGCGGCAGGCGACGACCATGGCTGCGTGCGCCTGAACGGTGTGGTAGTGCGGACCCGTCGCGTCGACATCGGCGAATCGTTCGCGGTAAGCGCCAACGAATCGCGTCGCCTCAATACGATCCTCCGTGGCATGCCAGGGTGACAGCACGTCGATGTCTCGCTTCACCGTGCCTGCGCGCGACACGGCGAAGTCGCGGAGATTGGCCGTCGCGAAGGCGCCCGAGAATCCGAGCACGCGGCACTTCGCCGAACAGGTCTCGATCAGGTGCCTGCACGCGGCCTCGGAACGGCTGATGACGACGATCAGCTCATCTTCCTCCAACTGCAGTTCGGCCGCGGTCGCTTTGACGGACGCATCCTCGAAAAGCACGGCGCGCGTGGGCGGCAGCGACTTCATCAGGCAAGTGCCGGCGATCGCGCCGGCCGCCGCCCGCCCGTAGTCGGTGTCCTCCGCCAGGATGACGATCCGTGTGATCCCGGATTCTTCGCGGATGCCCGCGATGAAGTCCGCGGCCGAGATCGCCATCATCTGTTGCGGCGGCGCGATGCGAAACACCGTCGTTCCGGGGCGCTGCGTGAGCGGGTCGACGTTCGCAGTGGGCACGACCAGCGGCACTCCCTTCCCTGCGAGATACCGAGCCGCGGCCAGGGCGGATTCGCTGGTGTAGGGCCCGACGATCACGTCGGGCTTCCAGGGCATGATCTCGGTCTCGATCACCGCGGCGATCGCGTCGGGATCATCACCGACGTCGACGTAGCGGACCCTGGCGTCGGCCGCGCCGATTTCGTCCCGCGCCATCTCGTAACCGCGAAGCTGGCGCGTCCCGATCGCCGAGTAGCGACCGGACAACGGCACGACGACGGCGATCTTCCGCTCCGTCTCCGGCCGGGAGGCCGAAGCGCGGAAGACATGCAGCATCGGCTGAAACCCGAAGAGCAGCACGGCCACGCCGATCATCGAGATGGCGCCTCCGCTTCGGATCAGCGAGACGACCGGCACGCTCCCCGACGCGAACGCCATCGCGTTCGGCGGCGTCGATACGGGCATCGCCATCGCGAACGAGCAGGCGAGCGCCGTAAGGATCGCCAGCGCCCCGTGATCCGATGGCGACAGCGCCATCGCCATCGGCACCAGCAGCGCTGCCGTAGCCGTGTTGCTCATGAACGTCGACAGCGTGACGCCGAGCACGGTCACGACAGCCGCGAGCACGAAGTGCCGCCACGCCGAATCCATCGTCGTGATGGTGTCGATCACGGGCAGGCCGACGATGGCGTCGACCAGGCCGGTCACCTTCATCGCGTGCCCCAGGGACAGCCCACCCCACATCAGGATCAGCACGTTCCAGTCGATCGAGTCGACGTCGCGCCGATCCAGGACGCGCAGCGCCGTCAGCGCCGCCGCGGCCACGAGCGCCACCGCCGTCGGCGAGACGCCGTGCCAGCGGCCGGTGAGCCAGAGCAGCATGGTCGCGACCAGGACGATCAGCGTCAGCCGGCCCCGTCCGTCGATTTCGTCCTGCTTCTGGATCTTCGGCAGCGCAGTCCCCGGCGCCGGGGGAAAGAGCGCACGCAGGAGTACGCCCGCCACGACGAGCATGAGGACCGCAAGCGGGACCGCGAGGATCATCCAGTCGACGAAACCGATTTCGAACCCGGCGCGGCGCAGCACCGCGAGCGCCACGGCGTTCGGCGGCGTGCCGATGGGCGTGCCGATGCCGCCGATGTTCGCGCCGAACGGCACCGCAAGCACGAGTCCGCGGCGGTACGCATCATTCGCAGGAAGGGTGTTCGCGAGCGGCGTGATGATCGCGAGCATCATGGCGGTGGTCGCCGTGTTGCTCATCCACATCGAGAAGAACGCCGTGATCCCGAGCACGCCGAAGATCAGCAGCGTCGGTCCGCGCGAGAACGGCCGCATCAGCCGGCTGCCGATCACGCGGTCGAGACCGTGCTTCGTGACGGCGCTCGACAGCAGCAGACCGCCCATGAACAGGAAGATCACCGGCGAGGCCCACGATCCGAGAAACGCGGTGTCGCGAAGCTTGAGCGGAGCCCCGTCCGGCCCCGCCGGAAACGGTGAGAGCGCCGGAAAGACACCGGCGAGACCGCCGTCGGACGCCAGAAACAGGATCTGCAGCCCGATGACGCACAGCGCGGTCGCGAACAGCGGCAGCGCCTCGGTCGCCCAGAACACCCCGGCCACGAAGAGGATGGCCGCCGTGCGCCGGGCCAGCTCGTTCAGGCCGGAGGGCAGCGCATAGTAAAGCCCGATCGCCGCCAGGCCCGTGAACAGGCATACGACCAGGTCTCGGGACCGGCTGGTGCGGTAGCGTCGTCGCGGCAGATCGTCACGAACAGTGTTCATGGCCAGAAATCACATCGGTCGATCCCGCCGACACCCTTGACGACGCACCGGCAGGTCCGCTTGACCCCGCCGGGGGCGAGAGTACAATAAAAACACCAATATATCTTTTGATTGGAGCGCCGAGATGCTGTGCTTCGAACCGCTCACGACGAAGCGCCCGATGGCTCCCATGACGCCCACGACGCCCACGACGCCCATGGCTCCGATCACGATGATTGCGATCCTCGCTGCGTTACTTTCCGCCCAGCCCTCCCGCGCCGCGAGGATCGATTATTCCAGCCATTTCAACGCCGACACGATCGTCGACGACCGCAGCGAAGTGTCAGGAGGCATCTCGGCCACCGGCGGCTTCGTCCCGGAATCACCGAACCGGGTCAACGGATACCTGCTGACCGAGCATGCCAGCGGACTGCCTGGATGGCCGGTTGCGAATCCGTCATTTCCCTCCAATCCGGACGGTCAACCCGACGGCGTCGCGGGCGACGGCACCGACATTCCGGACGGCGGCCTGCTCGCGATTCCCAGCCGCTCGTTCGAGATCGGGCCCCGGGCCGGGTCGACCTTCAACACCATCCTGCTCGACCACGAGGCCGGCTCGCCCCATCCCGCCTCGGTGTCGATCGACGCGCCCGACACGCGGTTCATCGACATCGACGTCACCGGCAACGGCGTGTCGTTCGCCGATTTGGGCATCTACGCAATCGACGGAACACCGATCCCCGAACCGTCGAACGTGCTGCTCATCAGCCTCTGCCTGATCGTCGTGTTCACGGTGCGCCCGAGGCGAATCGCCTGAACGGCAAGACCGAACGCGGCCGAGCCGCAAGGTTCAGGAACCACGGATCCGCCACAGGCGTATCCGTGGTTCTTCAACTTCTCGTCACCGCGACAAGAAGTGACGGCGGAAGAATCCAACGACCATGGCACCCGGAAAGAGGACATCGACGGGTGCATGACAGCTGACGCGGGTTCCTTTGGAATCGTTCGCAGAGTGGGTGGCTGGGGTCGAGCGCAGCGAGCCCCCAGCGGATGTCATGAACGCGCTGAGCCACTTGTCGCGTATCTCGTTCGAATCGAGACGAGACGAGGACGAGCTACGACCTCCAGTCGAACAGCACCCCCAGCGTCCCTGATCGGTCCTTGAACAGTGACTCGTAGACCGTCGGAGCGTCCTCCGGATCATGTCGGTGCGAGATGAGGTCGTCGATCCGTATCTTTCCCTGCTGCAGGTACCGGTAGAACAGCCGAATCTGCCGGGGCGCGGTCCACCAGGCGTGCTCCGGGGGCATGCTGGCGTTGTGCGTGCCGACGATGTTGATCTGGCGAGTCAGCAGATCGCCTGTCAGGTGCTGGCGCGTGGGGTGAGGAGAGTCGCCGAGCAGCACCACGCGACCGTGCGGCCTCGGCAGCGGCAAGGCGAGAGGCAGGACCGAGAAATGGCCCGTCGCGTCGTAGACGACGTCGGCAAGCTCGCCGTCCGTATGCTCGAGCACGAACGGCTTCGCGTCCGCGGCGCTACCCTCGAAAGTTGCGGTCGCGCCATGGCGTGCCGCCATCTCGAGGCGCCCGCCGACGGTGTCGACGGCCATCACCTCGCGGAGGCCCAGCACGCCCAGGTATCGCGTCACCAGCTGACCCACCGGGCCGAGGCCGATGACGACGGCGGTGCCGCCCATGACGTGCCGGCCCTGGCGCACGGCCGACTGGGTGATGTACGACAGCGCCGACCACGAGGCCTGCTCGGCGGTCAGATCGTCCGGCACGGGCGTAAGCAGGTCGACGGAACGCACCGCGTGGCCGCAATGCCGCCAGCCGGCGAACACGCGCTGACCGACCTCGACCGTGGCTTGCCCTTCGGTCGGCCCGACCGCGACGACGCGCCCGACGCTGCTGTAGCCGGGCGCGAACGGGTACCGAACCCAGTTGATCCAGTTGGTCCCCTCGTCGAACTCACCCCGGTAGCAGTAGCACTCGGTGCCCGTGCTGACGAGACTGATCTCGGTCTCGACAAGTGCCTCGCCGGGACCCGGATCCGCGACGTCCTGGTTGACGACCTCCGCCTTCTGCTTTTCGGTGAACATGACGGCGCGGGTCTTCATCTCAGGCTCCAGGGAAAATTAAGCCATTAGTCATTAAGCCAATCGTTAGTTGTCATTTCGGAGGCGCCGTCCGACCCGAGTCCGAAATGACACCTAACGATTGGCTTAATGACTAAT
>NYZC01000146.1 GCA_002686995.1 Phycisphaeraceae bacterium | reverse complement strand
GAACATGTAGCCGACCTCACGGCGCTCGACGTCCCCGGGCAGCGCCGACGGTTCGATCTCCTCGTCGAAGAAATCATCGCCCGTAGGCCGACGCGGCATGATCTCACGGTGGTGCTTCGGCAGCACGTACATCGTGCCGTTCTCGTCATCGAGATCGTCGAGCGCGAGCCAGATGGACGCGAAACGTCCAGCGAGGTTCCAGTAAGTGCCGTCCTGGTGCCAGGGAATCGCGCGGCCGGTCCGGGGCCGCTTGCAGATCAGGTGCGTCGACCAGAGGACGATGTCCGGTCCGATCGCCTGTTCGAGGACGTCGGCCAGGGGTGGTGCGCAGCACAGGTCGAGCAGCCAGGGCTCCTGCTGGTGCGCCGAATAGTACTCGTCCGCCTGCAACGACGGGTGCAGCGCATCGAGCATCCGGTCCATCTGTCGCCGCGCTTCGGCCAACCCCTCGTCGCTCAGCACTCGGCCGAGCAGGGCGTATCCGTCCTCGGTGAAGCGCTCGCCGATCCGGTCGAGCGCGATCGAGTCATGGGTCCATTGCATGGGCGAGAGTCTCGTGGAGGGGGACGGGAGACGCAACCGTGATCTTCTCGCGCGTCCCGACGGGTGCTGCCGCCCGGCGGAAGGGCTGCTCGAAGCTGTCGCCGGGTGACAGGTAAACACCGTCTATTGATCTAAGACACTATTAAATAACAAGATACGTCTTGGGCTGGCGACGGGTTTCTCCCGAATCCGTTGACCGGGTTCCGATGCGCGGATACAATACGGAGACAGGTTGATCGGCCTGCGGCGAAAGGAGCCGTGAGGAGAACCTATCAGTCGGCTTGACGCCGCGGAGTGGAGCAGTCAAGACGCATGAATTGCGGGTGACGGGCGCGGTGAACGAGAGACGGCCGCACCGCAGTACGACGATTTCCGGCGGACGGGCGTTCCGTTCGCCGCAGAATGGGATTGTGACGACGTTCGTTTGGATTCGAGTCTTTCAAGCAAGAAAAGGAGATGACTGATGACGAGGAGAACGACTTTGGTGGCCGGTGTGGTGGCGGTTCTTGCGGTCGCTTCGGGCGCCCAGGCGCAGCTTTTCATCGGTGGCGACCAGGATTCGAGCAGCGCGTTCGAGGTCGTAACGGGGTCGGACTGGGAGCGGTCCACCGGGGCCGACGATTGCTGCAACCCGATCAACCTGATCAACGGTAACGGGTTTGTCGCGGGGAACGGTGCGGGGGGGTGGGGTACTCACACCAACTCCGCGTGGACGAATACGACCAACGGCGGCAATTACTGGCTGACGGACAAGAATAAGTTCGGTATCCAGCCGTCCGACTACCTGGGCATCCCCACCGCCGACCAGGCGTTCGTTGCCCTCAAGTTCAACCAGCTCGAGAGCCCGGGCGACATCCGCGTCTGGAACAACAACGACAGCTGCTGCCTGAATCGCGGCCTCCAGCAGATGCGGGTGCAGATCTCGACCCTGGACAATCCGAGCCAGCCAAGCGACTGGACGGACCTCGGAATCTACACATTGCAGGAGGGCCCCGGAAGTGAATCCTACGAGGGTGAGCTCCTTGGGGCGGGCCCCTTCACCGCACGGCACGTCGTGCTGTCGTCGATAGAGACCTACGGCGGCAGCAATCCGGTCCTCTCGGAGGTCCGGTTCCTGGTTCCCGAGCCCGCCTCGATCGGCCTGCTGGTCCTCGGCGGCCTGATGGTCGCCCGGCGTCGTCGCGCCTGAGACGGCGACGTCAGTTCGTCAATTTCGTTTTCAAGCCCGACGCGGCGGTCGTCCATCGGCCGCCGCGTCGTTGCTTTTGCGGCGCACGCGCGCCCCTGGTATTCGACCCGCGGCTGACGCCGCGCGGTTCGCCGGCCGATATCCGAAGGCGACTTCAGCTACTCCCCTCACTCCGGCATCAGGTACGGCTCGACCTGGATGAAGTTGATCATCAGCTCCTGGCCGACCGGAGCCGTCGGCACCGACCCGTGGCGGTAGGTGCGCTGCCAGTCCGAAATCGTCAGCATGACCGTTTCCGATCGCGCCCGGAACACGACGCGATGGAAGTTCGGAAACGTCGGCTTGTTTCCGAACTCCTCCGCGGGATGATGCCGCCAGACGGTCTGGAAGCACTGCTGCGGCATGACGATGGCCGGGTCGCCCACGTGCAGCGAGACGTTGTGAAGCTGCCACGCGTGCAGGTTTCCGTGATCGGCCGTGATCATCTTGACCGAGTAGTAGCGTCCGGGCTCGAGACCGCGGAGCTCCTGCCGGACCGCGTTGGGCCGCTCGGCATGGCGCCGGGTCCACAGAAAGGCGTCGCCGACGTCCGGCGGCGCGTGCCGGCCCTGGACCTTGACGCCGAATCCCTTCCGCTTCCTGACCTCCACACTGCCGGGCTCGGCCGCCTCGACGGTCCAGCCTTCGAGATCCTGCTCGAAGTCCGGATTCTCGAGATGGTTCAGGACATAGGGATCCTTCGTGAGCCGTTCACGGCTGCCTTCGATGCAGTAGTGGCGAAACAGCTTCGCCATCCAGCGCAGGTATTCTTCGTCGCACATCGTGGACTGGTAGATCTCGATGCCTCCGGCGCCCTCGTGAACGGGATCGGTAGCCAGTTCATGAACATGCAGCTCCCGGTGGACCTTCCAGCTTCGGTCGGGGTACACGTCGTCGTTGTACTTGCTCGGGCTGGGACCGGAGTAGATTCCCACCGAGTGCACGGTCCGGGGCGAGACGCCCGGGAAGTAGGAGTCCCTGAACCCTGAAATCCACTTACGCGAGAAGCCTTTCTCGATCAGCTCCTGCTCCGTGACCCGGGTCTCGTAGACCTGCTCTTCGGGTGCGATGTAGAAGTCGAGATCCTTCAACGGCTCGATCAGCGGCCGCAGCTCCTTCGCGGCTCCTGCGAGATAGAGAATGCACAGGCTCCGGGGATGATTCTGCTTGACCCGCTTGAGATCCTCGGCCCAGCCCGGGAAGTTCTTCGAGATGCCGGGGTAGAACTCGTCGATGATGATGCCGTTGACACCGTAGCTGTTCATGCACCCGTTCCAGAAGTCGAAGCCGTGCCCTCCGGCGATGCGGATCGCGTGCTTGCCCGTGTTCTGCCACTCCTTCAGCCACTTGAAACCGTCATAGGTGCCGATCGTGTTGATGCTGTCCAGCATGCCGCAGCGCGTCAGGAACTCCCGGTCGTACTCCGGGTAGCCGCCCAGCATCTGCTGGAAGCTGCCGTGGAAGCGCTCGTAGTTGATGATCGGAATCAGCCTGATCTCGAGCGAGCTGACCTCGGCGTCCTTCAGGCGCACCTGCACCGTGTAGCGCCCCTGGTCCAGAAACCGCATCTGCTCGATCGTCCTGCGATCTCCGCGGCCGTACTCGATGACGAGCTGTTCAGCCCCGTCCTCCGGGCTGATCAACAAGCGGATTTCGCCAAGCCGACCCGCCAGCCCGTGGGTTCTGAACAACAGCCAGCCTCTTCGCGGGTTGTCGATGCTGAAACGGTGCGTCCCGTCGCCCTTCAGGTCGTGGGCAAGCAGCACCTCCGTCACGAAATTGTTCAGGACGCGCGGTGCCTGCGGCGGATGCTCGATGGCCTGTGCTGCGGCAGGAGCGCATTCGAGCGCGAGAAGAGCCACGGCCAGGGCGGGAATAGGTTTTGATGTCACTGTCATCGCAAGGATCCTTTTTGAACGCGTTGGTGAACCGCACGCCGCGCGACGCGATCCAGTCGATGTTCGGCGTTCGCAGCGCCGGATGGCCGGCGCTGCCCGTGCAGTCGGCCCGCAGCTGGTCCGTCAGAATGAACAGAATGTGTGGACGGCGGGGCATTGGGGTGCAACCGGTCGGCGCGGATTCAAAGCCACGAAAAGCCACGAAAAGACAATCCATTTGGTGACTCGCGCCTTGGTCCGCATCGAGAAATCTCTCCGCGTGCGCCGTGACCGCCCCGAACGATTCGTCTTCGGTGAGCACATGGTCGTAACCGAGGGCCGCCGGATCGGCGAACGGCTGGCGCGCGACATGCTGAAGCCCGGATCGTGCGGCGACGTATCCGGCGTCGTGCAGCGTGTGGACGATATGGCGGCTGTAGTCGGCGAGCGTGAAGCCGCGATGTGAGAGCCCCATCATGCCGTTCGAATGCGCCCACTGCCCGGTCAGCAGGCATGCGCGGTTCGGCGAGCAGGTCGGCGCGGCGCTGAACGCCTGGCGAAAGAGCGTGCCCTGCTCCGCGAGTGCCTGGATCGCAGGCGTGGGAATTGCGTAGCCGTAGGGCTGCAGGTAACGACCAGCGTCGTGGCAATGCAAGTAAAGGATGTTGGGAGTACGAGTGCTCATGAACCCTTCATGGGATTGCGCGTCCATGGCGCGAAAGCATCGATATCGCTCGCCACGTCGACGACCGCGGTTCGACCGGAAGCAAGCGCCTCATCGAGCGCGGGACGAATGTCCTCAGGATGCTCGACGCGCCGCGCGAAGCAGCCCATGGACTGCGCGACCGCGGCCAGGTCGAGATCCTGGTAGACCCAGAGCTCCTCGGGATTGCCTTGCGGGTGGTCACGGTACGCGTCGTCGACGCCCGGCTTGTCCTGGCTGAGCGACCGGTTGTTGTTGATCACGGTCACCGTATTGATACCGCATCGCACGGCGGTCTCGAGTTCGCCGAGGTGATACCAGAAGCCGCCGTCGCCGGTGAAGCAGATCACCGGCCGATCCGGCACGGCGCACTTTGCGCCCATCGCCGCCGGCAGGCCCCAGCCGAGGGAGCCGGCGCAACGGATGTAGTCCTGGGTCGCGTGACGGAGCAGGATGTAGTTGCCAGTCCAGCTTGCCGCGTGCCCGGTGTCGGAAACCACGAGCGCGTCGGTCGGCAGGAAATCGGAAATCTCGCGGCAGATTCGTTCCGGCCGGATCGGCACGGCGTCGGAGCCGCACAGCGCGTCCTGCTCATTCCATCCTTTTTCGACCCGCTCACGGGCCTGCGTGGCCCAGGCCGATTCGGGCGCCGGCTCGACCGCATCGATGATCCGGCGCAGGGTTTGGCGCGCGTCGCCAAGCAGCGGCACGACGCCCGGGTAGCCGCGCCCGATCTCGACCGGGTCGAGATCAATCTGGATCACGGCCGTGCCCGGCTGCGGAACAGTCCAGATGTCGGTCGTCTGGTCGCCGGTCTGGCTGCCGACGTAGAGCACGAGGTCGGCCTCGCCGACGATCTCGTTGCCCCATGGCAGCGCGTAGGTGCCGACGATGCCCGCGGCGAGCGGATGACCATGGACGATGCTGCCCTTGCCGTTGAGCGACGTCGCGACGGGGATCGAAAGCTTCTCTGCGAGCTTCGTCACCTCGGCGGCGGCCCGTGACGCGACAGCGCCGCCGCCGGCGACGATGACCGGACGTTCGGCGCGGGCAAGCAGGTCGGCCGCGGCGTCCACGGCGCCCGACTCGGGTTCGGGGCGGAAGGCGGGGTACGTCGCGAATCGCTCCTCGATGACGACGTCGAGATCGGCTTCGGCGTTGCCGACGACCTCGCACTGGAATCCGGGCATCTCGAGATGCACCGGACCCGGCGCCGTGGTCGTCGCTTCGCGAAACGCCTGCCGCAGCTGGATCGGAAGCTGGGCGACGTCGTCGACATGGACGTTGTACTTGGTCACCGGCTCGTACATGGGCCAGTGGAAGATCTCCTGGTAGGCGTTGCGATTGCGCAACTGAGCGGTCTGGCGCCCCGTGATCGCGATGAGCGGCGCGTGGGCGAGGTAGGCGTCCTGAAGCCCGGCCGCCAGGTTCGCGGCGCCGACCGACTGGCACATCACGATGCCCGGTCGTCGCGAAGCGCGGGCGTACCCATCCGCCATGTAGACCGCCGACTTCTCGGAATGGCACAGCACGCGCTTGATGCCCCCGAGCCGTTCCATCTCCATGAACGCAGGCTTGAGCACGGCCGGCATCCAGAAGATGGTCGTGACGCCGTATCCCTTGAGGGTTTCGGCCAGGTATCGGTTTCCGGTCATGTGCGGCATCTTTGACTCCTCGACGATGCTCAGAGGATACCGCGCGGACAACTGCAGGAATTCGGTGGTTGGCGAGGGGGACCTGTCAGGGGCGACCGATGAAGGGGACGCGCCGCACCAGGGCGGCCCAGGCACGCCGGAGAACAATGCCGAGAAGTTCGGTGCGAGAGAGGTGTCCGAGCATCGTCTCGAAGATTTCCCGGCGCCGCTGCCTTACGATCGATTCGGCGTATGTGTCCAGACGCTCGGTGGCAACGTCCGGGATGCCTGCGTTGATCGCCATGGCGATGACGTCTGCGGCGATGCCTGAGTCGTTGTTCTGCGAGATCGCGTCCGGATAGATGCGCGCCACCGCGACGACGTCGTCCATGCAGGCGAATGTGCCAACGCGTGCCATGCGCAGCCAGAGATCGCCGTCCATGACGACGCGGAGCCGTTCGTTGACGCCTCCGATCCGTCGAAACGTCTCGAGATCGAAGAGGCATCCGGGCTGATGAATGAACGCATCGATCCACCAGTTGGCGAACTGCCTGGCCGTGCCCGGCCGGGGCCGGACGAATCTCAGATGCGCCCGATCGATGTCGACGTCTTCCGTCACGCCGGACCACGCGATCGTGTTGGGCTGGTCGAGCGACAACTGGGCCAGGCTGGCGAGCGCGCCGGGCCTGTACAGGTCGTCGGAATTGAGCCAGCCCCCGATGGCGCCGCCGGCGCGGTCGAGTCCGGCGTTGATCGCGGCCGACTGACCGTCGTCCGGCTCGCTGATCCAGAAGTCGATCCAGCGTTCATATCTGCGAATGATCTCGACGGTCTCGTCGGTGCTTCCGCCGTCCATGACGATGTACTCGAGGTTTGGATAGCCCTGCAGCAGGACCGACCGGATCGTCTCCTCGATGAATTTGCCCTGGTTGAAGGAAGGCGTCACGATCGAGATTCGCGGCCACGCGTCCGCTCTGCGCGGTCGTATCGATATTGCGGGCGGCGCTTCGGTCCACGGCCATCCCGTGCGGCCGGCCGGCGGCCCGGGGAGGTCTTCGAGCGTCGGGATCGAGAGGGTGGCGATCATGCGCGAACGTTCGGTTACGTCGTGATCATCGCCTCTTCGCTTTAAGGGACTTCGATTCGAATCCGTGGTGTCCGTAGCGGTCGTGACGGTGGCGCGGATCGCGCCCCCATCGCCGCTTTCATCCACCTCATCGTGTGCATTAAGCTGTTAGTCATTAGGCCGATCGTTGTTTGTCATATGTCGATGTAAGCCTCCCCTTTGTAAGGGGGGGGGTGCCCCGTGAATGACGAGGTTACAAAACCAGACATCGTCACCGGCCTCGCCGGCCTCGGCATTGCGCCTGCCGCGCACATCATGGTCCACGCGTCGCTCTCGAAGTTCGGCCACGTGGACGGCGGCGCCGCGACGGTCGTGGAAGCGCTGCGCGAGGCGGCCGGTCCTGGCGGCGCGGTCGTCGTGCCTTCCTTCCGGGATGCGATTCGCTCCGACAGCTACACCCTGCGCGAATGCAGGGAGCAGTGTCCGCAGGCCCTCTGTCCGAGCCGTGAGCGAGGCTACACGGGTGCTGTCGGCGAGACCGTGCGTGCCCTGGACGACGCGATTCGAAGCTGTCACCCGACGCACTCGTGGGTCGGGATCGGCGGCGGCGCCGAGGAGCTGCTCAGCGGTCACCGCGAGAGCCCGACGCCGTGCGGTCGGGAGTCGCCGTTCGTCCGGCTGATGCAGCAGGATGGTTTCCTGCTGCTGCTGGGCGTCAACGTGCGCGCGCTCACCAACGTTCATGTCGTCGAGGACGCGCGGAATGTGCCGTACCTGTCGGCGATCGACCCGCCGCATCGACATGCCACCTACACCACGAGCGGACGCCGCATCCAGTACCGGTATGACGAGCAGCTTCAGGACGCGCTGGACCGGGCAGGCATCGTCCGGACGTCGCGCATCGGAGACGCGACCTGTCACGCGATCAGGGCGCGCGACTTCGGATCGTTCCTGTGGGTGATCACCGAGGACGATCCGTGGTCCCTTGTGCTGCGGCCGTCCGAGGATGCCTGGGATCCGGACGAGGACGCGCGACGCAAGATCGGGCGCATGGTCGAGGTCTGGACCGCATCGCCCGATCGTGACGCCTGGCAACGGCTCGTGGCCGCGTCACAGCGCCAGCCGGCGCCGAACCGGTTCGAACCCGCGACGGACGTTCGGACCGACTGTCCGGCATATCGCGGCGTCGTGCGCGATCATCATCGCTGCGCGGCGAACGATATCCCGCCGTGGGAAAGCTTCAGCGATTATCCGGTTGACGAGCCGGGGGTGGCGACGTGTGGGCAGTGCAATTGGCGCGGGCAGTGACGCGGTTTTATTGAACTAAGCTATTAGTCATTAAGTCAATCGTTATCTGTCAATTCGGACGCCGTTTTCCGACCCGAATCCGACATGAAGATAACGATTGGATCAATGACTATTAGGTTGATGATTCTGATTCAGCAATGACCACATTCGAGCACACCAAGTCCCGCATCCGCGGCCCGGTCGTGGGCCTGCTCACGCCGTTTCACGACGACGGTTCGATCGATCCGGCTTCGCTGCCTGCTTACGTCGAGCACCAGGTTGACGCGGGTCTCGACGTCCTCGCGTTCTCGCCCATGATCAGCAGCCTCTGCGTGCTCACGCCGGAGGAGGTGCTCGAGGTCGCGGCGGAAACGAAACGGATCGCGGGCGACCGCGCGCTCGTGCTGGGTTCGACGCGAGGCGACAGTCCCGTTGAGACGTTCGGGCTACTCCGCGGTTTCGAGGATTCGGGGCTCGACGGTGCGTTCGTGTTCCCCGGCTATCTCGGACCGAAGCCAGACGTCTACGCGCGACTGCTGCATGCCTGCTGTGATGTCACTTCCATGCCGATCCTGGGATTCCAGGTGTCGGTCGAGTTCGATCGCCGCTTCGGCGGGCTGTCGTGGATGAGCGTGGACGACTGGGCGCGCCTGGCCGATCGGTCACAGATCATCGGCCTGAAGGACGACACGGGGAACGTCGAGGGGCGCCGCGCCCTGGCCGGGCGACTGGGCGATCGGTTCGCCGTCGTCGGTCCGGGCATGGGCGAACGGTACGTCGAGGTTCACGATCTGCCGGGACAGGCGGAGTTGACGTCGATCGGTGATCTCGACGCGGCCGCGGAGCGCAGCTTTCACGACGCGCTGGATGCGGGTGATGGTCGCAAGGCGCGTTCGATCCTGAAGCCGGCGATGGCGTGTCTCACGCGCATCTGCGCTGTCATGGATCTCGGATGGGGCATCGAACCCGTCCAGGCGATCGCGCACGCGCGCGGGCTGATCGAGTCACCGGCGATGCGTGCGCCGTTGCCATCACCTGGCCCCGAGCAGATCGACGCCGTCCGACGCCTGGTCGAGCAATACGACAGGGCGAAGGAGATGACGGCATGAGCCGGACCGCGGACGTGCTGGTTGTAGGCGGCGGGGTGACCGGCCTGTGCACGGCGCTGCACCTGAAGGACCAGGGCGTGCGGGACGTCCTCGTTCTCGAGCGTCACATCATCGGTTCGGGGCAATCGGGGCGCGCTGCCGGCGTCATCCGCGGCACGGTTCGGCATGCGACCGTCTCCGCGACGCAACTCGAAGGTCAGGGATTCTACCGTTCATTCGAAGAGCGGTTCGGCATCCCGGTCGACGTGCACCACGTCGGATACATGCTGGTCGCGACGTCCGGAGAACGGGCACATGTCGAGGCGACGGTCGAGGTCGCGCGCCGTACCGGGTGTGATCTGCGCCTGATCGGCCGCGATGAAGCGGCCGAGGTTCAGCCCGGCCTGGCGATCGACGAGGATGGCGTCTACGCCCACGAGCCCGGCGGTGTCTACGTCGACCCGATGCCGGCGACTCATGCGATCTATCTGGCGGCCCGCGCGTCGGGCGTCATGATCGAGCAGGGGTGCGAGGTCGGTGACATCCGAGTGCGCGACGGGCGGGTGATTGGCGTGACCACGGCGGACGGCGAATTCGAGGCGCCGAACGTGCTGATCGCCACCTCGGTCTGGGGAAAGCCGCAGCTTGCGCGCCTCGGGATCGACGTGCCCGTGCGCCCGCATATCGCCCAGATGGCGTTCTTTCACGCGCCTGCAGGCTCTGCCGACCGGCTTCGCACGATCATGTTCGACTCGCGCGCCGGCCTGTACATGCGGCCGGAGGGCGAAGCGCAGATGTTCGTGGGACGCAGAGAGAGCAGCTTCTATCGGGAGGACGGTCCGCCCGTCGATCCCGACAACTACCGGCAGACCGCCGAGTTCGACGCCGTCGAGCGGATGCACGGACAACTCTCGTTGTCACTTCCTTTCATGCGCGAAGGCTTCGTGCATCGCACCTATGCGTGCACCTACGACGTCACCCCGGACGACATGCCGATCCTGGAGAGCGCGGAGGGGATCGAGGGTCTCTACTACGCCGTCGGGTTCAGCGGCAGTGGATTCTCGGCGGCGCCGTGGATCGGAAAGCGCATGGCTGCGTTCATCGCGGAGGGCAGGAAGCCGGCCGACTTCGGGATCTTCAACCTGGGACGGTTCGCGCAAGGGGAACTGATTTCGTGGAGCAATACTCCGGTCGTCAGGACGTGACCTCGCTAAGCATCGCGGCGGTAATCGACTGGCGCACCTTCCGGAGTTCGCGCCACGGGTCTTCGTCTCCGATTCGCTTCATGACCGTGCGCACGTCGTAGGACGAAGGGGGGACTTCTGCACTCAGCTCGGTCCAGTCCAGCGGTGTCGAGACGCACGCGCCGGGGCGCGCGCGGGTCGAGTACGGAGCGACCGTCGTGGCGCCGCGCGTGTTGCGCAGGTAGTCGACATAGATTCGATGCTCGCGCATCCGGCGGCTGGCCGTCGCGACGAAGTTGCGCGGAGCGAGGCGGACGATGCGACTCGCGAAGCCTTGCGCGAACGCACGGGCCTGTTCCCACTTGGCGCGGCGAACGAGCGGCACGACGAGGTGCAGGCCCTGGCCGCCGGACGTCTTGACGAAGCTGCGCAGGCCGAGGGTTTCGAGCTGATCGGCGACGAAGCGGGCCGATGCGACAACATGCTCCCATTCGATGCCCGGGCCGGGGTCGAGATCGAACACCATCCGATCTGGCTTTTCGAGATCGTCCTCGCGGCAGCCCCAGGTGTGCACCTCCAGGGCGCCCATCTGCACGAGGGAGACGAGTCCTTCGAGGTCGTCGATCACCATGTATGGATCCGTTTCGTCATCGGGAGAGCTTGCCCGGACTGAGGTCGCGAAGCCGTCGCCGCGATGCCGCTGGTAGAACGATTCGCCCGCAAGACCGAGCGGGCAGCGCACGAGGCAGATCGGACGACCGTCGAGGTGCGGCGTCATCCGGTCGAAGACGGCCTCGAAATACTGCGCCACCTCGACCTTGGTGACGCGCTGCTCGGGATAGACGGGGCGCGTCGGATGCGTGATCCGGACACCGGACACGGTTCGTGAAGCGGAGGTTCCCGGCGACGACGGCGCCGGATCTTCGGGCGGTCGTTCCGGGGCGGGTTCAATCTGCTCGAGCACGACATCGGCCGGGTGCATGTCGGCACGCAGCCCCTTGTACACGGCGTGTCGCAGTAGACGGTCGCCCGTCCATCCCGCGAACTCCACCTCGACGACCAGCTCGGGTCGAACCCAGTGCACGGTCGCGGGTTCCGGATCGGCCTCGGGATTGCTGAACGCCGAGGCCTTGCGCCCCCGTGATTCGAGCTCGTCCGCGAGCATGGACAGGGCGAGATCGTCGAACCCAGAGCCCACGCGACCGCAGTAGACGAGACGACCGTCGCCGTCGTGACAACCCACGAGCAGCGCACGAAAGCCTTCGCGCGCCGTCGACGTCGCGAAGCCGCCCACGATCATCTCCTGGCGCATGCGGTGCTTGATCTTGAGCCAGTGATCGCTGCGTCGCTGCGTGTACGGCGCGTCGACCCGCTTCGACACGATGCCTTCGAGCCCCATCGCCGCCGCGCGATCGAAGACCACTCGGCCGCTCTCGGTGAAGTGCGGACAGTACTGGATCGTCGGCGCCACGGAAGCGGAAGCGTCGAACATCGCTTCGAGCCAGCGCTTGCGCTCCAGCAGGGCGACCGCCGTGAGATCGTGGCCCTCTGCGAGCAGGGAGGCATGCCCGTCGCCACGATTTCACGCCGCACCTCGATGCTCGTGGGGCGGGCTCGTCCGCTCCGAGGACGGACAGTTCGACTTCCAGGACATCGTCTCGCTGCGAACGATTGCGGACCTCGTGCAGCGCGGCGTCGCGCCGGGCGCTATTCGCGCGAGCATTCGCGGGCTGTCACGCGTCCTGCCGGGCACGGAGCGGCCGCTGGCCCAGCTCAGCATCGTCGCGGATGACGCCGGCAGGCTGCTGGCCCGTTTCGAGGAAAGCCTGATCGGTCCGGACGGGCAGATGGTGCTCGATTTCTCGTCAAGGCCCGACGACGCCGTCGCGGAACCTCCGCCGGCGCTCGACGCATCTTTCGGTGCTGACGCCGAAGAGTGGCTCGCGCGCGGCGTCGCGCTGGAGGAGCAGGAGCGGCTCGAGGACGCGGCGGACGCCTACCGCCAGGCGCTGGCGGCCCGGCCGCGATATCCGGAGGCCCAGTTCAATCTCGCGAACACGCTGCGCGACCTGGGCCGGTGTGACGAGGCGCGCCAACTCTACCGGGCCGCGGCCGACCTGGAACCCGCCATGGCGGAGGTCTGGTACAACCTCGCCGATCTGCTCGAGGAGGAAGGGCAGTTCGAAAAAGCGGCCGGCTGTCTCGAGCAGGCGTTGTCGGCGGATCCTGTCTACGCGGATGCCCATTACAACCTGGCGTGCCTGCTGGAGAAAATGGACCGCGCCGCCGACGCCGCGCGGCACTGGCGCCGGTACGTCGGTCTCGATCCGGACAGCGAGTGGGCGGACGAGGCGCGTCGGCGATTAGATTCTTACGGTGCAACTTCTCGTCACGGTGACGAGAAGTCGAAGGTCGAAGGTCCAGAGTCCAAAGTCCAAAGTCCAAAGTCCAAAGTCGAAAGCGGGACTGTCGATGCCCCACCGCGCCGGCCGGAGTCAGGTTCTTTCGACTTTCGGCCTTCCGACTTGCGGGCGAAGCCCACGTTAGGCTATTCGAAATCAGGGTCTCAAGTCAAGAAAAAAGACAGATTTTTGTAACACTTTAGCCGTCTGGCGTGAGATTTGTGTGAAGGGCGGAGTAAAAGTGCGGCGTGAGGCGGAGAGAAAGTGCAGCGCCCGGTGCGTAATGTCACCCGCCGGTGGCGGGACGTCAAG
>NYZC01000145.1 GCA_002686995.1 Phycisphaeraceae bacterium | reverse complement strand
TTCTTCAACTTCTCGTCACCGTGACAAGAAGTGACGGGGGAAGAATCTAATGGCTACGTTTCCGCCGCGAACTGCTCCCAAATCACGACCTTCCCGGGCCGCGCTGCGCTGCGCGCCAGCCAGCCTTCCTGATCGCGGAAACCCGTCGGGTGACCGGTGGCCTGGTATCGCAGGTCGACGCTCCAGCGCACGCGGTCGGTCGTGTTCGCGGTGGAGCGGTGGTAGGTCATCTGGTCGACGAGCAGGATGCTGCCCCGGGTCATCTCGCAGGTGACGACCTCGACGCCTTCCATGTGCTCGTCGTCGATCTCGATGAACCCCGTGCCGGATCGATCCTCCCGGTGCCAGGGCGCGACGCCGCGCGCCTTCGTCTTCGCTCCGACCTGCAGGCACCCCATCTCGTGCGTCACGTCGACCAGGGGAATCCACAGCGTGGGAATCTGTAGGCCCGCCACGAGATCGGCGTCGAGATACTGAATGTCCTGGTGCCACGGCACGACGACGAGCGGGGTGTCGGGAATCATCGGCCGCGTGTTGTAGATCGGATGGATCAATACCTCGGGTCCGACGATCGACTCGGCGATGTCGAGCACCTTCGGGTGCGTGAGCAATTCGAAGTAAGCAGGCTTCCTCTCGCGCCAGGATCGTCCGAAGCGCGGCGCCTGGTCGACGCCCGCATCGGCGAAGATCTTCGCCAGCCGGGTCTCGAAGGGCGCTTCGCGATAGTCGCTGGACAGGAGCCCGTCGTTGATCAGCGTCCGCGCGATCCCGTCCACCGTGTCCATCATCGCCGCACGGACCGGCGCCAGGTCCTCGTCGCATAGCGCGTCCTTGACGAGGAGGTAGCCATTCTCGTGATAGAGGTCGAGCTGTTTACGGCTGAGTCGAGGCATGATCAGTTCGTCTGATGGTGGCATTCGGTTCGGTGCTCGCGATCCATCTTCGCGCATGTTACCAGTGCGCGGCACTTTTCTGGTTCGGCCGCTTACAATAACGGTGATGATCGGTGAATCACCGCCGGGCACAGCGTCGCCGGTGGTCGGGGCAGATTGGGCCGAATGATCATTACCCATGCCGGTCAAGACCGCGATCGCCCGATTCGACGTCGCGACGGCGGCGCGGCATCGTTGCGCATCGTCCTGGGCTTCGCGGCGGCTGCGCTGTGCGCGGCGGATGCGGCCGGGTCCGGCATCGCCGTCGGCGTCGAGGACCGAATCGGCATCGACATCCATCAGCTGTCCGACGACGCCCGTCTCGATCGCCTTCGTGACAGCGGTTTGGGATGGGTGCGGGTGGACTTCGACTGGTGGACGTTCAATCCGGCGCCGGGCGTGTTCGATTTCTCGGCGCTGGACGTCGCGGTCGAGAAGGCGACGGCGCGCGGGCTGAAGATCTACCCTTCCATCGGCTACACGCCCGCCTGGGCGACCAGCGGCCCGGTGCGGACCGGCGTGCCGAACGACGTCAGCGACTGGACGACGGCGGTGACGACTGCGGTCACGCGGTACCGCGACGAGATTCAGTATTGGGGCATCTGGAACGAGCCCAACACGACGGCCTTCTGGACCGGCACGCGGCAGCAGTTCATCGATTCGGTGTTCAAGCCCGCGGCGGACGCGATTCACGCGGCCAATCCGAACGCCCGCGTCCTCGGCCCGGAGCTGGCGCACTTCTACAGCAGCGGGCGGACGTACTACAACTGGTTGGAGGACATCTGGGGCAGGCCGGAGACCGGATCGACATCCTCTCGCACCATACCTACCCGCGGCCGCTGTCCGGGTCGCACAGCACGGTCACGAACCAGCTGAACCAGAACACGCTGGTGGGCGCCGACCCGAACCTGTGGGGTTTCCTCGGTATCCACCCTTCGCTTCGCGAAGTGCTGCGCGAGCTGAGCTGGAACGGCGACGTCTGGCTGACGGAAGTGGGCTGGCGGACGGACGATCACAGTCTGCAGCAGATCGCGGACAACTACACGGGGCTGTTCAACGACTGGCTTACGGGGCACCCCGATCGAAACTGGATCGACAAGATACTGCTGTATCATGCGGCGGACGACCATTACGGCATCTTCAACCCGGATGGCAGCACGCGACCGGCATACGACGCGATCGCCGGCTTCATCGATGCGCACCGTCCCGACCGGACGTGTGACGCTCCCGGATGCGCGACGCTCGACGCCTTCGAAACCGGTGGTTTCTCGTTGACGGCCGGGCAGCTCGAGGGCGTTTCGGCGCCGACCGTGAACGAGACTGCCGTGTCATCGGCGTATTTCGGCGCGGGACGACGGCTGACCGAGCTTCGACTCGAGGTGGGGAAGGAGATTCGAGCGACGCTCAGCCCGGACGCGCCGCACGTCGATGACGACGCGATCACGATCGTCATCGAGCGTGATTCGACCGGCAGCGCCACGTTGTCTTACGACGGCGACACGCTTGCCGATCTCACTGCCGGCGGTCGGACCGCACTGGAGGTGACGCTCGGATCGGCTCCGACCCTCGGCACGCTTTTCGCGTTCGCCGAGACCGCGCAGACATGGGACCTGGGCGAGATCGAGGTCGACGGCCCCGGCGTCTATCAATTCGACTTCGGCGATCTGAGCGCGTTCGCGAACGATCTCGATTTCACTCAGATCGGCATCATCGGGTTCGGTGTGCGGGCCGAGGCCGGTCCGACGCCGCTGCGCTACGAGATATCGGATTTCCGCGTCGTCGCGCCGGGGCAGGGCCAGGCGGCGGCGCTGCCCGAGCCGGGGATGCTGCCCTGTTTGATCGTCGGCGTCGTGCTCTCGGGTCTCCGGCGCCGAGGCTGATGTGCTTCAGCAATCTCCACTGCCAATGAACCGTATCATCGTGTCGATTCGAACATCTTCGATCTTCGTGGCTGTTGTCTTATCCTGACCTCTTCGGTCTCAATCGTGGTGATCGGCGGGCCGCAGATTCTCCGCACCCGGAAGCGTGCCGATCAGCCGCGCCGGATCATGGATGAGCACCGGAAGATGCTGGGGGCAGATCCAGATGGACTCGCCCCGGTACTGAAGATTGATGAGAGGCGTCTCACCGTCGTCACGACCGCAGGCAAGGCACGATTTTCCAGGTTTTTCATGTTCGCTCATGGTCACATCGTATCGAGAACGTCCTGTCGGCGTCAGCGCATCGATCCCGGTCGAGTGCTGATCAGGCGTCGCACCTAGCCTGACGGTGTGCTCCCGTCGTAATCGTGATGGGGATTCCAGAAACCCAGGTAGATCGCGCCAACCGCCAACGCCCGACGGTAGCGAATCCCGGTTCTCATGGTAAGCTTCTGACGCGCGTGCTGGACAGTTGGAAACCCTTTCCTACGGATCACGGACGTCGCAGCGAAAGAGCATCGAGTGAGACACCTGCCTGTTGCGATCGCCGTGTTGCTGCTGTGTGGGAATGGCGCCATGGGTGAAGCAGAGAGCGAATCGATCGGCGCCATCGTCGTTCCCGTCGAGCCCGATCCCGCCGAGCGTCACGCCGCCAATGAACTGGTCCGCACCATCCGGCGCATGACCGGCCGGTCGCTGCCCGTCGTGTCCGAGGCCGCGGCCAGGGACCAGGTGCGGTCGATCGTCCTTGGGCGCACGCGCGACAACCTTTCGCGCCACCACCCCGACGACTGGCCGCTCGACACGATCTACATCGGGTACGGCGAAGGAGACATCGCGATCATCGGCCAGGGCGAGCAGGGAACGCTCTTCGCGGCCTTCGAGTTCCTGCGCGACCAGGGTTGTCGCTGGTACATGCCGATGGTCAGCCACGAGGAGGAGGTCGGCGAGTGCATTCCGAAGCGGCAGCGGCTCGATCTGTCCGACCAGCCGCAGAAGCACACACCGTCATTCCAGGACCGCGGATGGCACGCGACGCCGGTCGGCTCGCCCGCGCTGAGCGTCCAGTTCAAGGACTGGGCGGTCCGCAACGGCGTCAACGCACTGACGACCGGGGATACGGCGATCTACTACCCGGCGCTCCTCGGTTACGGTCGCCAGAAGCAGACCGGCCACACGCTTCGCTGGTTCGTGCCCTCGGGCAACCATCCGTCCGAGATCGACAAGGTGAAGGCGACGTTCGCCGCGCATCCCGAACGATACCCGGTGGTGAACGGGGAACGAACCTGGATGTACAGGGACGGCCGGCAGGTGCAGGTATGCCTGTCCAACCCCGACGTGGCCCGGATCGCCGCGCGCGACATGATCCGGTATTTCCGCGACGGTTACGGCCATGTCAAGGATCCGCGCTGGTGGCTGTTTTCGATCGGTCACAACGACGAGCCGAGCTACTGGTGCGAGTGTGCGTCGTGCCTGGCCATGGACGGTCCGGGCAGCACCTGGAAGGCGAACGACACCTACGATGCCTATCCCGACGCCCCGCAGTGCAGGAACGGTCCCGGCGCGCTCAGCGATCGTTACGTCCGTTTCGTCAACCAGGTGGCGCGCCTGGTGGCGAAGGAGCTTCCCGACCGGTTCGTGAGCTTCTATGCCTATGGATCGACGGTGGCGCCGCCGCGCGATCAGGATCTCGTGCTCGAGGACAACGTGATCGTCGAGTTCGCGTACAGCGGACACTGCCTGCGCCACGACTTCGACGATCCGGACTGTCCTTACAATACGAACCTTGTCACCTGGGTTCGCGACTGGACCCGGCGCGGCCGGCTCCTCTACTACGACTATCCGCCGACCGGGCGTCACATCAACATTCCCACCGGCTATTACGCCCACTACCGCAAGCTGCTCCGCTTTCTGAAAAGCTGCGGCGTCGTCGGTCTTTCCGGCGAGAGCCAGGGCACGTGGGCAGGATCGGCGCTGTTCCACCAGGTCAAGGCGCGCCTGCTGTGGGACATCGACGCGGACGTCGACCGGATCATTCACGAGTTCTGCCGGGACATGTACGGCGCTGCGGCGGCGACCATGGAGCGCTACCATCGAACCTACGAAGCGCGGCTCATGGCTTATTCGGGCCACATGGTCTGGGGCAACTGGGTGGCGGAGTTCGACGGCGCTCATCTGCGAGCGCTGCAGAAGTTACTGGACGAGGCGAAGAGGCAAGCCGCGGCCCCGGTGGTCGGCAAGCGCATCGAGATGGTGCAGGCGTCGCTGAACGCATTCGCGCTGACGCAATTGGAAGAGCTTGACGTCAGGCGCATCGACGCCGAGAGCTTCGATCGCTACCGGATGCTCAAAGCCGGGACGCTGAAGATCATGAAGGACCTTGACCTGCCGATTCCCCTGGTGGTCACCGGTCCTTACAAGGACCGGCTGAAGCGAGGAAGCTACCGTCCGCCGTTCGAGGCCATCAGGGGCGAGGAGCGATCGAAGCTGCCCCTGGTCTGGCGCTTTCGCACCGACCCGGACGACGCAGGGCTAAAGCAGGGATGGGACGCGAAACCCGCGACCGACGGCCCGGGTTGGCGGGACATCCGCGTGGATGACTACTGGACCTCTCAGGGCGTCAGCCATCACGGCGCCGCCTGGTATGCGACGACGTTCGCCGTTCCCGATGGCGTGACGGACGACCTCTGGCTGCTGTTTCCCATGATCGACGGCGACGCCGAAATATGGATCGACGGCCGGTCTGCGGGCCGTCTTGCCGGTGATCCCTGGGACAAGCCGAAGGCGGTCGCTCTCTCTGATGCCATGAAGACGGCCGGCGAGCATCAGCTTGTCGTACGCGTCTACAAGGATCGCTTCGCCGCCGGCCTCAACGGGCTCGTTCGTCTCATGGAGTCGTATCGCATCATCGGCGATCGATAGACGCTGCCGGACACGATGCCAATCTGTCCGTATGATCGCCGGCACTGAATCAGAAAAAATCCGTGTCCCTCCGTGTCCATCCTCCGTGTCCATCCTCCGTGTCCATATAGTAGCTCCTGAGCCCCGCCGCTCATCGGCGCCGGAAATCCCATGATTGAATACCTCGAAGAGCACGTCGTGTACGAGAACCCGGTCCCGCTCGCGCGCAGTCGGCACGCATTCTTTCCGGGCGCCATCCAGCTTCCGTCGGGCGAGCTTCTCGCGCTGTTCACGATCGGTGAGGCGCTCGAGTCGGCGGACATGACCACGTGGGTGTCGCGCTCCGCGGACCGCGGTCGATCCTGGATGCTGCAGGGGCCGCTGTACGACAAGACGCAGGACAAGCGACCGTTCTGCGACTACTTCAAGCCGTGGCGGCTTGACGACGGCACCCTGATCGCCCTGGGCTACTGCTTCTATCGCGACGATCCGGACCGTCGCATCGCGATCGAGGAGACGGGCGGCGTCCTGCCCGGTGAGGCGCTGGTCAGCTTTTCTCATGACGACGGGAAGACCTGGTCCGTCGCCGAGATCATCCCCCGGTCGCTCCCGGAGGTGTACGAGATTCCCCAGCGCAGCCTGCAGTTGAGCAACGGTGACGTGATCGCGGCGACGGGACTGTTCATCATGCCGGACGGCACGAATCCGAGCGGTCCGTGCGGTGTTCTGATGCGAAGCACCGATGGCGGTCGAACCTGGGACGACAGCGTGCGCTACTACCAGCACCCGACGACGCCGAGTTTCGCCTGGGAGGCCAACATCGTCGAGATGCAGCCGGGACGGCTGGTCAGCATCTGCTGGGCGTTCGACGCCGCAGCGAGTCGGGACCTGAACAACCAGGTCACGATCTCCCACGACAATGGCCGCACATGGTGTGGCCCGATCGACACCGGCGTCAGGGCGCAGTCCGCGACGCAGCTCTACCTCGGCGGCGAGCGGCTCCTGAGCATTCACTGCCACCGTGAGGACAAGATCGCATTGACCGTGCGCGTGATCGACATGACGGACGATCGATGGCGGGTGATCGAGGAGAAGGACATATGGGGGCCGGCGGCGAGTCGACGCACCGAGAGCGGTCAGTCGTTTGCCGATCGCATGTCGACCATTCGCTTCGGCCAGGCGTCACTGCTCAGGCTCGACAACGGGGAGATCCTCGCGTTCCACTGGGCGATGATCGAAGGGCAGGGCATGATCCTCTCGCATCGTCTCAGCGTGGATGCGGAGGTAGCGTGAACGCCCTGAATGACCCCACCAACCCTCCCTCGGAAAGGGGGGGCTATCTCGGCGCGGCGGAGCTTGAGCCCCGGGACGCGATCGTCGCGGGTGCCGTCGGTCAATGGACCGTGCGCTACACCGTGGGCGAGGCCGGAATCGACGAAGGCGGCACGATCAAGCTGGCCAAGCGTTTCGCGAGCGACTGGGAGACGCCGCAATTCGATCAACCCGGCGCGCCCGGATACGCGACTGTGCGCACGGACGGCGATGCGAAGCTGTCCGTTCGATTCGCGAAGAAGGCGCACGAGCGCCCGTGGATGAACTGGTGCATCCTGATCGACGTGCACAGCGGCTTTCTCTCGCCCGGGAACCGTGTCACCATCGTCCTGGGCGATCGCAGCGAAGGATCGCCCGGCATTCGCGCGCAGACTTTCGTCGAGACACGCCACGACTTCCGTGTGTTCGTCGATCCCACGAACGCGGCCGTCGCCCGGAGTGTGCCTGGCTCACCGACGGTTCCGATCATCGCGGGCGACGCCGTCGAGCTTGTCTGCGTCGTGCCGACGCGGGTCACGGTCGGCGAGCCCGCGCGCATTCGCGTCAGGGGACAGGATCGATGGATGAATCCGACGTCGGTTCCGGACGGAGTGCGGTACTCATGGGAAGGTGACGGGACCGTCGATTTTGCAGGCGACACCATGCGCTTCGGCGCGGCAGGATCAGGTTACGTTCGCGCGGAGGCGGGCGGGCTCGTCTCACGAAGCAACCCGGTCGCCGCTTTGGAGACAGAGCCTGCACCGAAGCGCTATTGGGGCGACCTGCACGCGCAGTCGGACGCCACGGTCGGTACGGGCACCGAGGAGGAGTACTTCCGCTTCTGCCGCGACCGTGCATTCCTTGACTTCGCGTCCCACCAGGGCAACGACTTCCAGATGGACGACGAGGACTGGGCGCGCCTGACCGAGACCGTCAAGGCGTTCAACGAACGGGGCCGCTTCGTCGTGCTTCCCGGATACGAGTGGTCGGCGAACACGCCCGCGGGCGGTGACCGCAACGTTTTCTATTGCGAGGACGATCAGCCGATCTTCCGATCGAGCCACTGGCAGATCCCCGACGTCACCGAGGATGCCCGCACGCCGGCGCACCCCGCCAGCGAACTGTCCGCGCGCATTCGCGAGAACGGCAAGGCCATTCTCGCGGCGCACGTGGGCGGTCGCTACGCCGACATTCGAAAGTGCTTCGACCAGGAGATCTGTCCGCTCGTCGAGGTCCTCTCGTGCTGGGGTGTCTTCGAGTGGATGCTCTGGGACGCCTTCGACATGGGATACGTCGTCGGCGTCATGGCGAACAGCGACGGCCACAAGGGCCGTCCGGGCGCCGAAGGGCCGGGCGCCGGCGATTTCGGCATTGCCGGCGGTCTGACCTGTGTCCTCGCCGACGACCTGACGCGGCAAGCCGTGTTCGCGGCGCTGAAGCAGCGCCGCTGCTACGGGACGAGCGGTCCGCGCATCGATCTGGCGTTCTCGATCGACGACCAGCCGATGGGCAGCGTCATCACCGGTGCCGAGGGCCCGCTCGATCTGCGCGCCCACGCGGTGGGCACGAACGATCTCGAATCCCTCCAGCTCTACGAGGGCAGGGAGATCGTTGAAGTCGTCCACCCGCCGGCCTTCTCGAACCTTGGCGACACCCGGCGCGTCCGCGTGTCCTGGCAGGGCGCCCGCATCCGGGGCCGCGCGCGCCGCGTCGACTGGTCGGGTGTGCTGCGCGTCGAGGGCGCCGGAATCCTTTCGGCCGAAACGGTGTCCTTCGACTCCCCCGCGGACGGCATCACGGAGCGTGGTGAGACCGAGATCGCGTTCCGATCGCGCACGACCGGCGACATGGATGGCATCGACATTCTGCTCGACGATCCGGCGGCCGCCCGCGTGACGCTCGAGTGCGCCGAGGGTCGGTTCACCGCCGAGACCGCCGAGCTGCGCGCCGGCGACGGACGCAGAACCTGGGAACTGGGAGAGCTCGACCGGCGCGTCACGATTCACCTCTACCCGGAGGAGATTGCACGGACGCAACTTTCCCTGGCACGGCAGATCCAGCCGCCTGTGGCTTCGAGGACGCCGTACTTCGTCAAGGCGATTCAGGCGGACGGACACGCCGCGTGGTCCAGTCCGGTCTACGTGGAACGGACCTGAAGTCGGGAAAGTCGTGCCTATGCGCCGCCCCGGGAATTAGAATGGCTCAAGGCATCCAGGCCATCAGCAGGTCATCCAGGAGTGCCTCGACGCACTGTCGCACGGCTCGCTGACGCCGCAGCGCCTGCGCGAGGCGTTCGAGACGGTATCGGCGCGCGATCGGCGCCGGCAGGTCTGCTCTACCTGCAGGACGCCGAGACGGGCCTGGACAGCAGGCTGCTTGGTTGCCGCATGCTCATCGACGGAAAGCTCACCGAGCCAAAGGGCGACGATCCCAGCTTTCCTGGCCCGCGTAGGCGTCCGTCTGCGCCAGCCCCGTCACGAGACTGAACAGAATCATGTGGAATCTCTGGGCCATGCGGAATCATCCCGCCGCCCTGGTTGGAGAACGCGTAGCCGCGTTCGCACCTCTCCGACGTGACGAATGACAGATGACGAATCGCGGGAGCCCCGCAGGGTCCGGTATGATGCCGAGACATCCCTTTGCGGAGTGCGCGCGCGGATACGTATGTCGATGATTGCACGACGACCGTTGGGAAGGACCGGCGTGGACGTCCCCCTTCTGAGCATGGGCACGGGATGGTTTCGCCGGGAGTCGGCCGGCGACTGCATTGTGGCGGTTCGCCGTGCGATCGAGCTGGGGGTCAACTATTTTGACACATCGCCCTCTTACGGCGGTGGCGCATCGCAGGGCGTGCTCGGCGAGGCGCTCGCGCAGGTGCGCGAACCGGCTTTCGTGGCCACCAAGATCGGGTACTACCCGGAGCGGCACCAGTTTCGTAACGAAGCGGCGATTCTCTCGCAGGTTCACGACAACCTGCGCGCGCTCCGTCGTGATCACGTCGACCTGCTGCAGATACACGAAGCCGAGTGGCTCTGCTGGTGGAGCGACGACGACGCGGAGCGGACCGCCCGACCGATCGATGTCGGCGCAGCGATCGATTTTGCCGACGCGCCCGTGATGCGCGCCCTGAAGAGCGCTCGTGAGCAGGGGCTCTGCCGCTTCATCGGCATCTCCGGCAACACCACGATGCAGTTAGCGCACGTGCTCGCGCACGTCGAGGTCGATTCGGTGCTGACCGCGTATAACTACGACCTGATCAATCGTGCTTCACGCCACGTCGTGTTTCCGGTCGCCCTTGACGCGGACGCGGCGCGCATCGTCGCCGGGCCATTGTGCGGTGGCAGGCTTGCGCGCGTCCACCGCGAGTGGCTCGAAGAACCTCCGGACTGGATGAGCCCGCGGCACCAGGCTGCGTACGCACGTCTCGTGGAGATTCAGCAGCGGTCCGGCATCAACCTGCCCGAACTCGGCATTCGTTTCGTCATGAGCGACCCGGACATCACCACGCTGCTCGTCGGGGCGACGAACCCGCAGGAGATCGAACAGAACGTTGCAATCGTGCAGGCGGGGCCACTTCCTGCGGAAGTGCAGCGCGCGCTCGAGTCGATCGGCGTGGAAGACGCCTGCATCCACCTCTGGCTTCGCGGGATTCTCGGCGAGAGGGAATAGCCGCGATCATGCAAACCTCCTGTTTCGGGTATCGAGCGAGCATTTCGCAGATGAATTCGGACTCGCGCCGCCCGCTCCTTCGTCAGGACGTCATCGCATTGCAGGCGAAGCGTTGCAGTCAATTCCACTCATCTTCGCGAGTATTGCCGCCGCGATCGTGCATCACGCCCCGGCGCAGGGTTCAGAAAAACTGCGGCAGGCAGTCGCGGTACGCCTCGAGGTAGTCGTCCATGATCTTTTGCGCGGTGCTCATGCCGCGCACGAAGGGGTCGAGGCACAAGGCCTCGAAGAAGCGCTGGCGGCTGCCCTCGGCGGCGGCCTCGGCGACCAGTTCATGCACGGCGATCTGGCGGCGACACAACTCGGCGGCGAAGGGTGGCAGCGCACCGACGTCGAGTCCGCGGGCGCGGCCGCCGACGATGGTCACGGGGATGTCCACGATCGCGTCGTCGGGCAGGTTCGACACGCAGCCGCGGTTCTCGATGACCATCGCGTCGAGGTAGAGCGGCTCGCCGGTCAGCAGCGCTTCCATGACGGAGACGGGGCTTTCTTCGTAGTAGGGATGCTCCAGTTCCTTCGGGAACGGGATGGCGTCGTGAATCTGCCGCCAGACCTCCACGTCGGCGAGCGTCCCGCTCTTCTGCCGCTGGCTGGTGCGCTCTTCGGCGAGCCGCTGGAACTTGAGAATCTCGTCGGCCGAGCCCATCAGCCCCCGCGCCTCCCATTCCTCCCTGGAGTAGAAAAGCTGCATATACTCGCTGATGTGGTTGTCGTAGCCGACGGGGTAGATACCGAACGCCTTGAGAAACTCGAGCGTGAACACCTGCGACGGCACGCCCGATTGTGACTTCCGCCAGTATTCGCTGGCGCGCACCTGCTCCAGGAACGGCGCCAGGTAGCTTTCCGGGTGACCTCGGCGGCGGATGTCCAGCAGGAAGTTCATGTGGTTGATGCCGGCGGTGATCACCTGCAGGTCGCCGGGCTCCATGCCGAGCATCTCGCTGACGACGCCGAAGCTGCCGTGCACCTGGTGGCAGAAGCCCATCCACCTGACGGATGCATGGCTGCGAAACCAGGTGCAGAGCATCGACATCGGGTTGACGAAGTTCATCAGCCAGGCGTCCGGGCAGACCTGCTTCATCTGGGCGACGAGGTCCGCGAGCATGGTGATGTTGCGCAGTGCGTGGATCTGTCCCGCCGGGCCGCCGTTCTCGCCCTGCATCAGGTCCACGCCGTGCCGCGCGGCGATCTCGATGTCCTTCAGCCAGTACGGCATGCGCTGCGGAGCGCAGGAAGCCACGACGAAGTCCGCGCCCGCCACCGCCGCGCGGCAGTCGTCGGTGGCCGTGATCTTCAGGGCGCCGCCGGTTTCCTCGTTGAGTCGGCGAATCCGCGCGTCGGCCTGATCGAGCGCTTCGCGGTCGATATCCATCAGGACGAACGCGCAGTCGCGCATCATCGCTGACTTCACGAGCGTGTTGGCGATGGCGACGGTGAAGCCGGAACCGGCACCGATCATGGTGACGCGAATGGACATCGAGGCGCTCCTTGACGCGGTCGAGTCGACAGTACGGATTTTATGCCATGTCGGCGACGACGTTGCTGTCGTAGCCGAGGCATCTGAAGTCTGGCGACTTCAGCTACGGAAGGCGAACGGGATGCCGTCGTCGTAGCCGAAGTGGCCACACTTCGGATGCCTGGTTCGCGGAACCGAGGTCGATAGATGTGCGACAAGCCTTCGGACTCGGGGTACTCTACATGCGTTTCACTTGCCGGCGCTACCTGGCATCTCCATGAACGTTCTATGCATCCTCGTCGATAGTCTGAACCGGCATCATCTCGAGCCGTATGGCGCGACGGAGACGCGCACTCCCAACCTCGCCTCGTTCGCTCGGCGCGCCATGACCTTCGACGGGCACTTCATAGGTTGCGCGCCGTGCATGCCGGCGCGGAGGAATCTGCTGGCCGGGCGGCGCGAGTTCCTGCATCGCGGCTGGGGACCGGTGGAGCCGTACGATCGGCACCTGGCGACGGAGGTCGCGACGCGCGGCGCCGTCACCGGCATCGTGACGGATCACTTCCACTACTGGAGCCCCCGTGGCAACGGGTACATGCAGGGGTTCAATTCGATCACGACGATTCGGGGCCAGGAGACCGATCGATGGCGGTCGGATCCGCTGGACGACCTGCCGGCCTGGGGCGAGCGCATCGCGAGGTGGCGCGACCCTCGGGAGGTGATGCAGTACGCTCGAAACGTGGCCGGCTTCGAGCGTGAAGACCACTATTTCTCGCCGCGCGTCATGTCGACCGGCTGTGACTGGCTCGACCGGAACCATCGGCACGACCAATGGCTGCTGTGGCTCGAGTCGTTCGACGTGCACGAGCCGTTCCTGGTGCCGGAGCCCTACCGGTCGCTCTATTGCAATCCGGACGACGCAGTCACCTGCTGGCCGCCCTACAACAAGGCTGAGGCGTACGGGCATCATCCGGCGTTCTGGAACGAGGTGACCGAGCGCGAGCTGGCGTTCATTCGCGGCCAGTACATGGGCAAGGTCACCATGCTCGACCACTGGTTCGGTCGCGTGCTCGAGGCGCTCGACCGGCTGCGCCTCTGGGACGACACGATCGTGATCGTCACGACCGACCATGGTCACGAGCTTGGTGAGAAGCGGCGTTTCGGCAAGTCCTATCCGCACTACGACCTGAACGCGCATATCCCGCTGATGGTCTGGCATCCGGCGCTGGCCGGTCGAGGCGGTCGGCGCGTCGCAGGATTCACGCAGACGGTCGACGTTCATGCAACGATCGTGCAGGCCATGGGCGCCGATCCGTCGACGTGCTCGCCGCACGGGCGATCGTTCCTTCCCGTGCTCGAGGATCGACCGTGGCAGGGGCGCGACTGCGTCGTGTACGGCACGTTCGGCACGGGAGCCGTCGTCACTGACGCGAAGAGCACGTTCGCGACCGCTGTGAGCGCCGACGCACCGATTCACCGCTATTCCTGTCATCTCGCGACGAGCCGGTCGGACGTCTCTTCCGGTTGTTACGTGCCCGGTATCGATTGCGCGCTGTGGCGTGAGCCGTTCCGTCGGGAGGTGCGTCACCCCGATCATCCGGCCATGCTCTTCGATCGTGTCGGCGATCCGGATCAGAACGAAAACCTCATCGACTCCGACAAGAGTGCGGCCGCGCGGATGAAGGCGCTGCTCGAGCGCGAACTGAAGGTTCTGGATTGCCCCCAGGAGCAGTATGCCCGAATGGGGCTGAAATGAATTGCGACCTTCGACCTCCGACCTTCGACTTTCGACCTCCGACCTTCGACTTTCGACTTTCGACCTTCGACTTTCGACCTTCGACCTTCGACTTTCGACCTTCGACCTTCGACCTTCTGACCTCACCCATCCGCCAGCCCGGTCAGTCCGCGCGTCAGGTTCTTCTGGACCAGCATGAACAGCGCCACCGCCACGAGCGTCGCGAGAAGGGACCCGGTCATCAGGTGAGGCCAGTGGATCTGGAAGCGGCCGACGAACCGGAACAGCCCGACGGTCAAAGGCAGCGACTGCTCGGTCCTGATCAGCGTGAGCGAGAGAAGGAACTCGTTCCATCCGTCCATGAAGGCGAAGATGGCGACCGTCGTCAGTCCCGGCAGCGACATGCGCACCGTCATGCGCCACATCGCGCCGGCGCGGGACGTCCCGTCGATCATGGCCGCCTCCTCGATCTCGACCGGGACGGCCGCGAAGTAGCCGCTCAGCAGCCAGATGCAGAACGCGAGATTGAATGCCGCGGCGATCGCGATGACGACGATACGGCTGTCGACGAGTCCCAGGGCGGCCACGACGCGAAAGAGTCCGAGGATCACCACGACGGGCGGAAACATCTGCGTCAGCAGGAGAAACCCGAGGTAGACCCGGCGGCCGGCGAAGCGGTAACGACACAGGGCATAGGCAGCGGGAATCCCGACGGCCAGCACCAGCGCCGCCTCGCCGACGCCGAGCAGCAGGCTGTTGAGGAAGTGGCGGGCCAGGGGGACGATCCGCCAGACCTCGACGTAGTTTTGCAGCGTCGGCTCGGTCGGGATGAACGTCGGGGGAATGCGGGTCGCTTCCTGAAGCGTCTTGAACGAGGTCGAGATCATCACCGCAAACGGGAACAGCAGCACGAGCAGCACCGGGACGAGAAAGAGCAGAATGCCGGCCCACTTGAGCCATCGTTGACCCTTCATGCGCCGGGCTCCCGGTCACGGGCCAGCATCAGGTAGAGCACGCTGAACGCGGCGAGCATGACGAAGGTCACGAACGCCAGCGCGTACCCTTCGCCGAAGGACATCATGCGAAAGGCGAGTTTGTACAGGTAGGTGACGGAGATGTCGGTCCGGAAGAAGGGATTGCCCTGCGTCATCGTCCAGATGATCGTGAACGAGCGAAACGCCCAGATCACCGAGAGCAGGCCGACGATCACCAGGACGGTCTTCATCTGCGGCACCGTCATCGACCAGAACTCCTGCCAGGGCGAAGCGCCGTCGATCCGGGCCGCGTCGTAGATGTACGGCGGGATGCCCTGCAGGCCGGCCAGGATCGTGATCGTCATGAACGGGATCGATGACCACACCTCGACGAAGATCACGCAGCCGAAGGCGAGCCACGGCTCGCTGAGCCAGACGATGTTCGCGTCGGTGATGCCCGCCAGCTGCAGGACGTAGTTCAGGGCGCCCAGCTGATCATGAAAGATCCAGCGCCAGCTCATCGCGGAGATCGCCAGCGGCGCCGCCCAGGGAAGCAGCAGCAGCGCCCGGGCCAGCGTCACTCCCGGGAACTTCTGGTTGAGCACGAGGGCCAGCGGGAAGCAGATGACGATCGTCGCGGCGACGCTCAGAAGAGCGAAGATCGCGGTCTGGCGGAGAATGGGAACCAGGCGCGAGTCGCTGCCGAGGTTGACGAAGTTCTGAAGCGTGCCCGGCCGCCCGATGCGACCCACGGCGTCGGCTTCGGAGAAGGCGCCGGCCATCGTCATCAGGAGCGGAACGATCAAGAGCAGTGCGAAGACGCAGAGGCTCGGCAGGAGCAGCAGGTACGCGGTGCGATTCGCCCGAAGCTGCGCCGTGAAACGCGTCGACATCGATTCGAGTGTAGCGTTCGGAGGAGGAACCACGAATGGATCCGTCGTAGCTGAACTTGCCAGATTCAGGCGGGAGTGACGCGCGATCCGTCTACCGAGCCGTTCTGAACTCTGGCGACTTCAGCGCCGCGCGGCCCACGGGTTCCCAGGGCTCACCCCAGCCCGTTCAGCCGATCCGTCAGCTTCGCGGCCGACGTCATCGCCTCCTCGGCGGAAATCTCGCCCGCCACCGCCCGGCCGACGAGGTTCTCGGTTTCGATGCACGTCTTGACCATCGTCGCGGGCCAGGGCGTCTCGTAGACGTTGTGGGCGCCGGACAGCGCCTTGACGAAGAACCGTTCCGCCTCGCTGACGGCGTACGCCGGATCCTCGCCCACGTCGATGCGCTCCGGTATGACGCCGCGCTGCCGCGCGAAGGAGAGCCGGTTCTCGCGAGTGAAGATAAACTCGAGCAGCGTGGCCGCCTCCTGCGGATACTTCGACTGCTTGAACATGATCAGGCAGTCGGGCCAGAAGCCGTTGGCGGGATCGAGCCCCTGGCGCGCCACGGGGATCGGGCCGATGGCGTAAGGCAGATCGGGCGCGTTCTTCTTCAGCAGCGTCGGGAACCAGGAGCCGGTCTGCAGCATCGCGAGCTTGCCGGCATAGAAGAGCGGTTGAAGCTCCTCGTCGCGCCCCGCGGTCGTATAGTCGGGGTTCGTGATGCCGTGCTTCTGCACGAGATCGACGAGGTGCTGCGTGGCCTGGATCCCCTCGGGGCTG
>NYZC01000144.1 GCA_002686995.1 Phycisphaeraceae bacterium | reverse complement strand
TCTTCATCAGGCAGACACTCCTTATCTGGGACGGCGATATTATCCCATCCCGTTGGGTGTCCGCTCTTCATGGGCAACCCCACATGGGCAACCCCACGAACGCCGCAGCGATCACAAAGCGCGCATCCGAAATAACAGATAACCGAAAACCAATAATCAATAATCAATTCCCCACACTTCCGGCGCGCGCCGGACCTCGGTGCTACCCACCCACTCACCCAACCACCCAACCACCCAACCACCCACTCACCCACCCACCCACCCACGTACCCATCCCCGCACCCTTGACACCCGCCACGTCTGCCTTGACACTCGTCGCATGCCGCAGACCGATGACGTTCCGTTGACCCAGCGCGAGCGCATCCTCACGCGCGTGTATGCGGATGCGAGCGAAGTCAGCGCCGCGGTCGCCGCGGACATCGCCGCGCTGATCCGCAGCCGCGCTGAAAAGGGGGAGTCCTGCGTGCTGGGCCTCGCGACGGGCTCGACGCCGACGGGCATCTACAACGAGCTGGTGCGACTCCATCAGGAAGAGGGGCTGTCGTTCCGCAACGTCACGACCTTCAATCTCGACGAGTACTACCCGATGCGGCCGGAGGAGCTCCAGAGCTACCACCGGTTCATGTTCGAGCACCTGTTTGACCACGTCGACGTCGATCCGCAGCGCATCCACATTCTGGACGGGACGCTGCCGATCGACAAGGTGCCCCAGCACTGCCGCGAGTACGAGAGGAAGATCGCGGACGCCGGCGGCATCGACTTCCAGATCCTCGGGATCGGGCGGACGGGGCACATCGGCTTCAACGAGCGGGGCTCGAGCATCGAGAGCCGCACGCGCCTGATCACCCTCGATCGCGTGACGCGTCTCGACGCGGCGAGCGATTTCTTCGGCGAGGTCCACGTGCCGCGCCGCGCCATCACGATGGGCGTGGGGACGATTCTCGCCGCCAAGCGGGTCATCCTCGTCGCGTTCGGCGAAAACAAGGCGCCGATCATCGCCGAGACCGTCGAGGGGACGGTCACGCCGATTGCCGCGGCGAGCTACCTGCAGACCCACCCGGCCTCGTCGATCATGCTCGACGAGGCCGCGGCCGCCCAGCTCACGCGGTTCAGCAGCCCGTGGCAGCTCGAGCCGATCGACTGGACGCTGGCCGTCATCCGCAAGGCGGTCATCTGGCTCGCGCGGATGATCGACAAGCCGATCCTCAAGCTGACCGACGACGACTACAACGAGGCGGGCCTGCAGGATCTCGTGGCGGCGCACGGGCCGGCCTACGAGATCAACATCAACGTCTTCCGCCAGATGCAGGACACGATCACGGGGTGGCCCGGCGGGAAGCCGGCGGACATCAAGCGACCGGGCGACCGCCGCCGCACCACCGACAGCATCTACCCGAAACGCATCCTGATCTTCTCCCCCCATCCCGACGACGATGTGATCTCGATGGGCGGCACCCTGATCCGGCTCGCCGACCAGGAGCACGAGGTCCACGTCGCCTACCAGACCTCGGGCGGCATCGCCGTGTTCGACGAGGATGCGATCCGGTTCGTCGACTTCGCCACCGAATTCAACCACCTGTTCGGCATCGACCGGGAGCAGACGGCGAGCATCGAGCGGCAGATGCACGCGTTCCTCCAGGAGAAGCAGCCCGGACAGATCGACAGCGAGGAGGTGCGCCACGTCAAGGCGACGATCCGCCGCGGCGAGGCCCGGGCCGCGGGCCGTCACTGCGGCGTCGAGGCCGATCGGCTTCATTTCCTGGATATGCCGTTCTACGAAACCGGCAGGGTGCGCAAGCGACCGCTCTGCGATGCGGACATCCGGCTCATCGTCGACCTGCTCGAGCAGATCAGGCCGCACCAGATCTACGCCGCCGGCGACCTGAGCGATCCACACGGCACGCACCGGGTCTGTCTCAGCGCGATCGTCCAGGCGGTGAGGCGCCTGCGCGACCAGGACTGGTGCGGGCAGTGCGAGCTGTGGCTGTACCGCGGCGCGTGGCAGGAGTGGGGGCCCGACGTCATCGAGATGGCGGTGCCCCTCAGTCCGGACGAGCTGGTGCGCAAACGGGCGGCGGTGTTCAAGCACGAGTCACAGAAGGACCGCGCGCTGTTTCCGGGCATCGACGCCCGCGAGTTCTGGCAGCGCGCCGAGGACCGCAACCGCGCGACCGCGCAACTCTACGACAAGCTCGGTCTCGCCGAGTACGAAGGCATCGAGGGGTTCGTCCGGTGGCGGGACGACGGGTGAGGGGCCTTCGGTCCGATGAAGAACCGTGAGAGGTGGGGCGTGCCGCGTGCAGCAGCGGGCTTGCAGCCGGCCGACGCCATGACGACTTGCGGGACATGACCCAGAGGCATTTGCGTCTTCCCGGCGCACCACGGGAATTTATTTGTCTCTGCTTCCATTTGGCCCGGACGGCGGTATAATTGTGCGTGACAAGTGAAGATTGCTTGCTGTCCGAAGATGAGTACGGAGACTTAATTTTGTGCTCGAACCTTTAGAACCCCAAGGGAGCCGCGCGCGGCGCGACGGTCATGCCTCCATAGAGTGGACGGCCCGGTTGTCCGAGCTACGCACCCACCTGCTTTTGGGGTTCGAGCCAAACTTCGACTCGATCGGGTGGAAGGTAATCGGAACTGCCAGACGGCTCGTCGTCAGACGGGCCGTTTTTTGATTCGCGGGCATCCGCACGAGCCACCACCCATGGATTCGCACCCCACCACGAACGATCCGGATGCGCGACCGGACCCGGAGGCCGGCGCGCTGGTGGATCGGATCCTCGGCAGCTACGCCACGGACGAGCGCACCGAGCACCTCGACGCGCAGTTCCTCCCCAGCCGCGCGAAGACGATCGAGATCATCGAGATCTTTCGTCGGCTGCTGTTCCCGGGCTTCTTCGACGAGCAGCGGCGATCCGGCGAGGCGGTGCGCCGACACATTGCGGATCTGCTCGCCCGCGCCGAGGCGATGGTGTACGAGCAGGTCAACGAGGCGCTCTGCTACGCGTCGGGCCAGTCGCGCGACGACGACTGCTCGGACAAGGCGCGGCAGGTGACGCGAAGACTGCTCGACCGGATTCCGGAACTGCGCCGGCTGCTGGCCACCGACGTGCAGGCCGCGTTCGACGGCGACCCCGCGGCGGTCAACACCGACGAGGCGATCTTCTGCTACCCCGGCTTCGACGCGATCTTCATCCACCGTCTCGCCCATGAGCTCTACACGCTGGACGTCGTGCTGCTGCCGCGCATCATGAGCGAGTACGCCCACAACGAGACAGGCATCGACATCCATCCCGGGGCGACGATCGGCGAGTCGTTCTTCATCGACCACGGCACCGGCGTCGTGATCGGCGAGACCACCGTCATCGGTCGGAACGTGCAGATCTACCAGGGCGTGACGCTGGGCGCGCTGGCTCCCAAGGAAGGTCAGACGCTGCGCGGACGCAAACGCCATCCAACCATCGACGACGATGTCGTCATCTACCCGAACGCCACGATCCTGGGCGGTGACACGGTCATCGGGAAGGGATGCGTGATCAACGGCTCGCTGTTCCTGACGCGCTCCGTGCCCCCGGGCCAGACCGTGCGCATCGAGCATCCCCGGCCCGAGCTTCGTGCTCGGACGCCGGCCGAGGACACGCCCGACGCCGACGCGCCACGAACTGATCGCTCCGGCAGGGAGTGCCCGGCGTGAGCGCCCTCGATTCCGATCAGATCGACTTCGCGCTGCCTGTTCCCGTGTTTCCCCTGGCGGAGTGCGTGCTGCTGCCCGGCGTGACGGTGCCGCTGCACATCTTCGAGTCGAGGTACCGGGTGATGACGGCCGAATCGGTCGAATCGCGCCGGCTCATCTCGATGGCGTGCTTCGAGGGCGACGGTTGGCAGAAGGACTACGAAGGCAAGCCGCCTATCTGCCGGACGGTCTGCATCGGCGAGATCACGCGATGCGATCGTCTTGACGACGGGCGGTATCACCTTCTGCTGCGCGGCGCTGCTCGGGCCCGGATTCGAAGGGAAATCCCGCACGATCCGTATCGCATCGCCGAGTTGAGCCCGACCGAGCCCCGCGTGATGGAGATCGACGTCGAGCCGCAGCGCCGCGCCCTGGAGGAGATGCTCGACGACCCGGTGCTGTCGCCGATGCCTGTCATCGGCGCGCTGAACAAGCCGTGTCGCGACGAGGTGCCGACGCCGTCGCTGGTCGACCAGGTGATCTTCAGCCTTTGCGCCGACTCGGGCGAGCGCTTCGGGATGCTGGAGCAGCCGGAAGTGCATGAGCGATTGGCGTTTGCGGTGGAACGGCTGCGCCAGACCCGGCAGGCGATCGAGCTTGCGGCGCGGACGAGGCCGACCGCGCACGGTGATGACGCGCTGTCGATGAATTAGGGGCGAGGGGCTGGGGTCGGGGGACGCGGGTCGGGGGGCGCGGGGGCTGGCAATGCGTGCCAGCGCGATCGGGCGTCGCGGGTTGCGGGAAGAACTGATGATTGATTGTCGATTATTGGTTGTTCGTTATTTCGGAGCTTGCATTGCAACCCCACGATCCACATTCCAAAATAACAAACAACCAATAATCGACAATCAATAATTAATGCCTCCGGCCTGAGAACGCAGCCGGTCCGCGCGGGCACGCTCTACCCGCCCCGCGTCCCGCGTCCCGCGCCCCCCCCGACCCGGACAGGGCACTGCCGCATCGGGGATGGGCAGTGCCGCTGTCCTCTCCTGACAAGGAGCGCGATCAGACGATGCTGACGAGTTCCAGTTCGAAGCCCGACTCGCCCTCTTCGTCGAGATCTTCCTGGACAAGGATGAATCCGATGCCCGGGGCGTAGTTCTTGTTCTCACGCGCGTCGGGCTCGAGCCGTGTGAACTCGCGAATGACCAGCACGTCGGCGAAGTCGCCAAGCTCGATCGAGATCTCCGCGTCGAGGGCGAGGTTGATCGCTTCGTCGATGGCGCCGTCGTTCGGGGCGAACTCCTGGAAATACCGGTCGCCGATCACGGGCGCGCCCGGCATGATGATCCCTGGCAGCGCGCCGTTCTCGCCGGCCCGCCACGCCCCGTCATCGTTCGTGTCGACGAGCACCCCGTCATCGTCGTACTCGAAGTTCGTCACGTCCTCGCCGAAGTACCAGACGTTGTCGTCATCGTCCTGCGCGAAGTAGTCGATCGTGTCCTCCACGAGCACGTCGTCGACGAACTCGAGACTCCGCACGCCGCGAACCATGACCCCGAAGAGGGTCTCGAATCCGCTGAGCACCTCGGTGACGACCCGCTCCGTCTCCGTTTCGCCGGTCTCCTCGTCTTCGGCCTCGCCCTCGTACGTCATCTCCGTGCCGACTACCAGAGGCATCCATTCATTGTCGACGGTCAGTGGATCCGAGAACCCGGCCTCGCCGAAATCCGGCGGCTCGGCGCCGACGGGCGCCCCGAGCGTGTAGAACGCGCTGGACGCGAGCGTCTGGTTGCCGCTCTGCTCGATCGCCAGCACCTCCCATTCGTAGGCGGTGCCGGGCTCCAGGAACTCCGCCGGCACCATGACGCTCGTCACGTCCGGTCCCACGTACATGCTCATTCCGAACTTGCCGATCATGTTCGGGTGAGGCTCCTCGTTCTTCTCGATGATCAGCTGGTACGCGATGATGTTGACGGGATCGCCGTCGATCGTCTCCGTCACCGGCTCCCAGCTCACCTCCAGATCGTCGGTGATGACGCCCTCGTCCTCCTCCGGCGACACGAGCTCCGCCGGCGCGGGGATGGCATGCGTCAGCCACGCCGTGCCCGAGGTCGGTCCTCCCGGCTCGCCGTTCTGCATGGACGGGCCGACGATCGTGTAGTTGCCCGCCGGCAACTTCTCGAGCATCTGCTCGATGGAGACCTCCGAGTTCTCAGGTTCGACGGTTTCGAAGAACAGCTCGGTCAGGCCGAGGTCGCCCAGCTCGCCGTGCGCCTCGAATGTGAGCACGATGTCGCCGTCAGGGTCGGTCACGTCGAGCCGCTGCCAGCCTTCGCTGTCCACGAACCCCTGGAAACCAGTGTCGAGGTCCGTCCCGTTGTGCTCGATGATGATTCGGGTCGCCTTGAGGTTCGGCGGGTCGTCCTCATCGGGTGAAGGCAGCGGCTCGCCGGGGTCGCCGGTCGAAAAGGCGCTCGAACTCAGCGTCTGGTTGCCGCTCGCCTCGATCGCCAGCACCTCCCACTCGTACTCCGCATCGGCCTCGAGCACGCCCGCCGGGATCGTGACGCTTACGACCGACGGATCCAGGTAGGCGCTGATCCCCAGCTTGCCGATCATGTGCACGTACGGCTGATTCTCGTTCTCGACGATCAGCTGGTAGGCGATGATCGACGCCGGCTCCCCCTCGATCGTCTCGTCCACCGGCGCCCAGCTCACGACCAGCGGCTCGGTCGGGTCGATCTCCGCGTCCTCGGCCGGGGTCAGCAGGTCCGGCCCTTCAGGGATCTCATGGGTCAGGTACGCCGTCCCGAACGTCGATCCGGTGATCTCGCCGTCCTCCACGATCGGACCTTCGATCGTGTAATGCCCGGCGCCGAGCTTGTCGAGCATCTCGTCGATCGGAACCTCCGCGTTTTCGGGCTCCACCGTCTCGAAGAACAGCTCGGTGAGGCCGAGATCGGCCAGGTCGTCGCGCCCTTCGAACGTCAGCAGCAGGTTGTTGCCCGGCCCCGTCACCTCGAGCCGCTGCCAGTCGTCGCCGTCGACGAAGCCCTGGAAGCCCGTGTCAAGGTCCGTCCCGTTGTGCTCGATGTTCAGCTTGGCGTCCTTCAGCGGCACGCGTTCGGACGCGGCCACGAGGTCGATCGTCAGCTCCGCATTGCCCATGTCGTCCAGCCCCTCCTCCTCGAGCACGAGGCCGATGCCGGGGGCGTAGTACTTGTTTCCGAACACACCCGGCTCGATCGCGGTCGACTCCCGCACGACGCGCACGTCCTCGTACGTGCCCAGGGCGCCATCCACGTCGACGCCCTCGGCGAAGTTCTCGCCGACGTCGATCGCCTCGTCGTTCGGAGCGTACTCCTGGTAGTAGACGTCGCCGAGGTTGAACGCCGCGGGCATCAGGATCCCCGGTAGCGCCCCGTTCTCGCCCGGCAGCCACGCGCTGTCGTTGTCGGTGCCGATGAGGTTGCCATCGTCGTCGTACTCGAAGTTCGTCACGTCCTCGCCGAAGTACCACACGTTGCCGCCGTCGTCCTGCGCGTAGTAGTCGATCGTCTCCTCGACCAGGAGATCACCTTCGAACGCCCGGTCCCGGATCCCGCGCGTCTCCACGCCGAAGATCGTCCTCGAGCTCGTGAGGACCTCGAGCACGAACCCTTCCGTCTCGACCTCGCCGGTGTCCTCGTCGACCACTTCGCCCTCGTAGGCGCGATGCGCACCCGGCACCACCGGGAAGTACAGGTTGTCGATCGTCAGCGGATCATCGAACGAGGCCGCGTCGAAGTCCGCCAGATCCGGCACCGTCATTCGCTCGAAGCTGACGAGCTCCAGCTCGAACTCGGGCTCGCCCTCGTCGTCAAGATCCTCTTCGACGAGCACGAGGCCGACACCGGCGGCGTAGTTCTTGTTCTCGAGCGCGTCCGGCTCGATCTCGGTGAACTCTCGAACGACCAGGACGTCGTCGAAGCTCCCGGCAGGCACGTCGACCTCGCCGTCGAGGGCGAAGTTGATCGCCTGGTCGATGGCGTCGTCCAGCGGTGCGAACTCCTGGTAGTAGTTGTCGCCGATGATCGGGCTCGCCGGCATGATGATGCCCGGCAACGCGCCGTTTTCGCCCGCGATCCACGCTCCTTCGTCGTTCGTGCCGACGAGGTCGCCGTCGTCGTCGTATTCGAAGTTCGTCACTTCCTCGCCGAAGTACCACACGTTGCCGCCGTCGTCCTGGGCGAAGAAGTCGATCGTCTCCTCCACGAGCACGCCGTTGTCGAACTCGGAGTCGCGCACGCCGCGCGTCGTGATTCCGAAGATCTCGCGGAACGTCGAGGTCACGTCGGTGACGACGCGCTCGGTCGTGAGCGCGCCGGTGTCTTCATCCACCTGCTCACCCTCGTAGACGGATTGGTCGCCGCCGTTGAACGAAAGGAACGGGTTGTCGATGATGATGCTGCGGCTGAACTGGCCGGGATCGAACGGCGACAGGAAGGGGCCTCCCGCGCGGTCGACGCCGAGCAGATCGTCGCCCTCGCTACCCTGGGGCCCGGAGTTGCCTTCGCCCAGCGGGGCGTAGTCCCGCGATCGCCCGCCGTCGAGCACGTCGTCGGCGCCGTCGTTGATCACCGTAGTGCCGGCGACGAGGTAGACCTCATCGCCCGCGTCCTCGGGGAAGCGCACGTGGTCCACGCGATCATCGAACCTGCCCCGAACGCTCCACTTCTCCAGCAGCGTCGCCAGGTCGCCGGCGTCATCGTCGAAGGCGGTCGTGCCGCCGATCACGATGTCCTCGCCGCCGCCGGCCAGCAGCACGTCCCGATCCCGACCGCCGATGAGGATGTCGTTGCCGCCCCGGCCGTCGAGCACGTCCTCGCCCGCCTGGCCGAGCAGCAGGTTGCCCTTGCCGCTACCGATGATCACGTCGTCGAACGGCGTGCCCACCACGACGTCGAAGGCGCCGCCCAGTTTCACCTCGGCGTCGCCGATGCCGAGATCCTGCTTGCCGCCGCTCAGCCGGACCGCGACGCCGTCAGGCGCATCGGAGAAATCGATTGTGTCGATGCCCTGTCTCTGATCGGTGAGGCGCAGCCTGCCGCCGGTGGGCGTCAGCCGATAGGTGTCGTCGCCGCCGCGGTCACGAATCTTCACGCGTCCGTCGGTCATCGCTACGTCGTAGTGATCGTCGCCGCCATCGTCGCGAACGTCGATCTTCGAGAAGTCCGGCGCCCCCATGATCGCCAGCGCGTCGCCGGCCTCGTCGGATCGAATCCGCAGTTCCTCGACGTTCTCCAGCGTGATCGTGCCCCCGCCAGTCGCGATGACGTTTTCCTCGATGCAGAGATCGCCGCCCGCCGGGTCGCCGATAATCCTGACCCGGTCCTTCGAGCGGCCCGTCCCGGCGTCGAACTCGATTCCCGCCGGCACGCTGAACACACCCCCGAAAGCGAAGTCGATCGTCAGTCGATCGCGCCTGTTGTCCCGTCCGTCGATCGTCAGCGAACGGATCCCCTCGAGGTTCTCGCTCACGAGAATCCCGCCGCGACGATCCACCACCTCGAGATTGCCGGCGTTGCGACGCAGCGTCAGTCGGTCCGTGCCGCGGACGTCTGCCCGATCGACGACGACGTCGATGCCGTCACCGAGCGCCGGCACGTCGCCGAGACCGTCGGCGGACATGTAGAGACGCGGCTCCAATCGTTCGATGCCCGCGTCGTGCGGCGACACCTGTTCGTTGTGACGCTTCGCCTGACGGCGCCGCCTGCGCTTTCGGTTTCCTGCGGAGCGCGCCGGCGTGCTCGATTCCGAGTGGGTTCGTCCGAAGAGCTTGTCGAGAAGATTGGCATTCTGTCGCACGATGCGGTCTCCTGTAATATGGGACGCCGACGCGTCCCTTTCCACGCCTCACCGGGAATCCCTGGTGATGATTCGAATCATCAGCCGCCAAAATACGGCTCGAAAATGAGGAGAAGATGAGAGCGAGAGAAAACGCGCCGGAAAATTCGCGAGTCGAAACGCGTCGCGTCTCCGTAGCGCCGATTCGGTTATCTGCCTTGAAATGCCCCGTCCTGTCGTGAATTCGCGGACCGGTGTCTCCTTCTCATCTTCCTCTCATTTTCAAAGGGGATAATTGCCTACGAGGAGGCACCGTCCGGCCCTCAGCGGGCGAGTCGAATTGCCGATAACGCAGAAAACACGAGGAATTCAGGTTTGAACGTCGTGATCGAAATCGCGCTTCCGAATCACCGGTCCCCCCGCGTGCGGCGAATCCTTGCTGCGTGGGCGGTCGCCGCGTTGCTGCTCACCCACGCGCACGTCGCCGAGGCGCGAGCGCAGAAAGGTGACGCGTCACTGCCCGAACCCGTGAAGCGCGCCATTCGCGCGAACTTTCCCGGCGCGACCGTCATCGGTCACGAGCGCGACCGCGAGAACGGCGTCCGGTTTCACGACATTGCCCTGCGCTATCGCGGCGGCCGGCTGGATGTCGAGATCGCGCGCGACGGCAGCATCGGCGAGATCGAAGGGCGCACGACGCTTGACGAACTTCCGCCCAGTGTCAGAAGCGTGCTGCTCGGCGCGATCACGATCGATCAGATCGTCCGGATCGAGCGGCACGAGCGCTGGGCCGCCCGCGGAACCGCAGGTTCGTCCCTCTCGATGAACCGCGGATCTTTTATGAAGCGAAGTACTGGCGCGACGGGAAGCGGCGCCAGGCGACGATCGCGTATCACCCCGCGGCCTTGCTCTCGGAATCCGCGCGCGCGGCGCTTCGGGCGGCCCACCCGGACGCCCAGATTCGCGACGCCCGGGTTGACGACGCAGAGGGATCGCGACGATTCCGGGTGGTGCTGGGTGAATCGGGAAACGTTTGGCGCTTGCTCGTATCGGAAGCCGGCGCGACGATCGAGAGGTCGTTCGACCTGGCGCCCGCAGCGGCCCCGGCCGCGGTGATCGCCGCCCTGCGCCGTGAAGCCTCGCGCGCCGAGATCGCGTGGCTGTCCCGGGTGGAGCGATCCGCTGAGCCATCGAGAACCGCATACCGAGCCGAGGTAACGCGGGACGGTGGCAGCGCGATCCTCGAGATGAGCGCCGACGGCACGCTGATCCGCGCGCCGATCTGGCGCGACGCCGCGCCGCGCCTGGACGACGCGGACGATGTCGATGAAGACGATGACGATGACGAAGACCATGGGCGCAGCGACGACTGAGCAACGCAGCCGCTTCCGCCGGAGCCGATCGTGCGCGTACTGCTGATCGAAGATTACGAACCGCTGCAGAAGTCGATCACGAATGGTCTGCGCGACAGCGGGTTTGCGGTCGACGCCGCCGGCGACGGTCGCGAGGGGCTGTGGTTCGCGACGTCGAACGAGTACGACGCGATCATTCTGGACCTGATGCTTCCCGGCCTCGACGGCCTGAGCGTGCTGCAGAAGATCCGCGCGAAGGGGCGCGAAACCTGCGTGCTCATCCTGACCGCGAAGACCGAGGTGCCGGATCGTGTGAAGGGACTTGATCTCGGTGCCGACGACTATCTCGTCAAGCCATTTGCCTTCGAGGAGCTGCTGGCGCGCTTGCGGGCGCTCGTCCGGCGCCGTTACCAACAGGACGTGTCCGAATGGCAGATCGGCAGCCTCCGCATCAACACGGCATCGCAGCAGGTGTGGCGCGACGAGTGCGAGATCACGCTGACCGCGCGCGAGTACGCTCTGCTCGAGTACCTCGCCATGCGCCAGGGCGAGGTCGTATCGCGCACTGACATCTGGGAGCACATCTACGACTTTCACTCGGACGCGACGAGCAACGTCGTGGACGTCTACATCGGCTACCTGCGACGCAAGATCGACGCGCCCGGGAGCGACTCGCTCATTCGCACGGTGCGCGGACGCGGATACGTCTTCGGGAACTGAGTCGTGCAATCACTTCGCACGAGACTGCTCGCCGGCATCCTCAGCAGCATGGCACTGCTGCTGATCGTGTTCGGCGTCACCATCTACGTGTCGATCCGCAACGCGCTGATGCACGAGTTCAGGGACGCGCTGCGCGTGACCGTCGAGACGCTGATCGCTTCGACCGAGATCGAGGATGGCGAAGTGCTGATCGAAGTCGACCCGGCGATGCTCGGGGCCGCGGGCGGCGCCTCGGCGGCGACCTGGTTCCAGTTCTGGCTGGCGGACGGCGCCGTGCTCATGCGGTCCGAATCGCTCGGCGACCGTGACCTGCCGCGGCCGGAGGGCGACCTGAAATCGTTGCGGATGACGCCGATCGACCTGCCCGACGGCGCGGTCGGGCAAGCGGCGGCGGCCCGGTTCGTCCCTGAGTGCGACGACGATCTGGCCCTGGGAGGAGCGGAGGACACGGATGACCCCGTTGCCGTGACGCTCGTCGTGGCGCGAAGCATCGAGTCCGTCCGACGTCGCACGTCGCGCCTGGCCTGGCTGCTGCTCGGCGCCGGCGCGATCCTGATGGCGGCCGCGTCAGGGATGACGATCGTCATCGTGCGCCGCAGCCTGGCGCCGATCGACACCCTCGCCGGGCAGATCGCCTCGATGAGCCCCGACGACCTCGGCACCCGCCTCGCCGCCGCGAACCTGCCGTCGGAAGTCGAGCCGGTCGTGCAGCGGCTCAACGCGATGCTCGATCGGCTCCAGACAGCCTTCGATCGAGAGCGTGCGTTCACGGGCAACGTCGCACACGAGCTGCGCACGCCGCTGTCAGGAATCCGCTCGACGATCGAGGTCGCGCTGCTCGCGGAGCGCACGCCGGAAGATTACCGCCAGACCCTCGACGACACGATGGACATCGTCCGCCACATGCACGGGATGATCGAAATCCTGATCCTGCTGGCGCGCCTGGACGCCGGCCAGATCAGGTTCACGTTGGAGCCGATCGAGCTGGGCGAGCTGATCGGCATCTGCTGGGACGCCGTGCGCGCTTCGGACGACGGACCTCGGCACGATTTCGCCAACGATGTGCCCGGCGACCTGACGTGTCGATCCGATCGCCAGTGGCTGAGCATGGTGCTGACCAATCTTTTCGAGAACGCGCGCGCGTACGTCGATGACGGCGGGCGCATCTGGGCGGCCGGGCGCGCCGCGAACGGTCAGGTGGAGATCGAGATCGGCAACACCGGCTGCCGCATGACCGCCGACGAGGCCCGGCACGCCTTCGACCGATTCTGGCGGGCCGACACGTCGCGCGCAGACACCGGCGTCCACTACGGGCTGGGGCTTTCGCTCGTCGAGCGGCTCATCGCCGCGCTGGAAGGAACCGTCGAGTGCACGGTGGGCGGCGAAGGCGTCTTCGTCGTGCGACTGCGCGTTCCATCGCGATGAGCGATCGGCGGGAGAAAGGGATTGCAGCCGAGTTAAGCGCTCCGTAGAATCGTACGTTGTCCTCGTATTTCGGGTTGCGCCCGTTCGGGAATCACAATGTCCTGCAGGATCGCGGGTGCGTTCTTTGTCACGGCCGTCTCGATGAGCGGCGCCCTTTTCGCGGATGCACCGGCGGTGCTCGTCGAGGACCGCGAGGTCGGCGACTTCGACACAGAAACCGACTACGATCGCGCTCGCGGTTTTGACCGGGCGCTGATCGGCGACACGGCGAGCCTCGTGGACCAGGGGGAGTTCCAGATCACGATCGGATCGGCTTACGAGGACGACGACGATCTCGAAACGGTTGAGATGTTCGTCGAAATCGAGTACGGCGTCAGGGACTGGCTGGAGGTCGGCATCAAGGTCCCTTACCTCTTCCTGATGCCGAAACCGTCGGATGAGGACGACGTCGACGGATTGGGTGACGTGTCGCTGTCCGTCGCGGTCGGTCTGCTCGCGCACCACCCGGTCCTGGTTTCGGCTTCGCTGGAGGTGACGATTCCGACTGGCAACGAGGATCGCAGCGGCGACCTCGGCGAAGGCCAGACGGTATTCGAGCCGTCGGTCGCGATGGACGTCGCTCTCGGAGACGCCGAACTGGTGGTCCAGATCGGCAGCGAGATCATCAATGACAACGCGACCTTCGATTTCGAGGTGACGCTTGCATACGAGATCGGCGAGTTCGTCCCGTCGCTCGGTTTTGAAGGCAGTCTCGACGGCCACTCGAAGGAAGCGCTCATCGTGCCCGGCATCGGG
>NYZC01000143.1 GCA_002686995.1 Phycisphaeraceae bacterium | reverse complement strand
GAGCGACGAATCGGCGCGCAGTCGCTCGAGCTGGTCAGGGTGCCGCACGAGAAGCATGATCGCGCTGCTGATCAGCCCGGTCGTCGTTTCGTGCCCGCCGATCAGGACGGCGTTGTAGGTGCCGTGCAGTTCGGGCTCGTTGCGGAGCGTGCCCGCGTCGAGGCCGGCGACGAGCTTGCTGAACAGGTCGTCACGAGGGTTGGCGCGACGGACCTCGGTGACTTGGCGCAGCCATCCGACCATCGAGTCGACGCTGCGGCGCGCCTGGGGCACCAGCTCAGGACGGCCGGACCGGCTGCCGAGGACGGCGACCTGGTCGTCGTCCCAGTGCCGGAACCGCTCGCACTCCTCCCGGGTGAAGCCCAGCACGTGGCCGAGCACCTGCACCGGCAGCGGCTCGGCGAAATCGCGCACGAGATCCATGCGACCGGATGCGAGCAGCGGGTCGAGCAGGCCGTCGACGAAGGACTGGATGACGTCGCGCATCCGGTTGACGACGGCAGGGGCCAGGGCGCGGTTGACCAGGCCGTGGATGCGGGTGTGCTCGGGTGGGTCGGAATGCTGGAGTCCGGCGGAGAAGTGGCCGATCAGCGGCGCGACCGCCTCGCGCAGCTTCGGGTCGAGTGGCTCGAGAAGCTTCTCGAGTCGCCCGGTCGAGGTGAATGTCTCAGTGTCGCGCAGCGCCTGCTCGACGTCAGCATGTCGCGTGATCAGCCACGCCTGCCAGGCTTTGCTGAAGTAAACGGGTGCCGATTCGCGAAGCGGCGTGAAGACGGCGCGCGGATCGTCACGGTAGGCGCCGCTGCGCAGCCGCTGCTCGATATCTTCGATCTGGTCCGCAGTAAGACTGGCCATGGCGCGGCCATGGTATCAGACGGACTTCTTGCGGCGGTCTTACCACGAACAGCGGCGAGTCCAACTACACCGTGTAGCAGCCGGGCCCGGCGGCAGTGGCATCCAACGAGAACTCGACCATGGTGGCCTTCCCAGTCGAGTGCTGCTTCACGTGGACCTGAAGGTCGCCGGTCGTGGCATCGGCTGGCGGCTGCATGGCGAGAATGATTGGCGTGCGGCGCTTCAACGGCACCCACTGATCCAAGGGGACTTCGCTGACAAGCGGACCTTGAAGAACTGCTCGGAAATCCATAGCCAGGGATGGCTCCCATTCCAGGCCGGATCCGGACAGGCTGAACGAGTACTCGTCGCTTCCCGTTCCAACGAAGAATTGCGCGAGGTTCGTACATGCCGGATAGACACGCAGCGCCTGAGTCATGTGACGTTCGACGTCCCTGCCGCCGATGAAGACATTGAGGTTTCCGGCCCAGTACACGCTCGGGCGATCAGATCGATTCTGTCCCCGAGGATCCCGGCCGCTGCGCAGGATGGTCATGATCCTTCTGCTGAAAGTGTCAATCCTCGATGGAGGATTGGACGCACCGTCGCCGGCCAGGACGTCGCCGCCGTCGGTCACTCGTTCAAATGGCCCGTCCGTCTGCGTATGCGGCGGCGTCGGCACGTCGGTCGTCACCACCGAAGATTGCCCGGGTGCGATGGGCGGAACGTCGACCGCCGTGAGCGGTTTCCAGTCGACGAACGCGCCGAGCGGCGCCCAGTCGATGCGCATTGGCGCGCGCTGCGAAGTCTCCGCGCCGTGATTCCAGACTGTGATCTCGATGCGAAGGACCTGCGGAGTCAGGTTGTAGAAGTTGATGCCTTCGCGCTCGACCACCAGGTCCGTCGAGGCGTCCGACCGGCGCTCGTCCGGGGCGACATGCTCCCTGACAAGCTCCACGAGCGGATCGTGGCGGACCTGGGTGGTGGGTTCGTCGGTCACGGCAATGGGCATGGCGCGCTCCTTGGGCTGGAATGGGACCCGGTCCCGGTTTCGAGGACTCCCTGGTTGACCCCTGACAAGGGAACCATAGCGCTGCCGACACCCCGATCAAGAAATGCAACCGAGATTTCGCGGTCTCAGGGAAAACCCCACATTGCTAGCGCTGCGCCGGAGCGCATCCACGACAGAGAATGTCGGCGACCACAGGATCGTGGTCCATGCCCCTGAATCTTCGGCCCTTCCACGGGCCTGATCGAACCACGTCGACCGCATCGCCCGAGACGAAGATGTAGTCGAGCCGTCGGTCAGGTTCCGCGGTCGATCCTGTGCCGAGCGTTGCGTCGGTGAAGCGCTGCGCCACGAAGTTGTAGGTCTCGACATCGAGGTGCTCGTCGTCGGTGAACAGATCCCGGCGCCGGTCCAGGTCGACGTCGAAGTTGAAATCGCCGGCGAAGATCTTCAGCGGCGCCGCCCGTCGATCCATCATGAGGACGGCACCGCCGATCAGCTGGTTGCGCCGGCGCGACGAATATGCGTGCGCATGTGCGTTGACGATCGCGATCCGGCGATTCGGCGAGCGCCGCCATTCGACTTCGAGCAGCCTTCCCGCGTCGGTTCGACGAATGATCGATCCGCCGCGCGCGAGGATGGCGAGGCGCCGGTCAGCGCCGACGGAGATCCATCTCTTCCATTCCGATCCTAGCGACTCGCCGATGCGCCGAGCCTGGGTTTCCACGGCGACTTCCTGGAGCAGCACGACGTTCGGGCTCAGCTCGGTCAGCACGCCAACAACGTGTCCGATCGCGTCGTCCGCGAGTGGGCGCCCGCCGTCAACGCTGCGGCCGACGTTCCACGTCACGATGCGCAACACGTCGGGTTCGCGCGGCACGTTGCGGAATCCCTCGTGCGCGAACCAGCCGGGCACGTCGGAGAAACCGTAAAGCGCCGACGCGAGGGCGAGCGCGACCAGCAGAATCTCGAGGCGTCGTTCTTCCAACCTACGTCTCCTGCCTGATGCGGAAGCGCCACGCGGCTACCGCCAGGAAACCGAAGGAGAACGCAAGCAGCTTCGCACCGTCGCGGCTGACCGCACCCCAGTCGACCTCCTCGCGGAAGACGCCGCGCCAGTAACCCATGTAGCTGGTGTAGAGGAACGGGCGCAGATCGCGGAAGAAATGAATCTCCCCCGTCACGTAGAGCACAAGATGAATCGCGACGGCGGCGGCCACCGCGTTGATGGGATTGTCCATCCACGTCGACAGCAGCGTGCTGAGCGCCAGCGGTGCGAGCAGACCGATCGATGCCGCGGGCCACGCGATCACGAAGGCGCGCAGCGCCGTCGCCTGGTCGAGGTGCTGGTGGCGATCGGTCATCTGCAGCACCCCCGGATAGATGTTCAGGTCACCCCAGCCGACGGCGATCAGTCCGATCGTCAGCGCCGCGGCGAGCAGGGCGCCCGAGAGCAGCAGGAGGTACAGGCCGGAGACGACCAGCTTCGTGCGCAGGATCCGCGATCGTGCGACGGGGCGCGTCAGCAGCAGGCCGAGCGTGCGGCCGGAGGTCTCGCCCGCGATCTGCGTGCCCCCCTCGGTCGACGCGAAGATCGGCAGCACCATCAGGACGCCGAAATAGAACGCGTAGAGGGCGAAGGTCAGCCCGTTGAAGTAGCTGCGGTTCTCGAACGTGTAGCGGAAGTCGGCGCGCCCGCCCGTCTCGGTTTGCGCATAGGTGTAGAAGCCGACGAGCATCAGGACCAGGAACAGCGCCGAGGCCGCGAGGCCGATCAGCGGCCGTCGCGATCGGACCAGCTTGAGGGCTTCAAACCCGTGCATCAGCGTTCCAGTGCGAATCAGTTCTGGTCGGTAATCACATCAATTCAGGTCAATTCAGATCAGGGGTCTTACCACGCAACTGCTCCAGCAGCGCCTCGTGCAGGGGCCGGCGGCGATGCGCGAACGTACGCAGCTCGATTCCGGCCGCGCCGAGGATCCGCCGCGCCGCTTCGAGGCTGATGCTGCCCGCCGGCAGGGAGAGCTCGGTCTCGCTCTCCACGCGCGCGTCGAGCCTTCGTTCCCGGAGACAGGCCGCCGCGGCCGAAGCGTCCGGGACCTCGATCCGAAGGCGGCCTTCGCCGCAAAGCTGCCTTGGTGATCCGGCGAAGCGCACCCGGCCCTCGTTCAGCACGACAAGCTCGTCCGCCAGGTGCTCTAGCTCGATGAGCTGGTGGCTGGAGAGCAGGATCGTGATGCCGTGCTCGTCCCGGAGGCGTGCCACGATGCGCCGAAGCTCGAGGATCGCCAGTGGATCGAGACCATCGGTGGGCTCGTCGAGCAGCAGGACGTCGGGACGTGGCACGAGCCCGAGCGCCAGCACGAGACGCTGACGCATGCCGAACGAGTAAGTGCGTACGCGGTCGTGGGCGCGGTCGGCAAGGTCGACGGCATCGAGGGCGGACTGCATCTGGCTGCGGGCACCGCGGCGGTCCGTCTCACCGAGTGCGCCGAGGTGCTTCAGATGCTCCCAGCCGGTCAGGGTGTCGTATAGCGCGGGCGGGGCGAACGCGAACCGCGCACGGCGCATCACTTCGCGTCGCCGGCGGCGCGGGTCCATACCCAGCAACCGGGCGTGGCCGGTGGTCGGGACCAGCAGACCCGCGAGGATCTTCAGGAGCGTCGTCTTGCCCGACCCGTTGGGGCCGGCCAGGACGCAGATGGTGCGCGGCTCGACCGAAAGACTGACGTCGTCGAGGGCAAGCCGCGCGCCGAACCTGCGTCCGACGCGGATCAGTTCGATCGGGGACACGTGCACCACGCGTCATGGTACGTACGGGTGGGAGCGGATGAGTGCCGCCGCCCGCGCATCAGAAAACGCCGCGGCGAACCCACGCGGCGCTTTCCAGCCTGGATCTTCACGGCGTGAACAGGATTGGGTTACGCCGCCTTTCGCGTTGCATCAGCGAAGATCGCCTCAGCCCTTCCCCCAGCACGTTTCCCCGACCGCAACGATCCTCGCAGACCTGCAGGTCGACCCGGGCAGAATCCCCGCGGCCTCGCGGGGATCTCGACGCAGGCAAGCCACGGATGAATGTCACGACGGCGTCCGGGTATTGCATGCACCCGGCGCGGCAGGTGCTCCTGGATGTCACCTCCGGGGCAAGGGTCAGCCGGATCGATCAGCGCCTACCCGATCCTGCGGCCCCCGGAGTATGATCGGCCCGGGTGCGACCCGGGAGCTCAAATTGAACAAGCCACTGCAGGAAGTTCGAGTCGGGCTGGTCGGCGCGGGCAACATGGGCACCAACCATGTGCGGAGCCTGGCGCGAATCCCCGGAGCGGTCGTCGCCGCCATCTGCGACGCCGACGAGGCGAATGCGGAGCAGGCGCGCGGCATCGTCACGGAAGCCGGCCACCCGGCGCCGACCCTGTACACCCGCGGGGAGCGGGACTTCGAGCGCCTCTGCGGCCAGGAGGATCTGGACCTCGTCTATGCCACGAACCCCTGGGAGTGGCATACCGCGGTCTGCGTCACGGCGATGAATCACGACAAGCATGCCGCCACCGAGGTTCCCGCGGCGGTGACGCTGGAAGAGTGCTGGCAGCTCGTGGAGACCGCGGAGCGGACCGGCAGGCAATGCATCATTCTCGAGAACTGCTGCTACGACCGGGTCGAGCTGATGGTCCTGAACCTGGTGCGACGCGGTCTGCTTGGCGATCTCGTGCATGCGGAATGCGGATACATGCACGACCTGCGGAATGAGAAGCTTCCGGACGCCCGCACGACACCATGGCGCACGCAACACTCGATCCGGCGCAACGAAGACCTCTATCCCACGCACGGAGTGGGCCCCGTCGCGCAGTGCATGAACGTCAATCGCGGCAATCGTTTTTCGCATCTCGTGTCCATGAGCACGGGTTCGAAGGGGCTGAACCTCTTCGCGGCCGCGAAATTCGGTTCGGACCACCCCCATGCGACACGGACCTACGCCGTGGGCGACGTGGTCACGACGCTCATTCGCACGACGGCCGGGCAGACCGTCGTGGTCAAGCATGACACCAATTCACCGCGACCCTACAGCCGCGATTACTTCGTTCAGGGAACGCGGGGCGTCGTTCGCAAATACCCCGAGGAGAAGATCCACATCGAAGGGCGAAGCGAAACCAAGAAATGGGAGTCGCTGGAGGGCTACGCCGGGGAGTTCGCGCACCCGCTGTGGGAGCGTCTGGCGAACCAGGACTCGATGGACCTCGGGCACGGATTGATGGACTACCTCGTGGACTACCGCGTGATCCAGTGCCTTCGTGCCGGCGGATCTCCTGATATCGATGTCTACGACGCCGCCACCTGGAGTGCGATCTCCGCCCTGAGCGGGCAGTCCATCGCCGACGGAAGCCGTCCGATCGCGTTCCCCGACTTCACCCGGGGTCGCTGGAAGGTTCGACCGCCTCTCGGCATCGTCTCCTGAGACGGGCGCGCCACGGTTCCCGCGGCGGCGACGCGTGCGTCGCGGGTCGAATGCAATGACGGTCTCGTTTCGCGGACACGGGCACTGCAGCGTCCGCGGCATTGGATGCTCGACTTGCGTTGCCGAGCCGGGTCGTCCCCGACCCGGAGTCGGCAACGCGCACCGGACCGAGACGTCCCGGCTCGGTGAGGCGAACGCCGTGCCGAACAGGATTGGAAGCGATCCTGAAGGGATCGCCTGCGCACGAAAAAGGGCTCCGTGGTTCACGGAGCCCTCTAGAGCATATTCTCACGGTCCTTTGTCCGCCTGGCGAACCACACGCTGCAGAGCCTGGCGTGCGGGCCGAATCCCTGACAAGTGAACAGTTGGGAAAGCCTTTGCCGGACCTTACGGACCGGCTATCCGCCGAAGGCGGACGAGGGTGTGCTGACTTTTCGTGGGGCGGATCTCTCCGCGAACGACCGGACGAGCCGGCCGACCCACTTCTAAGTATCCCTTAGAAAGGAGGTGATCCAGCCGCAGGTTCCCCTACGGCTACCTTGTTACGACTTAGTCCCAGTCACCGAACTTACCGTCGACACACCTGAATCGGTGCGGCTTCGGGTACTCCCGGCTTCCATGACTTGACGGGCGGTGTGTACAAGGCTCAGGAACATATTCACCGCGTCGTAGCTGATACGCGATTACTAGCGATTCCACCTTC
>NYZC01000142.1 GCA_002686995.1 Phycisphaeraceae bacterium | reverse complement strand
CCTGCTCCACCTCCTGCTCCACCTCCTGCTCCACCTCCTGCTCCACCTCCTGCTCCACCTCCTGCTCCACCTCCTGCTCCACCTCCTGCTCCACCTCCTGTAGCTCCTTGCGCATCCTGCGGATCTGCTTCGAGTTGAGCTGTCGCTTCTCGATCACGTGCCCGTCCAGGATCTCATCGTCGCCGATCTCGGGCCAGCGCGACCGCGCCAGCTCAACGAAGGGACGATCGAGCCGAATCTCGTACCAGATGCCTTCGATCATTCGCACCTGGCGGCACGGATCGATCTCGACGAAGGTCTTCGCCGGCGCGGGGCGCTTCCGCGGTCGAGGTGTCGCGCGCAGCAGGCCGGTCCGCGGATGCACGTAGAAGTCCTCGTAGACGCGACCTCCGTATCCCCAGCGGCGATTCGTGTGCATCACCACCCTGCCGACGATCTCGACGTGCAGCGCGACGAAGTCCTCGAGGTGCTGGCGGATATGAAGCTGCACCGCCGAGTCGACGCGCACGTTGCGGCAAATCTCGCTGAACACCTTGTTCCAGGGACGCCCGACCTGCTTCTGCAGGTACCGTCGCAGCGGCGCGAGATTCTCGTTGAGGAACTTCCCGTCCTCCCAGGGGCGCCGCATGCTCTCGCGGCGCACGCCGCTGTCGGCATCGGTCTCGTCCAGACGACGCCGACGCCGGTCGTGGCAGCGCGGATACTTCCCGCCTCCGCCCAGTCGCGGCCGCTCGACGATCACCTTGGCCATGTCACTTCGCATCGCATCACTCCTGCGTTTCGAGTGCGTCCTGCGCCCGCGCGCAGGATCGGTACACGGCGCCGCCATACGCTTGACGGCGCCAGGACCGCGCGCAGCACGGAAGCACGCCCGTCGGCGCGCAATCGGCACTCAATCAGAAGGAAGCGTCAGCCGGGAAGCCCGGCCTCTCAGAGGTGCGAGGGCGCCACGGTGGCTTCCGACGAGCGCTCGGTCCGGCGTAGGAAACAGGCACCGATGCCTGGCCTTGGCCGGTCCGACTGCTCACGGCCCGAGCTTGTCGATCTGAATTGCCCGGTGATCATGGCGTCGTGTCCGAATGGGGTTCGAGTTCTAATGAACGACCGTCGTTCATCGAACGGCTAGACATTTTATGCGCGCGGAGGTTGATGTCAAGGGGGGAGATGGGGTGGGGGTGGTGACAGCGCGTCGTCCATCATCGGAGCACCCCCCTAACCCCCCTTACCAAGGGGGGGACCGGAAAGTACCAATGGCATTCGGAGACTCTTACTCGACCTCCGCGTCCGACTTCGCAGCGCGGTTCGGATCTGCACCGGCCATCTGCCAGTACTCGCGCACCTTTGCGACGGCTGCATGCAGAAGGGTGCCATCGGGGTATTCGCCTGACTCGTTGCAGCGGCCCGCGGGTTGGCCGGTGAGCACCTCGAGCGCTTCGTGAATCGTGTGCACCGCGTAGACGTGGAACGTGCCCTCGTCGCACGCGGCGACGACGTCCGGGCGAAGCATGATGTCTTCGAGACACGCGCGAGGGATGATCACGCCCTGGCTGCCGCTCAGCCCCGTGTCCAGGCACGTGTCGTAGAAACCCTCGATCTTCTCGGCCACCGCGCCGACGACCTGGACGTGTCCCCGTTGATCGATCGCGCCGGTCATGGCGACCTCCTGCCGCAGCGCGACGCCGGTCAGGGCGCTCAGCAGGCAGCACATCTCGGCTCCCGAGGCCGAGTCGCCGTCGATGCCGCCGTAGCTCTGCTCGAACGCGATCGAGGCGGAGAACGCCAGTGGATGATTCGTGCGCAGCAGATGACGCAGCAATCCGCCGAGAATGTAGAAGCCCTTCGTGTGAATCGCACCGGAAAGCTGAGCCTCACGCTCGATATTGATCGCTCCCGCAGTGCCCGCCCCGACCGTCGCCGTGATGCGCGAAGGAAACCCATAGGTCAGCGGGCCGGCGTGCACGACGGCGAGCCCGTTGATCTGGCCCACTTGCATCCCGCTCGTCTCGATCTGGATCAGGCCCTCCGAGATCATGCGCCGGAAGCGCCGCGCCGGAAGATCGCCGCGCCGCCGGTTGCTGCGCACCGCTTCGCGCACCTCCTCGCCGTCCACCCGGGACTTGCCCTGCTTGCCTGCCGCGAACGCGGCCTCGCGAGCCAGGTCGGCCAGCCTGCCGAATCGAGTCGTCAGTCGCTCGCGCTGCCCGGCGATCCGCGCGCCGTGCTCGGTCAGCGCGGCGACCGCCGTGCGCGAGAAGGGAAGCAGCTTTTCCTTCTTGGCGATGCGCGCCAGCACCCGGGCGTAGAGCTCCACGCCGCGCTGATCGCGATCGATCGTCGTGTCGAAGTCCGCGACCACCTTGAACAAGTGCGAGAAGTCCGGATCGGCGTGGTCGAGCAGCTGGTATAGACCGGGATCGCCAAGCAGGATCACCTTGACGTTCACCTCGATCGGTTCGGGCTTGAGCGAGGGACCGGCCCAGAAGGCCTGGAACTCGGTGGGGATCACCTCGAGCCGGCCGGAGCGCAGCGTCCGCACCAGCACCTTCCACGCGCCGGGCTCGTTCAGCACGTCGCGCGCCTCGAGAATGAGATAGCCGCCGTCGGCGCGGAGCAGCGCACCGCTCTGGATGCTCATGTGGTCGGATCGGACCATTCCGCCCGGAAGAAACTCGCGCTCGATGCTCCCCAGCAGGTTCTGGATCGTGGGCACGTTCTCGATCACGATCGGGCAGCCGTCGTCGACGCCGTGCGGCTGCACGACGTTGACCCGGTACTGCGCGAGGAAATCGGTGGACTCCTTGAGCTGCCCCAGGCGCTTGCCGACGAGGTCCTCGACCATCCCCGACAGGAAGCGGCCGACGGCCTCGTCGGGAAACTGCCGCTCGATGCGCGTGATCCAGTCGTCGAGCACGCTGCGCGACTCGTCCTCGAAGAGCTGGCGCAGCGCCGTCCGGTGCACCTCCTGGATCTCCGCGATCTTCTCGCCCACTTCGCGCAGCCGCTTGGCGAACTCGTTGGACTTCTCCTGGATGCGGCGCGCCGTCTCGTCGTCGATCTGACCCTGCGACCTGAGCTGCGCGAATTCGTCCGGCGACACCGGCTTGCCGTTGCGTACGGGAAAGATCGCGGGCTTGACCGTCTGGCCCATCTTCACCGGCATCAGCGCAAGCTCGTTCGCGGCAAGCTCCTTCTGCAGCGGCTCGTCGAGCGAGCGCATGCGACGCTGCACCTCCTCCTCCAGCGCCGCTTGGCGCGTCCGCATGGATTCGGAGGAGAGGTGCGGCACGAGGTCGCTGCGGATGAACTCGATGAGCTCGTCGATCCGCGCGGCGAACGGCCGCGCCTGTCCCCGGCCGAGCGTGATCAGGCTCGGCCGTGACGGGTGCTCGAAGTTGTGCACGTAGCAGCGGTCGTCGGCCAGCGGACAGGCGGGGCTGATCTGCTGCATCAGCTCCTCGAGCAGCGACATCCGCCCGGTGCCGGTCAGGCCGCGCACGAAGATGTTCTGTCCCGGGGCGTTGATCTCGAGACCGAAGCGCAGCGCCTCGATGGCGTCGTCCTGGCCGATCACGCCGGCGAGCGGCTCCAGCTCGGCCGTCGTCTCGAACGCCAGCGATGATTCGTCGCAGCACCATCGAAGCCGCGCACCCTCGACGCGCAGCGCGTCGAGGGAGACCGGTTGACCGGACGGCGGCGCTGAGTCGTTGCCCATGGAGAAGGTCTCCTGTTCACCTCACCGGATGCGCGATCGTGATCGTTCTCGTTTCGTGGTGGCGCATGGTATCGCAAACTCCAGAGTTCGAACGGAAATGGGGGTCTGCCGAGCCCGGCCGTCTCGGCCCGGGGTCGGCACGCGTCGCTTGACCAGCGGGCCGGGGACGGCCGGGACCTGTGCGACGCCATTCAATCCGCGTCCACCATGCGCACGGTCAGTCGCGTGCCGGCCAGGTTGACCAGGTTGTCGCCGATCACGAGGTCGCGCTGCTTCAGCCGGACGGTGCCGTCGTCGTCCTTGTAGGTGGCCCCCTTCGGGAACATCTCGGCCCCGAATCCGAATCGGTCGCCGGCGCCGCCCGCTGCGAACACGACGGAGATCGAGTTGATCGAATGCGCGTTGAAGAACGCGTTGTCCATGGCGATCGGCTCGTTGCGAAGCCCCTTGATCCTCACGCCGTCGATGACCGTCGGATTGGCGAAGTCCAGCCCCACGCCCACGAGCGAATCCGCCGGAAGGCCCGGCGCGCCCGAGGTCGCGTTGAAATCGATCGCGCGGCCCAGCTCGATCTTGCCGAAGCTCGCCTCGCCGATCACGTCGACGTGCATCGCCGTCGCCCTCGTGGCGAACTTGCGGAACGCCCGCTGTTTCGGATTCGCCGCGTCGAACGGATCGGTGAAGGTGAACGTCGAGTCGGTGAACCCGGTCTTCGCTTCGATCCGGTCGCCCGACCCGGCGACCAGGTCGACGTCGGCGATTTCGGCGCCCGATTTCAGCAACTTCAGCAGACCGTCGATCGTGATGTCGGTGTTACCGATTCCGCTTGCGCCTTCGATCTTCGTGGCCGCCCCTGCTTCGATCTCGCTGTTGAAGATCCCGCCCTTCGCCTTCAGGCTGCCCATCAGCTCGTCGAAGTCGAAGGTCGACGAGCCGATACCGCCCCGCGCGTCGATCGACTTCGTCCCGAGCGCCAACACGTTCGACCCGGTGATGCCCCCTTCGACCTGATCACCGGGAACATCCCGCCGAAGGCCAGGACCCATCCCGAGATCGACGCGGCGTTGAGCGTCTTGCCGTCCCCCGGGGCGGTCCAGAAGCCTCCCAGCAGGTCCTTCATCTTCGCGGTCCCGACGGAGACCCCCTTCGCGTCCATACCGGTCGCGAACAGTGCGAAGGCCGCGTTCTCCTTGATGCCGATCTTCTTGACGTACGTCGCGGTGACGCCGTCGTTCACTGCGTCGTCGTTGAGATAGCTGTCGCCCTTCAGATCGACGGCGCCCTGCGACGAAACGATGAAGTTCTGCGCATTGGCGAACTGGATCTTCGCCACGGTGTCGTCGTCGCCCAGGTTCTGAATCGTCAGCGTCGCGTCCGTTACATCGTCGCCCGTGAACTGCTTCAGCGGCCCGTCGACGAGAATTTCGATGTCCTCGAACCGCGCGGTCTTGCCGTCGATCCGGTTCAGGCCTCCGTCGGCGTCGACCATGCCGCGCACCGTGACGACGCCGTCGTCGCCCCCCTTGCCCTTGATCGTCAGCTTGCGCCGGGCGGCCCGCGCCTGCGGATCGACGGTGATCTCGACAAGGTGCACCTCGACGTCGGTCGCCGTGTCCGGGATCACGAACATCCGGCGCTGGGCCGCGAGCGTCGCCGGATCGGGGATGCCGTCGCCGGTCACGCCGACCAGGGCCGTGCCGCCGTCGAACGTGATGGTGGCTTTCGTGCCGTCGTCCTCGATGTACGACAGGCTCTTCGCGTCCTGACCGTCTCCGATCAGGAACCGGATCAGCAGATCGTCGATCAGCGCGATGTTGTCGACCTGGAGCACGGCCGTCGGATCGGCGTCGTCGCTGGCCAGGCGAACCTCGAGGCTGACCACGCGGCCGGCGAACGGCGTGATGTCGATCGGCCCGGTGCTGGCGAAGACGGGCGCGCCCACGAAGTCCGCGGACCGCTCGCGGAACAGTTCGGTCACGTTGCCATCGTCGTTGAGGGTGACCACGATCTCGTCGTCGATGCCCGTGGTGGTAAAGCGATAGTCGAGTGACATCGACTCGATGCTGTCCGAGAGTCGCACCCGGCGCTCGATCGCGGAATCCGACCCCTCCGGAAGGATCGCCACCAGGTTGCCGCCGCCCGTGCCGTCGTCGCCGATCACGGCCGGACTTTCGGCCACGGACATCCAGGGCCCCAGCAGCCCGTCCTCGAAATCGTTGACGATGACGCCGTCCTCGGGCGGCGCCACCACGCTGATGACCGCGGTGTCGGTGATGAAGGTGTTGTTGGTCTCATTCGACTCATCGAGATCGTCGTTCACGTCGAAGATTGCCGCGAGAAAATAGTCGCCGGGGGCCGTGCCGCCGAGCAGCTGGATCAATGGCTCCGGCTCCCCGATCTCGAACGGGCCAAGCCCCTCGTCGTCATTGATCGTCGCGAGGATCAGGTCGTCGCCGTTGCCCACGATATTGTCGAGGCTCAACAGGAGGCGCGTGTCGTACGACGACCCGTCCGGTATGGCGACGGGGCCGAGGTTGCGAACCTGTCGCTCCGCGGCGAGAAAGTCCTGTCCGGTGATGAACGTCCCGGCGACGACGTCGTTCAGCGAACCCGTGATATCGACCATCGTGCCGTCGTTCGACGTGTCGGCAAGAAAGACCGAGCTGACGGCCGACAGGTCGAGACCCGGAGCCAGAAGGTCGTCCGCCTGGCTGATGAACGTCACGAAGCGACCGTCGGCGCCGATGGACGGGAAGAGCGAACGATCCGTTGCGGCGGTCCCAGGCGACCCGAAGGACACGCTGATCAGCTCAAGCGTCCCCCCGTTGACGTCGTAGAGAAAGACGTCATCGCCGTCGTTCGCGTCGGTCACGCCGGCGATCAGGTCGTCGGACTGGATTCAAACGCGATGAACGCGCCGTTGCTGCTGATGCTTGGACTCTCCGAGTCATCGTTACCGCCGACCGTCGACGATCCGGCGGCGCCGCTCAGCAGCGTCGTGGTGCCCGACTGGGCGTTGAACAGGAACACGTCGTTGTCGTTGGTCCCGTTGCTGTCCACGAAACCGGCCACCAGGTCGGTCGCACTCGAGCTGAAGGCGACGAAGCGACCGTCGTCGCTCACCGCCCGACCGGTTCGCTCGTCGAGCCGGGAGCCGTCGTTCGCCGTCGTCGTGGCGAAGCCGGCCGAACGGCTGACAAGGGTCATACTTCCCGTGTCTGCGTCGAACAGGAACAGATCGGTATCCGAGTTGCCGTCGACCTGACCCGCCACGAGGTCGGTCGCCTCGCTTTCGAACAAGAGGAATCGACCGTCCGGCGTTATCCAGGGGTCCTCGGAACTGTCGTCGCCGGTCGTCGCAGGCAATCCGGCCGAGTGGCTGACCAGCAGCATTCCGCCGGTTTGCGCGTCATACCGAAACACGTCTTCTCGATCATTGCCGATCAGGCCGACGATCAGATCGTCCGCGGAACTGTCGAACGCGACGAACCGTCCGTCGGAACTGAGCACCGGCGACCGCGACTCGTTATCCCCCGTCACGGTTGCGGAACCGCCGGAGCCGCTGACGAGCGTGGTCTGTCCGGACAGCGCATCGAACAGGAAAACGTCCTGCCGTCCATTGGCATCGACCTGGCCGGGTACGAGATCTTCGGCCTCGCTCTCGTAAGCAACGAATCGACCATCGGCACTGAGCACCGCGTTCTGCGATTCCTCGCTCGCCGTCGTGGTCGTCGTGCCGGCGACCCGACTGACCAGCACCGTCTCCGCGGTCTGCGCGTCGAAGAGGAAGATGTTTCTCTTGTCATTCGGCGTCACCTGGCCCGGCACGAGATTCGTCGCGCTGCTCTCGTAGACGACGAACCGCCCGTCGCCGCTGACCCTCGGGTTTCTGGAGTCCGAATCACCGGTCACCGCCTGCGCGCCGGCCGCCCGGCTGACGAGCGTCGTCGTCGCGGTCGCCGAATCGAAAAGGAAGACGTCGAGCGTCCCGTTCGTGTCCTCGATGCCCTCGACGAGGTCGCGCGCGTCGGCGGAAAAGACCGTGAACCGGCCGTCGGCACTGGTCGCGTACTGCTCGAAGCTGCCCAGCGCCGTCAGGGACGAATCATCGTTGACGTTCGTGGACACGAGGGTCAGCTCGTCGGCCACCCGGTCGAACACAAACACGTCGTCATCGGTGTTGAGATCGTCGAGACCGGGCAACAGGTCGTCGGCGCGGCTTGCCAGCACGACGAACGCGCCATCGTTGCTGAGCGCGAAATCGTTCACGCCGGCATGCGCAGGCGTCGGCGGCGACTCCGCCCGATCGATCAGTCGATTGGCGAGCGTCGTCGCGTCGAAGAGAAATACGTGTTGACGGAAGCCCTGACTTGCCACCTGGCCGGGCACGAGGTTCGACGACGAGCTCAGGTAAGCGATGAATCGCCCGTCGCCGCTGATCTGAGGCCGCTCGGACCCACCGTCCGCGGCCGTCGTCGGCAATGCGGCGGACCGGGTGACCAGGATCGACGCCCCCGCCACGGCGTCGAAAAGGTAGACCTGGTTGTTGCCAACATCGGCGGTCACGCCGGGGACCAGATCCCTCGCGCGACTGACGTACGAGATGAAACGCCCGTCGTCACTCACGACAGTAGAGAACGACACGCTGTCCGCGGTAGTCGTGGAAGACAGGCCTGACCGGCTGACCAGAATGCTCTGTCCCGTCTGTACGTCGTAGCGGAAGACATCTTCACCGGCATTGCCATCGACCTGGCCTGCGATCACGTCATCGGATCGGTTTTCGTAAACCACGAATCGACCGTCGGCGCTGATGACCGCACCGGCGGATCGCCTGTTCCCCGTCTCGGTTGCCGATCCCTCCGATCCGCTGACCAGCGTGATGCTGCCATCGTCGGCGTCGAACAGGAAGATGTCGCCGCCAAAAGCGGAGTTGTCGACAAAACCAGCCACCAGGTTCGTGGCCTCGCTCACGAACGTCACGAATCGGCCGTCGTCGCTCAGATCGGGCCTGAATGCCGTGTCGTTGCCCGACGCGGTCGTAGAGCCGGTTGCATGGCTGATAAGCGTCATCGTGTCCGTCGCGACCTCGTAGAGGAACACGTCGGAGTCGTTCGGACCGTTGTTCTCGGTGAAGCCCGCGACGAGATCCGTCGCATCGCTGTTGAATGCGACGAATGCGCCGTCCGGCGTGATGACGGCATTGTTGGACCGCGCGTTGCCCGCCGTCGCCGGGGCACCCGCGGCGTGGCTGATCAGCGTCGTCGTGCCGGTCTGAGCGTCGAAGAGGAAGATGTCGTGCTCGTCGTTGGCATCGACCTGGCCCGCAACGAGATCGGTTGCCTGGCTCATATAGGCAATGAATCGCCCGTCGGCGCTGATGACCGGCTCGAACGATTCGTCGTTGCCGCCGGCGAGCGGCTGACCGGCCGAGCGCGATACGAGAATCGTCTCGTCGGTGACGAGGTCATGGCGGAAGATGCTGGCCTTGTCGACCGGAAGTTCGAGACCCTCGATCAGGTCCTCGGAGAAGCTGCGAAAGGCCACGAACCGGCCGTCGGCGCTGACTGCCGGGTTGTCGCTGCCGCCCGGCGCCGTGACGGAAACAAGCCCCGGCACCGATTGAGTCACGGGCGAGATGGTGGTGAGCAGCAGCCGTGCTTCGAGCGATTCGAACCGGCAAGCGCCCCCGGTCGGTCGCACCCGCGCGCGGCGCCGCCGCCATCCGAATCGTCCGCGCCGGTCACATCGTCGATCGTCACTGGGGATCATGGCCATCTCCTGCGGGCGGATACAGACTGGGGGAAGGGTTGGGCACGCGGCGTAACGGAATCTGCTGGAGTCTCTTCGCTGGGCTCATTCTAGGGCCGCGCGATTCCGACAGCCCAGCAACTCCATGCGCTCGTGCACCGCGTCGCGCACGGCACGGCGACCCGCGACGAGGACGTCGTCTTCGCCGCCGATGCCGAGCAGATGGTGCGGATCTTCACCGTCGCCGCGAGGCGACAGCGCCGCGCGCACCGCGGCAAGATATCGCTGCTTGAGCACGGTGCCGTAGTTGACCTTGGCGACGCCGAGGGCGATCGCCTCGCGGAGCGCATCGGCGGCGATGCCCGTGCCGCCGTGAAGGACGAGCGGCACCGAAACCTGCTGCCGGATCGAGGCAATGCGCTCCAGGTCGAGCGAGCGCTCGCCTCGAATCAGGATGTGCACGTTGCCGACGCTGACCGCGAGCAGATCGACGCCGGTGGCCTCGACGAAACGCGCGGCCGCCGCAGGGTCCGTCACCGAGCCTCTGTCGTCCGGCGCGCCGTCGTGACCGCCCGGAAGCTCGCCAAGCTCCGCCTCGACCGCGATATCGTGATCATGCGCAAATCCGGTGATGTCGGTGACGCGCTGCGTGTACTGCTCGACCGGTGCGTCAGGATCGGCCGGCATGATGAGGTTGAACCCCGCGGTGACGGCGCGGCGCACCCAGTCGTCGCGCGAGCACTCGTTGAAGATGAACGCACAGGGCACGGCCGCCGACTCGGCGGCGGCGCGGCCGAGCGCGGCGTACCATTCCAGGCGCTCCTCATCCCTTCGGTTCACCCCGCTCAGGAATTCGCCGTTGAAACCGATGATGACCGGCGCGCGCCACTGCTCTGCGGCATCGATGACGCCTTGCAACGACGCGACGTCCCAACTCTCGAAGTAACCCACCGCGTACCGGTGGCGCAGGGCGTGGGACATCAGGTCGGCTGCGGGGACGAGCGGCATCGAGGTAGCGTAGCCGAAGTCGCCAGACATCGGAGATTCGCTGCGATGACGCAGAAGCGTGATCGGCGCTGCTGCAGTGGCTTGAAGGCCTGAGGGTCGAAGCCTCACGGACCGAGGAGCGCCGAATTTGCGGCAGGAATCTCGTCCGTCAATCCGAAGTCTGGCGACTTCGGCTACGGGGCCCGCTGCGCCACAGGAATGGGGCAAGCACGCATAGCATCGCCGCCGTGCCCGGCTCGGGCACCGCGGACGAGAAGAAGATGTTGTCCGTCATCACGTCGATCGTCGTGTTGCGCATGATGACATCGGACAGGCGCGTCGCGCGCAGGTCGGCCACGATCGCCGCCGACAGCGCCGAATCGTTCTCGAAGTAGAACCGGTCTCCGTCGCGCAGCGCCGTGAACTGCACTTCGAGAATGTGCTTGAGGGTCGCGCCGATACTCGCGCCCGGCACGATGTCCTCGGCGAGCATGCCCACCCACGGGTCGACCTTGTCGACCGTGCCGTAGACCGTGGCCAGGTTGGCCTGCACTTCGGTGTCGCTCATGATGTCGTCGAATCCGTCGACCGTGCCGAGCCCCAGTTCCTGCCGCAGCGAGGCGTACGACGCGAGACCGTGGTCGCGGCCGCGCTGGATGTTGAGGCTCACGAGATCCAGCCCGCCGCCGGGCGACCCGGGCGGGCCGAACATGAAATGACGAAGCTCGTCGACGACCTGCGCTTCGATGGCCTGCTCGGTCTGGGCCAGCAGACCCAGCATGATGGGCTCGACGCCGGACTCCGCAAACCGATCGGGGGCGAAGAACGCTTCCATCAGCGACAGGTGCCCGGCCGGGATCGGCGCGCCGGTCTCGTCGATCCGCATCAGCATCGGCGTCACCATGCTGTGGCCGACCCGGTACGCCGCCGTCGAGAACTCGTTCAGGATCGTCCCGTCGACCTGTGACTGGTAGCCGTCGTACGGCGCGATCTCGACGCCGAACGCCGGCAGGAACTGGCCGTAGGTGATGGCCTGCATCTCGGCGCCCACGATCTTTCGCGCCCATTCGTAGAGTTGGCCGTCGTCCCATCCGGGATTCGCCAGCGCCGCTTCGGTCGCAATCCGGTTGTGCTCGCGCATGAACACCGTGTGCATCGCGGTGAGCGCGACGTTCTCGTTCGCGCGGATATCGCCGGCCAGGAACATGTCCTGATCGTCCTGGAAGGGAAGCTGGGCGTTCTCGAAACCGAGGGTGTTGCAAGGCAGGAAGTTTCCGGTGGATGTCGCCAGCCGCCCGCCGGAGCCGCTGCGCAGGGCGCCCGCCCGCGCCGTGTCCGAACCGTAAACGTTCGACCCGTCGATCCAGGCGGTGATCATGTTCAGCTGCTGGCGGGGCGCCGAGGACGGGGCGTACATCGACCGGTCGAGTTCGAGCACCGCGCCCTGACCCTGCGGATCGAACATCAGGTCGCCCGTGACGTCGATGTCGAACGCCTCGGCCGGTTCATGCGCCGGGGTCAGGTCGATGTCGTGGTCGAGGAACTGCCCCCAGGCCCAGACGAAGGCGCTGAGACCGCGCGGATCGGGCGACGACGCCGCCTGGTTGAACACGCCGTTACTGATCGCGCGCGGGTCGGGGCGGTCGCCGCCGGCTGGCGTCGACACACCGTCACCGTAATCAGACAACACCATGCGCGACAGCATCGTTCCGGCGCGGCCGATGTCCGCGTCCGCCGGGTTATTCCCGCCGCCGTCGATGGTCCGGTTTTCAGCCGACGCCCCCGGGATGAGCGGCGACCAGGCGAGCGCGCAGAGGCAGACGCCGACCGCACTCGCTCCGCGAATCCTTGCAAGCACCATGGCTCCCACCTCTAGGTCGATCTGCTCGGATCTGGAACTCCCAACGCGGGCTTTGCCCGCAACCCAAGAGGATAGCAACCGAGGGTTGATGGGTCGCTCGAGGTCGACATGCTATCTGAGCGGTTCGGGTTGCGGAT
>NYZC01000141.1 GCA_002686995.1 Phycisphaeraceae bacterium | reverse complement strand
GAGTCCGTTGGATGGCCATGGATATCATACATTCTCGCGCCTCAAACTTCTCCGCACCGTGCGCAGAAGTGACAATCTGAGAATCTAACCGTGTCGATCCAGAATCGTTCCTCGCTTCGAAGGTTGTCGCGCCCCTTACGGAGGCACAGGACACGGAAGAGGATCCACGGAGGCGCGTCGGCGTCACCCTGATCCCCCTCCGTGCCTCCGTGTCTCTGTGAGAGGCCCTTTCAAGAGCGGGCTGCGGGCCGGGCCCGCGCCCTGTTCATCCGTGGTTCCTGGATCGGCTTCGCGCCCCTTCACGGCGCGACTGGATCCGCGTCGCTGCCGCCGACCTTCGCGGGGTCGACCTCCACCTGCTCCATCGTGTCCTCGGAAAGGATCAGCTCTTCGGAGTCCCTGACCTTGTCGATCCGGTCCGCCAGCTGCGGATGAATCGCCTTGGCCATCTCGACGCCGATCCGGGTCAGCGACGTGCTCGGAAGCATCACGAGGGGGTCGTTGATCAACACGATTCGGCCGTCACGGACGGCGGGGATGTCCAGCCCGCGAAAGACGGCGAGGCGCGGATCCTTGTCGATCGAACCCAGCGGCGGTTCGTTGGGCTGCAGCAGCAGGATCACCTCGGGCTTCCAGTCCAGCAGCAGCTCGCGGTCGAACACCGGCGCCGGGTTCTTGACGTAACGGGCCGCGTTCCTGCCGCCCAGCATCAGCGTGAGCACGTCGTTGTGCACCGTGTCGACGCCGCTGGCCGTGAGCGGCTCGAGCCCGATGACCATGAGCACCTCGGGCCGGCGGGTCTCGGTATTGTCCACGAGCGTGTTGATCTGGCTGAGCATGCCGTAGAACTGGCCGAGGCTGAAGTCGTTGCCTTCGTGCCACCGCTCGAGCACGAAGGACACGCTCGGCGGATCCGAAGGATCGCGCTTGCCGTCGAGCTCGCGGTCGTCGCAGAAGATGCGCACCATCTCGATCACGTTGGAGGGATTCGGGTAGGCGACCAGCTTGAACCCCTCGCTGATCGAAAGGCTCTGCAGGATCTTCGGCACGCCCTCCTTGCCCGCCATCAGGAACACGTGCGTCGGCTTCGTCGCGAGCAGCGACTCGGTGTCGACCTTGTAGTAGCTGCCCACGGTCGGGACGCCTTCGGGCGCCGCCGCGTCGTGCTCCGCGACCCCGACGAGCGAATCAGCGGCCCCGAGGTCGACGATCATCTGCGTGATGGCCGGGGCATACGAGACGACGCGGAACGTCGGCCTCGAAGGCAGCCGCTCGTACCGGCCGTCACAGCCCGCGACGGCCCCGGCGACAACGACGACAACGACGATCCAGAGCGTGCATCTCGAATGACTCATAGGCGTGACTCCATCCCGGCGCAGCTTGCCGGCCATCCTAGCGGGTCCGGGCCCTGCAGTTCGAGCGCCACGGATGAGCACGGATCGCGGGCTCGTGCGCCTGCTAGGCCTCGCCCGCCGACGTCTCCGATGCGCCCTCGCTTGCGGCCGGGGCCCCCTCGGGCGCCGGCGTGCCGAAGACCTCGCCGGGCGGCACGCCTTCATCGAAGACGTCCTCGAAATCCGTCCCGTCGGCGACGCGGCGCAGAAGCAGGTAAATCCACGTGCAGGCACTCAGCGCGTACGACACCGCGTACGCCCCGGGCACCGCGAGCAGCAGCAGGATCCAGAACCGGATGATCGACGCGGCGACGGTCGAGGTGAAGCCCAGCGCCGACCAGTCGACGCGGTCGTCCAGCGCGTCCCATCCGATCGGCGGCACCATCGCGTGGAATAGGTCGACCGGCGCATTCGACGCCGACGTGAACACGAAGGTTCCGGCGAAGGCGCGCGTCACCACGATCGTCCCCAGCACGATCAGGCTGACGAACGCCAGCGTGGCGGCCCCGTGGACGATCGCCACGCCGTAATAGAGCAATAGTCGCCAGGGTCGAAGCGCGTAGTTATAGACGCGCGTCAGCGCGTCGAACGCCTCCGACCCCTCGACGCAGATCGCCGGGATGAGCAGCGCGCCGCCGCCGGCCAGGCCGACGAGCAGCAGCACCACGACGAATCCGCCGGCCAGCGCAAGCGGAAAGAGGATCGCGCCCACGATGTCAAGCGCGTAGACGTTGAAGACTAGACCCACGACCGCCATCGCCAGCCACACGAGCCCGATCCCGATGATCGGCACGAGCGGCGCCAGCAGCAGCCAGACGAACTTGCGCTTTGCGAACGTCATCGCGCTGCCGACCGGCAGCGCCTGCTGGAGCGTCGCCGCCACCGCCACCATGCGCCCCGCGGTCCCGCCCAGCCACGCCCAGAGCACGCCCGACCCGAGCATCCACAGCAACAGCCAACCCGGATGCCGGCACGCCAGCCAACACGGCAGCCGCCAGCACAGGTCGCCGGCCGCCTCGAAGAAGCACGGATGCGGCGCCGCGTCCGCCTCGTCGGCCGCGCCGCTGGCCGGCATCAGCGCCGTCGCCATGCGCCGAAGGGCGTCGACCTTGAACTCGAGCGCCGCCTGGAAGACGCCGCGCGGCTGCAACGCAGCGACCTGGCCGAGGCGCCGCTGGCGCACCAACCAGAGCCGGGCGAGCTCGACGCTCCCATCGCCGGTCTCGTCGCCGGCGGCCTCGAGCGCGGCGCGCTCGTCCTCGTGCTCCTTCTCGATCACCCTGACCGCGTGCACGAGTCGCGTCGCCAGGCCGTCGTCGGCCCCGGGCCGGTACGTCACCGGCATCGACGCCATGATCCGCTCCAGCTCCGCCTGCACACGAACGACGCCGTCGGCCTCGCCGACGCCTGCCTTGATGTCGCCCGGGTGCACGCGCGGACCGAATGCCTGGTCGAGCAGACCGCCGTAGAGGAAGTGAAGGATCACCAGCGCCAGGCAGATCAGCAGCCGCGGCGGATGAATCGCGAGACGAAAGCAGCGGAAGAGGTTCACGAAGGGAAAGGCCGATCGCCAGTCGATGTCCTCGACTCGGACCGGACCGTGGGTGGTGGCCATCAATGAGATTCCTGATCCGTGAACGCGCCCGTTACGCCGCGTCGCCGCCGGTCTCCGGCTCGCCGCCGCACTCGATGTCGCCGATCTTCCGGATGCGGCGGTCATGGCGGCCGCCGGTCTCGAACTCGGTCGTCAGCCAGGTCTGAACGATGCGGTCGAAGTTGCGCAACCCCAGCGTGTCGGCGGCCATGCACAGCACGTTCGCGTCGTTGTGCCGGCGGCTGAGCTCTGCCCCGATCTCGTCATGCACGAGCGCCGCCCGGATGCCGTTCACCTTGTTCGCCGCGATGCTCATGCCGATCCCGGTTCCGCAGATGAGGATGCCACGGTCGGCCTCGCCCGATGCGACCATGTTCGCCACAGCGTAGGCGGCGTCCGGATAGTCGCACGAGCGATCGGTATCCGGTCCGACCTCGACGACGCCGTGCGACTGCTCGCCAAGCCACTGCACGAGATGCGTCCGCGCCTCGTTGCCCCGATGGTCCGCTCCGATCGCTACCTTCATATCTGCAGCCCCTTCAATCGCGAGTCGAGTCGGCGGCGAATCAGCTCGGCACAGCGCTGGTAGGCCTTCGGCCCGTCGCCAATAGGATCCTCGACGTCACGATCGGGATCGACGGTGGTAATCTTGTGCGCCGCGGCGGGACACACACGCTCCGCCTCGGCGCGGTGCGCCGATGTCATGCAGTAGACCAGATCGGCGCTCTGCAGCAATTGCGGCGTCAGCCGCGCGGCGCGGTGCCGTGTCAGGTCGAGCCCCATGTCGGCCATGGTCTGGATCGCAAACGGGCTCGCCGGTGAACCTTCGGCCGCGAACGTCCCGGCGGACCGCACCTGCAGGCCCGCGGCCTCGAGATCCTCGACGCCGATCCCGCGCTGACGGGCGAGGAACTCCTGCGCCATGGCCTGCGCCATGGGTGAGCGGCACGTGTTGCCGCTGCAGACCAGCAATAACGTCCACCGCATCAGCCGCCGCACGGTCCGCTCGTCGTACACCCCTTCACGCTCGATCGTGATGCGTCCGTCGCCGCACGGGCCGGATCCGATGCGCACGATCGTCGACGACTTCGCGAACCGGCAGGGTCCGCCGTCCACGATCATCGCCCCGCTCTCCGCGGCGGCGCGGCTCGCCTGGTCGACATCCTGGGGCGGCGGAGCGCCGCGAAGGTTCGCGCTGCTTGCGACGACGGGATCGTCGATCGCTCCGAGCACGCGCTGGCCGAGCGGATGATCGGGGCAGCGCAGACCGACGGCCTGCTTGTGGTAGAGCCGGTGCGGCTCGTCGGGAGGCAGGCCGAGCGCTTCGAGCTTCGACGCGATCGTCGCCTCGTCAAGCTCGATCACCAGCGAAACCGGCCCGGGAAGAAGCTTCGCCACGGCGCGGCGCACGAGCGGCACCTCGAGATCGACGTACCGCCCGGCTTCCTCGGGCTGTCCCATGTGGATCGTGAACGGCTGCGACGGGCGGTCCTTGAACCGACGCAACGCTTCGAAGCCCTCGCTGTTGAGCGCCGAGGCGCCGATCCCGTACACCGTCTCGGTCGGAAACACGACGAGACCGCCGCCGGCGAAGGTCTCGCCGGCCTGTCTTGCCACTTCCGCCGGATCGGCGTTCTGCTGATCGATCGCGTTCATCTGCATGACGGTCCAGAATTATCGTCGCGGCACGCCGCTCATTGCAAGTCGACGTCATCCGGAAGCAGATCGGGACGCGCATCGCGCAGCGCAGGGAATTCCTCGCGATACGCCCGCAGCGCATCGGGGTCGATCCCGGCCGTCAGCACGCACGGACGCGCCCCCACTTCGGTGATGATCTCGCCGCGCGGGTCGAGAATGGCGCTCCGTCCGGCGTAATCGAGGTTCGGATCGCGCCCGCACCGGTTCACGCCGACGACGTAGCACTGGTTCTCGATCGCGCGCGCCTTGAGCAACGTGCACCAGTGCTGGGCACGCGCCGCAGGCCAGTTCGCGATCACGAGGAGCAGTTCGGCCCCGCGTCGCACGGCACAGCGAAACGCCTCCGGGAATCGCAGGTCGTAGCAGACGAACGGCGCCACGGCGAGATCGCCCCACTGAAAGCTTGCGAGGCGCGAGCCGGCCTCGAATCGCTCCGTCTCCTTTCCGTAGGAGAACGGGTGCAGCTTGCAGTACCGCGCGATCTCGCTGCCGCCGGGCCCGTACACGACCGCATCATTCCGTCCCCGACCGTCGTCGCCGAGGGTGACGACACCGCCGACGACGTACGCGGCGTAGTGCCGGGCCAGGGCGGCGAGCCAGCCGTGGCTGGGGCCGTCCGACGCCTCGCTCGTCGTGCCGACGTCGAGGCTGAAGCCGGTGGCGAACATCTCCGGCAGGACGATCAGGGACCCGGGACCGATCGACACCGTCTGCAGCAGCGATTCCGCTCGCCGATGCGACTCGGGCTTGTCCTCCCAGGCCGTATCGAGCTGGCAGGCCACGACCTGCCCGCACCCCGGATGATCGGCGGCGTCGGCAATCGCAGGATGGGAGCGGCTCTCGGTCATGGTGAGACAGAGGGATCGTATACGCGATGAAGAAGGTGTGTCGCTCCCGTTCGTCGTCGCCCTTCCTCCTCGAACGCCAGCGACATCGCGTGCTCCGTCGTCTCTATAATCGCCCCCCGGTCGAAATCACATGCCTGAAATCGCTCGACGCATGCAGTCCGTCCAGTCGCCGATCATCCCGGTCGTCGGCGAGCTGATCCGTCGCAACCCCGGCACGATCTCCCTCGGACAGGGCGTCGTTCACTACGGTCCTCCGGCGCGAGCGACCGAGCGCATCGAGGCGGTGCTCGCCGACCCCGTCAACCATCGCTACCAGCTCGTTCAGGGCATCCAGCCGCTGCTCGAGGCGATCGAGTCGAAGCTCGCCGTCGACAACGCCATCGCGCTGTCCGGGAACCAGCAGATCGTCGTCACCGCCGGCGGGAACATGGCGTTCATGAACGCCGTCCTCACGATCACTGATCCCGGTGACGAAGTCATTCTGCTCACGCCGTATTACTTCAACCACGAGATGGCGATCACGATGGCGAGCTGCCGGCCGGTGCTCGTCGCCACCGACGACGAGTATCAGCCCGAGCCTGACGCGATCGAACGTGCGATCACGCCGCGGACGCGCGCCGTCGTGACCGTCAGCCCGAACAACCCGACCGGCGCGGTATACGGCGAAGCGGTCCTGCGGCGGATCAACGGCCTCTGCCGCCGCCACGGCATCTTCCACATCAGCGACGAGGCGTACGAGTACTTCACCTACGGCGACGCGCGGCACTTCTCGCCGGGATCGATCGAAGGCGCCTCGGATCACACCATCAGCCTCTACTCCCTGTCGAAAGCCTACGGGTTCGCGAGCTGGCGCATCGGCTACATGGTCATCCCTGATTCGATGCTCATGTCGGTGAAGAAGGCGCAGGACACGATCCTCATCTGCCCGCCCGTAGTGAGCCAGGCGGCCGCGGTCGGAGCGCTCGAAGAGGGGCGCCCGTACTGCCTGCCCTTCCTCCAGGGCCTGGCCGAGGTGCGCGAGCTCGTGCTGCACGAACTGGCCGGCGTCGAATCGTTCTGTCGGGTGCCGAAGACCGACGGCGCCTTCTACTTCCTGATCCGTGTCGAGCGCGACCTCGAACCGATGGATCTCGTGCGCGACCTGGTCGAGCGGTTCGGGGTCGCGGTGATTCCCGGCACGACCTTCGGGCTGGATGAGGGCTGCTATCTCCGGATCGCGTACGGCGCGCTTGAACGGGAAACGGTGGCGGAAGGGATGGGTCGCCTGGTCAAGGGGCTGACGACGTAGCTGAAGTCGCCAGACTTCAGCTACGCGCCAAGATCCAGCCGCGGATACTCCACCAGCGGCCCGCCGATCAGCGGGCGCACGTAATCGATGAAGCCGCTCCGCACGGTCGACTCGGATACGTCGATCCACGACGACGGCACCGACTTCAGTCCTCCGACCTCGGCCAGCGGCACCAGGCGCGTCTCGCGCTCCGCTCCGCCGCGCTCGTCGGTCAGCGCAACCAGGTGCCCCCCCTGCCCGTCGCGCGCCGCGACAACGGCGGCACGCCCGACCGCCTCCGCATCGACGCGATCGAACGTCGAGACCTGCGCCACGGCGGTGCGCCCACACAGGCCGGGTTTCTCGTTGCGGCAGCGCAGCCCGAGCTGCCGACCGACCGCGTCGGCGAGATGCGCAGCAACGTTGCCAGGCAGGCCACGCCCGACCTCGTCCCGGTGCGCCGGGTCGTCGGAGCGGAACACGTCGCGCCCTTCGGCGTCGCGCAACCCCTCGGCGACGACCATCATCGCCCAGCCGAGCCGTCGAACCGTGCGATCGACCCGCGCGAGCAACTCGTCGAGATCGAACGGTGACTCCGGAAGGTAGATGCCGTGCGGCGCCGCGTCGCCGTCCGTCACGTCAGGGCGCGCGAGGATCGATGATCCTGCGAGCCAACCGGTGTCGCGCCCCATCGTCTCGAAGATCGATACCGGCACCGGAAGCGTCTCCACGTCCGCGGCCACGTCCCGGACGGACTGCGCGACGAAGCGGGCCGCGCTGCCGTAACCGGGGCAGCGATCGGTGCCTTCAAGATCGTTGTCCACCGTCTTGGGCACGCCGACGACCTGCACGTCCGCACCGCGACGACGCGCTGCGCGATCGACCGATGCCGTCGCCGCCATCATGCCGTTGCCGCCGATCATGATCAGCGCGGTCACGTCGTGGCGAGCCAGCACGTCGAACACCAGGTCGTAATCGTCGGCGGCGATCGGCCGGCGACTCGACCCCAGCGCCGCCCCGGGCCGCTGCGCCAGGTTGCGAAGCGAATCCGCATCGATCGCATCCAGCCGGACAAGCCGGTCGGCCAGCAGCCCCTCGACGCCGTAGCAGGCGCCGTACACGTGTCCGAACCCCTTCGCACTCGACACGATGGCGCCGAGACTGGCGTTGACCACCACGGTCGGCCCCCCACCCTGCACCACGATGAGATTTCCGGACGAAGCGCTTGCCATGGCGGATGGAGAGTGAGGTTGCGTGACCGGGGGGCGGGACCGTTCGTTCGCTCAGCGTCCCGTTCCCTCCCGCCGCTCAGACGCGATTCGCGGAGCCGGCGTACTCGAGGAACTCGCGGATCAGCGGCTTGACGCGTTCGACGACGACCTGCGCCACGCGCCAGGGGTGATTCTGGTGCTCCTGCGCCGCGATGGCGTCCGCGGTGAACTGCACGTACCTCGTGCGGATGAGCGTGCCGAGATTCACCTTCGCGATGCCGCGCTCGATGCTCCCGGCAACGACGTCGCGCTCCAGGCCGGTGCCGCCGTGCAGGACGAGCGGCACGGTCGCCGCTTCGGCCAGCGTCTCCAGCAGGTCGAGGCGAATGTCGGGGCGACCGCGGTAGAAACCGTGGGCGTTGCCGATCCCGACGGCGAGCATGTCCAGGCCGGTCTCACGGCAGATGCGCGCGACCTCGGCCGGATCGGAAAGGTTCTTCACCTCCGACATGGAGCCGTCCGGATCCAGGCGCTGAAGCTCGCCGACCTCCGCCTCGACGCCGGCGCCGGCCGACCGCGCGTCGTCGACGACCTGCCGGACCAGCGCGATGTTCTCGTCGATAGGCAGGTGCGAGCCGTCGATCATCACCGACGTGAAGCCGGCGTCGAGCGCGGCCCGGCAGACGTCGGGCCGGCTGCCGTGATCCAGGTGCACGGCGACCGGTGCGTCGGCCCGTTCGGCATACCAGCGCATCACCATCGCCGCGTATTCGACGCCGCGGTAGGCGAGGTTGGCCTCGTAGGCACCGAGAATGACAGGAGACCGCATCTCGTCGGCCACTTCGACGATGGCCCGCGTCAGGTCGTCGTTGCCGCCGTTCGTGTTGACCTGCACGACGGCGTAACCTTCTTCATGCGCGGTGGTCACGATATCGGCGGCGTTGACGATGGGCATTCGGGGAGTGTTGACGGGGAAGTCGGGATTGTCAAAAGAGGCGCGGGAGTTGGAGTCAGGCTTCGGGGGCGGCATCGGGCGGTCATGGCATTCGACCCGCGGGCTTACGCCGCGCGGTTCGCAGTCGGTCGGCGAACCGTGGGCGTCAGCCGGCGTCAGCCGGCGTCAGCCCTCGGGTTCCCGGCCTCTACCGGTACGCAATCTGCTGAACCAGCTTCCCTTCGCCATCGCGCGACCAAACCACCGTGGGGACGGGATTCAGCCCTTGCGCCGTGATGCGCGGCGGCAGGTCCGGCTCGGGCGACTTGATCAGGCGAAACTGCTGAAACCGGCCTCCTGGCAGCGAGAAGCCGAAGTTGACGGAATCCTGCGCGCTGAACCGCGTGACGTTGTTGTGCCCGTAGACGTCCACCCAGAACTTCGAGTCCCGCAGCACCTTCTGCAGCTGCTCCAGCGTCCGCGGCATCCTGTAGTCGCGTTCGCGCAGAAGTTTCAGCCCCTGTCCCAGGAACTCCATGCGCACGACCGCGGTGTTGAGCATGTCCGGCTGCGTCGACATCGCGAACTTCGTCCAGCCGCGCTCGAACGCCCTGACGTTGTCTCCGAACACCTCCCTGAAGGCGTCGAGTCCCTGTTTCCCGTCGCTCAGCACCTCGAGGTACCGCGCAAACGCCTTCGCTCGCTTCTTCGACGTCCGAATCAGGTAGTACACCATCGACCAGGCCTGGTCGTACATCACCGCCGCGCCGCCTTCCGTCGAGGTGACCTGGCGGCTCCACGCCCGGTCGGTCATGGCCAGCATGTCGGTGAAGGGAATCGTCCGCTGATCCTGGATCGCCTGGCGGACGCCCGTGACGCGCCGGTCGTGCCGGTGGCCGAGCAGAAGACGGCCGCGAAGGAAGATGCCGTCCTCGAAGTACTGGGCCAGCCCCTCGTTGGCCCAGATGGGCAGCGTCGGTCCGATGTACTGGTGGGCGAACTGGTGGAAGCCCTCGTGCTGAAGCACCGCGAACGACTGGGACTGCGGCCGGCCGCGCACCCACGTGGCGAGCCCGCGCAGCTTCGGCTGCACGAAAAACATCCCTCCTGTGTTCGACGCGTCGACGCCCGCGTCGCCCATGAACTGCACGTAGGTCTCGCGGTCCGCGAACAGGTAAAGCGGCATCGACTTCTCGTGCCGTGGCGCGAACGCCTTGAAGCGGCGGGCGAATTCGTCGAAGACCGCATCCATGTGGCGGCCGAACTGGCGCACCTCCGTCAGCGACAGGTCGGAGTGGATGTTGTACCGGCGCGTCGAAAACTCCTGCAGACGCATCCGCGAAGCGGAAGCGCCGTCGCCGGAGCACAGCAGGATCGACAGCACCAGCGGAACGATCACGCGCACGAGCGTACCTCTCTCTCCGTTAGATTCTTCCTATGTCACTTCTTGTCACGGTGACGAGAAGTTGAAGAACCACGGATGAACACGGATGAACACGGATTTTTCGGACCGGACGCCTCGCGGCGTCCGG
>NYZC01000140.1 GCA_002686995.1 Phycisphaeraceae bacterium | reverse complement strand
CTTCGACCTTCGACCTTCGACCTTCGACCTTCGACCTTCGACCTTCGACCTTCGACCTTCGACCTTCGACCTTCGACCTTCGACCTTTCGACATTCTGAGAGGCATGTCGTATTCTTCATGCATGCCCTTCATCCGCATCGACGATTACGAACCGATCGAGCTGGCGCCCGGCGCCCGGGCGCGGACGCCGTACGGTGAGCACGTCATGCTCTCCTACCTCGAGTTGGACGAAGGCAGCGTCATTCCGGCCCACGAGCATCCGCACGAGCAGGCCGGCATGCTCATCGAAGGCGAGCTCGACCTGACCATCGGCGACGAGACCCGGCGCTGCCAGGCCGGCGACCTGTTCATCATTCCGCCGAACACGCGTCACGCGGCCCAGCCGGTTAACGGGCGCGCCGTCGTGCTGGACGTGTTCAGCCCGGTGCGCGAGGACTATGCGGAGAAGTTCAATCGCTACATTCCGCCCGTGCGGCGGTGATTCCAAGCGAGGCCAAGGTCATGACCACGGAACCCGCCCGGGGACAAATCTACGACGGTGACGGCGACCAGCTGATGGAGGGGGTCGATCACAACGATCGCATCATCATCCTCCCCGACAGCAGCGAGGGCCGGAAGCAGGATCCGACCGAGCGCCTGCGGATCATGTGGGGGCACTGGCTGCTCGACGACCTGCTCGCCAACAGGTACCGGTCGCTGGTGTGCGCGGTGAACGCCGACGACAACAGTCATGGGTTCATCACCCAGCTCGCCGATCTGCTGCCGACGAGCCAGTGGAGCGAGAAGACGATCACCGACTACGCGCGGCACCTGGTGCAGCCGAATACGATGACGGTCGTCAAGTTCGACATGGATGCGGTGGAGGTGCTGGCGCTGCTGCGCCCGTCCGAGCACGAGCACCTCGCCGTCGAGGACCTGCACCACGGCTACAAGATCGTTACCGAGATGATCCGGCGCCGGCCGGGCCGGATGCCTTCGGCGTCCGTCTGCTTCCTCGGCGCGCACGCCAACGTCCTGTCCGACGACGGAGGCGCCGAGCCGAGCTTCGAGACGGTGCTACGTGCCATGTACGACGCGGGATACCGCGGCGACGTGTACCCGTCGCCGTGGATGTGGTCCGCCACGACCGGCGTCTTCGCCCGCTACCCCTTCCCCGATTCGCTCGAGCGAATGCGGGAGGGCGGCTTTTAGCGGGGAGGCTTATCGCGCCGGCTTCCCGTCACACGAAGCTCACTCACCATGGCTCAGTCTCCCCCTCTGAAAGTGCTGCTGCTTCCCGTCCCCGGGCTCTACGAGCCGTGGTGCGCGGACGTGGTGACGGCGATCGGGGCGAAGCACGATCTGCGCGTGTTCGAGCGCGGGCGGCCGATCGAGGAGCAGTTTCGTGACGTCGACGTCGTGATCGATCACGGCGGGCACAACGGGACGCACGAGATGATGGAGGCGGCGCGTTCGGCCCGCCTGTGGCAGATCATGAGCATCGGCGTCGAGCACGTCGATCTGGCGTATCTCCGGCCGCGATTCGAATTCGTGGCGCGCGTGCCGGGCACGACCAGCGCGGTGTCGCTCGCCCAGACGGCGCTGATGTTCATCCTGATGCTCGCCCACCGGGTGCGGCAGTGCGACCGCAACTTTCACGACGGCACGTGGCTGGAGCCGGCCGGGGTCGAGCTGGAAGGGCGGGCGCTGGGCATCGTGGGCGTCGGGCACAGCGGTCGCCGGCTCGGGCCGCTCGCGACGGCGCTCGGGATGCGCGTCTCGGGCGTGAACCGGACGCCGCGTCCGGACGCGGGATTCGAGGTCGGGCCGATGGACGACCTCGACGCGCTGATCGGCCGAAGCGATTTCCTGTCGGTGCATCTTGCGCTCACTGACGAGACCCGCGGCATTCTCGACGCGCGGCGCATCGGGTTGCTGCGGCCCGACGCCTGTCTGATCAACGTCGCGCGCGGTGGGCTGGTCGACCAGGCGGCGCTGTTCGAGGCGCTGCGGGACGGACGCATCGGCGGCGCCGGACTCGACGTGTTCGAGACGGAGCCCGCGGACCCGAGCGATCCGGTGTACGCGCGGCCGAACGTGGTCGTCACCCCCCACATCGCGGCGTTCACGGACGGGTCGAGCCGCAAGCGCGCCGAGAGCATCGCCGAGAACGTGGATCGCCTCGCCCGTGGCGAGAGTCCCCAGCACCTCGTCTGAGGTGGGTCATCAGATTCTTCCGGTGTAACTTCTCGTCACGGTGACGAGAAGTCGAAGGTCCAAGGTCCAAGGTCGAAAGCGGAACTGTCGATGTCCCACCGCGCCGGCCGGTGTCAGGTTCTTTCGACTTTCGACTTTCGACTTTCGACTTTCGACTTTCGACCTTCGACCTTCGACCTTCGACCTTCCGACTTGCGGGCGAAGCCCGCTTAATGACTAACAGCTTGATTCACAGCTCGCGCGGCGCCTCGGGGTCGGGACTCGACGGCGCGATGATGGTCTGGATCACGGTCGGGCGGTCGCCGGCCATCGCCTTGCTCAGCGCGCTGCCCAGCTCATCCTTGTTCTCGACGCGAACTCCATTACAGCCGAATCCCTTGGCGACCAGATCGAGACGCATCGGCCCGAGCTCGCTGTACAACGCGTGCCCATGGTTCCTGAGGTGGCCCGTCACCGAGATGCCCCACTTCTCATCGTCCGCCACGACCGCGACGAACGGCAGGTTCTGCCGCGCGGCGCATTCAAGCTCCGCCACCGTAAACGTGAACGAGCCGTCGCCCGACAGCAGGACGACGCCGCGGTCCGGATCGATCGCGCGGGCCGCCAGGGCGCCGGGAAGACCCCATCCAACCACGCCGCTCGCTCCGCAGGTCACCCAGTTTCCGGGGTACTTCCGGGGCAGCATCTGGTGGAACCACTGACCGATGTTGCCGCCGTCGACGAGCACCGCCGTCTGCTCGTCCAGCACCTCGTGCACCGCGGCGACGACGTCGCGGCCGGTCATGCGATCGCCGAACGCGTCGGCGGTCTCGTGACATCGGGCCAGGTGGGCGCTCCGTCGCTCGTCCGCCTCCCGGCACCACGCCGACGACGGCGACAGGCCGCGGTGCGCGGCGACCTGCGCCCACTGCTCGAGCACCGATCGCGGTGATCCCTGGATGCTCACCGGCGCTTCGAGGCCGCGACGCAGCTGCCGCTCGTCGCCGTCGACGCGTACGACGGTGGCGCCCTCGGTCAGGTTCGGCGGCGAGAACTGCCCGACGCGGTAGTCGAACTCGCAACCCAGCGCGAGCACGAGATCCGCATCGCCGAGCAGACGCGGGCCACCGGTCGCGGCGCCGATGATGCCCATGAACTGCGGACAGGTCTGCGGCACCGCGCCGCGCGACCAGATGGGCTGGACGACAGGGATCTGCTGACTCGAAGCGAAGCTGGCCAGTGCCTGCTCGCCGTGCGCGTAGTACACGCCGCTCCCGGCGACCAGGAGCGGGCGCTTCGCAGCGGCGAGCAGGTCGATCGCCTGCTCGATCAGCGCGGGATCGCCCGCGCCGGCGCTGCGCACCGCCCCCGATCGAACGGGCGCGCGCAGGGCAGTGTCAGCATCGACCTCCGCGCCGCCCACGTCGATCGGGAGCGACAGGTGGACCGGGCCGGGCCGGCCGGTTGTCGCGGCGGTGAACGCCTCATGCACGATCTCTCCGACGCGCTGCGGCACGTCCAGCACGCGCGCGTACTTGCAGATCGGGGCGGCCATCGGCACGGGGTTGAAATCCTGAAACTCGCCGTGGTCAAGGTCTCCGTGCGGCGTGATCCCGGTGATCAGCAGCATCGGCGCCCCGTCGAACCATGCGTTGAGCACGCCGGTCAGCGCGTTGGCGTGCGCGACGGCGCCGCTGACGCCGCACACGCCGACAGTGCGCGTGAGCCGGCCGGTGACCTCGGCCATGTATCCCGCCGCCTGCTCGTTGCGCACGTCAATGACGCGCATTTCCGCCTTCCGGCACGCGAGCAGGAACGGGTCGAGGCCGTGCCCGTTGAGGACGGACACGAACTGCACGCCCCGGGCCTGAAGCTCTTCGACAAGCAGGTCTGCGGTCGTCATGGGAGGTCCTTGGGGAATCCTGATTCCTGACTTGCGATCGGCACGGCCTACGGCTTCCAGAGGATCAGTGCGCCCGCGTTCCGGTAGTTGCCGTACGTCGTTATCACGGTACCGTCGTCGAACGCGACCGATGAGAGATGGCCGCAGATCGTGCCGTACCATCGCCAGTTCTTCGGCATTTCTCGTGGTGTGCAGAGTGCGGAGAACTCGTCCAGGACGACCATGTGATCGACGTCCCAGGTCAGGCCGTGGTCGCGGCTGATCAGTGCATCACATCCGCGGCGATAGCTGGCGAGCCGGTCGTCGGCGAGATCGAGGCGGCGGATCATCGTCATCACGAGCTCGCCGCCGGGAAGGCGCACCAGGTTCATGTGGTGACGACCCGGGCCCAGAATGAACTCGAGCGGTGACCATGTGGCGCCGTCGTCCTTCGAGATCGACACGGCGACCCCTTCGAAGTTGTCGTGGCGCAGCGGCATGTACCGAATCGGCATGTCAGTGCGCATGGCGGCGACGATCCAGCCGTTGGCGGCGCGCACCAGGGCGCCTTCGCCGACGCCCCGGTCATGCTGCCGGCCCTCGTGCGTGTCTTGCCATTGCCACGCGTCGGGCCAGTCGAATCGATCCCAGGACCGGCCGCCATCCCGCGACCATCGCACGCAGCCGCACACGTTCCAGTGGCCGTCCGACCGCTGGTTCTGGGTCTGCCCGGTTTCCGCCAGGGCGACGGCCTTGCCGCCGTCGTCGTAGTCGACGAGCGAGTTGCCTTCACTGCTGACCTGGAGGCCGTTCGGGGCGGTGGCGAGCGCGACGCGCTCCGTCCACGTGCGGCCGTGGTCCCGGCTGTAGTACCGGCAGTTGCCTGCGGCCTCGAAGCTCGTCATGAAGCTCAGCTCGCCGTGACCGAGATCGACGAGCATCATCGGCCGCGATTCACAATCGGGAACCTCGACGTAGTCGCTCCAGGTGGCGCCCTGGTCCCCGCTGAATGCGAGCACGGTCTGCCGGGGCGCTCCCTTCCAGTTGGTCATGTCGCAGGCCACCCCCGCCACGGCCACCTCGCCGTTGTCCATCCTGGCCATGCTCCAGGGAAACACCATCTGGTCGCGATGAGTCGGCAGGAACCGGAACCGCGCGGCCTGGCCGGTGCGGCCCCCGTTCGCGTCCTGGTGGTAAATCCAGTGATCACGCCACGAGAGACCCTTGTCGCTCAGGAAGTCATTCAGGTCCATTTCGTTCCTCGGTGATGCTCCTCGGATCCGATCGAATTGAAGCGCTGCTCTCGTCCGGGCCGCCATTCTACTGTTCGAGCGTCCGGCGTTTCTCCGCGTGAACGGCGTCGAGGGCGGCGTGAACGAGATCGGTTCAGGCAGGAAGGGGAATCTCTAGGGTTTGCGCGGAGGGGGCTTTCGACCTTTCCTGATCGCGCGCCGTCGGTCCCGTTGCCCGTCGGAGGGCTGAATCGTTGATTTCAGCACGGCCGTGGGCGATGCGCCCCCGGCGTGCGAGGCATGATCATGGGGCCGTCGCTGCCGTCCACAACCCGCACCGCGTTGCGCCAACTCGGCGCCGCCACCGCGGAGCTGAGCCGATCCACCGGCAGGCTCGCGACCGGGCGCCGCATCAGCCGTGGCGGCGACGATCCCGCGGGCCTCGTCAGCGCCGATCGGCTGCGCGCCGCGCTGTCGGCGCTGGAAGCCGAATCCACGGCCCTTCAAAGGACGGATCGTGTCGCCGCGACCGCCGACCGCAGCCTTGGCGCCGTGTCCGATCAGCTTGCCGAAGCGAACGGCCTGGCGGTGCGCCTGGCGAACGACGGCGGCATCAGCGATGCCGAGAGGGCGGCCGTGCAGGGCGAGATCGATTCGATTCTGAGCGCCGTGTCACGCACGGCGAACGCCACGGGTTTCGCCGGCAACCGGCTGCTGGACGGATCGGCCACGCTCCAGGCGAGCGGCGACACGCTCACGCTGCCGAACGTCGCCGCCGGCAGCCTGGGCGAGACGCAGATCGACGGCGTCACCTACCACCTGTCCGACATCGGCTCGACCGGCGCGCTGGCCGGCGATCCGGCCGCGCAGCAGCAGGTCGTCCGGGCGGCGATCAGCGACGTGGCGTCCGCCCGCGGCCGGATCGGATCGTTTCAGAAGCACACCGTCGGCGCGCGGCGCAATGTGGTCTCGACCGCGATCGCGCAGGCCGCAACGGCGGAGTCGAGTATCCGCGACACGGATTTCGCGCTCGAAACCGCGAGGCTCGCCCGCGCGCGCATCGTGGCGACGGCGGCGGCCAAAGCCGTGTCAATCGCCAATGACAATCAGAAGTCCGTGCTGAGTCTACTCGGCTGACGCCTGACCGGACGTTCGACCTTCCGACTTTTCGACGCTCACTCCTCGCGGCCGATGACGTCGACCAGGCGGAGCGGACGGGCGCCGTCATGAATCCCGAAGGCGCCGCCTTCGTGCCCCTGCACGGGCGGATCGTGATAGAGATGGCAAAGCCCGCAGTCGTGCCGCGCGCCGCCGAGCCCGTGCTCGAGCTTCGGCTGGTGGCATTTGCGGCACAGGTCGATGCCGGGAAGCATCAGGTCGCTCGTGGCCTCCGTCCACCGCAGCGCTTCGGGGACATCGGGGCGGCGCGTCCGGCGCCCGATTTCGTCGAAGACGCCCGGCGGCTGGTGACACTCCGTGCAGCCCACGAAACGGTGGGCGCCGTGCGAGAACGTCGAGGCCGGCAGCCAGCGGTCCGGAATATTCGGATCGGCGATCCTGCCCGGTTCCGCGTCGGGACCGTGGCACTTGGCGCACGTGCCGCGCAGGATGACGTGATCGTGGATCTTCTCGTTCGCCGCCGTGACCCATGCCGCCACCTGGTCGGCCACGGCCTGCTCGCCCTCGAACGTCATCGTCTTCTTCACCGCCGCGCCGGATTTCGGCCGTGACGATCGCGGGCCGCGCCGGCGTTTGGCGCGCGGCTTCGCCTTCACGCGTGAGGTGGCGGCTTCGAAGGCGACGTGCTGCGCCCACGGGACGAACTCGGAGCCGTGGGGAATCGCCGTGTCGACGCCCGGCAGGCGGACTTGGCCGACGCGTCCGAGGCCGTGGCAGGGCTGGCAATGCTGCTCGAACTCGATCGGCCGCATGTATCGGCCTGCTTCGTCGCCCTGGTGGCAGGCCGTGCAGGTCATGGTCAGCAGCGGCGGATCATCCTCGTTCTCCGTCTTCACCTCGCGCATCGGGATGCTGCCGTCGGGCACGCCCTCTTCGCGCAGCCGCTCGGCCCACCGCTTCAGCATCGACTGCATCTGCGGCGTTCTCGGATCCATGTGCAGCGCGTGGCCCATGCGGATGGCGGATTCGTCGACGGGCTGCTCCTCCAGGACGCGCCATTCGGGGTGGCCCTGCACGAACGAGTGGATCGCGCTATAAGGCGCCCCGGCATCCGTGGCCGCGACGGATTCGAGGTCGCCGTGGCAGCGCACGCAGTGCGGGTCGGGCACCTGCGCGATGCGCGCGTTGCGCCCGCGATGCTCGCGGTGGCACGACGCGCAGTCGCTGGCCATCAGCGCCGAGCCGAGCCGGTCCGTCATCTGCGCGGTATGCACGTCGGCGAGGGTGCGCGCGACCTCGGGATGGTGGGCGGAGCCGGCATGGCAGCGCAGGCAGGACCGGTCGGTGACCGAGCGCCAGAACCGGCCCTTCTGCTCGTCGAGACGGTGGCACTGCCGGCAGTCGTTGGCGAACATCGAGTGCGCCGCGTTCAGCGAACCCGAGGAGTACATGCGCCAGTCGGTGTCGAGCGACGCGCGGGCGAAATAGATCCCGACCGAAAGCACGCCGATCATGCTGAGCAGGCGGATCCAGTTGTGCGGCCAGCTGCGTTTCCTGACGTAAGTCAGGTCGAAGCGCTGCGATAGCGGACGGGGATCGAGGCTCACGACCAGGTTCCCCATCGCATGGCGCCGATGGCGTGGACGGCCGACAGAAGCAGCAGCACCCAGCTCAGGGGCACGTGGATGAGCAGCCACCCCATCAGCAGGCGCATCCAGACGCGCTGCCGCAGCAGCTGGCGACGCCGCAGGCAGACGTGCTCGAGCCGGTCGATGCCCTCGTGCACGTCGGGCGACGTCATGATCCGAAGGGCGCGGAACGTCGACTCGCTGCGCTGCGGGTTGGCGAGCGCCATGATGAAGGCGCCGTTGAGGTAGCGCTCGAGGTGGTTCTCGAAGAACTGGCGCAGCGGGGCGCAGTCGAACTGCTCGACGACGGCGCGGGCCAGCTCGGGCAGCGCGTTGATCTGTGACCGCATCTGCTGGGCGACGGTCTCCTCGCGAATGTTGTGCATCAGCAGCGGCGGGATGAACTGCTGGAGAACGAGGCCGAAGATGCCCGTGGCGGTGACCGCGCCCAGGAGCAGCCACAGCCAGGTCGTCAGCGGACCGCCGAGCCGCAAGTCACCGTGCAGCGCGACGATGAGCACGAGCAGCAGCCCGAGCCAGATGTGCCCGCGCATCCACGTCTGGGCCCGCCCGAGCCGCCAGTGCGGTATACGCCGCTTCAGGCCGAGGCCGCAGAGAAAGATCATCATCGCCAGTGCCGCCGATCCGAGGATCAGCCCGCCGATCGTCGATCCCCCGCGCGACCCGCCTTCGCCACTCCACGCATATAGCGCGATCGCGCTGACGGCCGCGAGGCCCGTGCCGATGATCCACCTTCGATGTTTCCGGTCGAGAATCATCGTGTCGCGTTCGCTCGCTGCTCCTTGCTCCCTGCTTCCGCGAGGAACGGCCGCGCGTCGACGCGGATCGCCGCGTCGTGCGGGCACGCGTAGACGCACGCCGGTCCCGTCGGGAGGTTGCGGCACTGATCGCAGACGACCGCGCGCTCGGTGACGGGCACGAGGTCCCCCGCGTCGGCGACGCGCTCGACGGTTTCGCCGGGCTTGCCGTCGAAGTGGTCCAGGTCGTGCATCTGTATCGCGTCGTAAGGGCACTGCCGCGCGCACAGCCCGCAGCCGATGCACCAGTCCTCGATCATGATGTTCAGGTCCTCGGTCCGCCGGATCGAGCCGACCGGACAGCCGATCATGCAGACGGGATCGCGGCACATGCGACAGGTGCCCGGCACCTGGTACTTGTCGAACTCGGGCCCCTCGCGCACCAGCCGCGTCACCCCGTCATCGTGCGCGGCGACGCAGGCGTCGACGCACTGGTCGCAGCGCGTGCATCGCTCGAGGTCGATCAGCATCAGGTTCTGCCCCTGGAACAGGCCCAGCTGCTCGACCTGGTCCGAGGGCGTGAGCGTGGACAGCTCCGCCGACTGGCGGCGCGCGTCGCGGATGCGCTGCTCGGCAAGCGTCTCCAGCTCGCCCTTGATGCGCGGGTACCGCTCGGTGATGCGTTCGAACGTCTCGGTCGTGATGCGCACGAGCTCCACGTGGCCGCAGCGGATCTGGCGGTCGTCCTGGAGCACCGGGTGGTCCACGGCGACGCACGTGGCGTTGCGCACGGTGTCGCGCAGCAGGCCCGTCTCGCCGAAAGGATCGCCTTTCGTCAGGTAAGCGAGCGTGCGCTCGCCCCCGGGCGCCGCCTGCACGACGCGCACCTGCCCGAGCCGGACGAGGAACATGCCGCCCCGCTCGTCATCGGCGCTGCACGCCGGGTCGCCTTCGCGAAACACGATCTCGCCCGGCTCGACGCGAATGAGCTCCGCGTCGCGACAGAGCTGGTCGATGTCCTCTTGCTTCATCGACCTCAGCAGCGGCACGTTGCGCAGATGGCTCGACATCGCGCGATTGCGATAGTTCCCGTCCATGCGCTGCCGGAACGTCTCGTTGCGCTGCAGCAGCTCGTACATGTTGCGCAGAATCTCGAGGCACACGGCGCCGGTGCGGGCGACGACGGTCGCGGATCGCGGCGCCAGGTTCAGGCAGCTCATCTCGCCAAAGACCTCGCCCGGCCCGAGCGTGGCGGTGCGCTGGCCGTATTCGAGATCGATGGAGGCGTCGATCGGCACCAGCTTGCCGGCGGGATGATTGGGCGTGACGTGAATCGGCGACTGTCCGAACATGCGCCCGAGCAGGTCGACCCATCGGTGGTGCGGCGCGGCCTCGTCGGATCGCCGGCCGATCAGGATTTCGAACTCGCCTTCGAGAATGTAGAAAGCCGTCGTGCCGCCCTCGCCCTCGCGGCAGATCAGATCGCCCTCTTCGAAGGTGCGCCGCACGACCGTGCCGGGGAACCTCTCGAGCTGCCGACGCCCGATGCCCCGAAAGATGTCGATCTGCTCCAGCTCGTCGGCCGACATGATGTGTCCGGCGTCGTCGCTGAACCGCGCGGGGAGCATTTGTTTGGCCATGGGAGGATCCCGGCGTTCGTGCGGCATGATCGCGGTCGCACTATTGCGGACGAGCGTTCCGAACGGGCGCGGAGCGCCCCCGTCTCCGGATTCGTGAACGGCGCAGCGGGGACCCCGGTCGTCCCCCGGAACGGAAGGCCGTCATGCCCGGCCCCGTGAGTGAATTCGACCTTTCGGCGCCGCGACCTTAGATGCGGCTTGATGGCGCCGCGGCGAGTCCGGGCCTGGTGAAGCGGGCCTATCGGACCGCGCAGTCGGGGCACGCCCCGCTCGGCGCCTCCCCAGCCGTTTCCATCCGTGGTTCACTTCGGTCCGAGAACGCGTCAACGACACTCGTCCCTCTGGTTGGTCGATGAGATAAGCGATCAGCAGAAACCGGGGGTGATGATGACAGGCCAAAGTTCCCGCCGCGTCGTTCAAAACCGCGGCATCATGGTGTTGGCGGCGATCGCCGCCGTCTACGCCGGCGCGCACTTCACGGGCGGACCCAGCGCCCGCGCACGTGAGGCCGGGGCGCTGCCGCCGACGATCGTTCCGGCGTTCGTCTACCAGGGCAACCCGACCTGCGCCGGCAGCAACTGCCACAGCGCCGGGGAGGCGACCGAGCAGTCAGGCCAGATGATCGGCGACGAGTACGATCTCTGGACGGAGCAGGATCCGCACCAGCACGCGTTCAAGTCGCTGAAGAACGATCTCTCGAAATCGATCGCCGCGAAGATGAGTCTCGGCGATCCGGCGAAGGCGGGACGTTGCCTCGACTGCCACGCGGTCGATGCACCGACGCCCCAGCGCGGCGAGCAGTTCGCGCTGGCCGGCGGCGTAGGCTGTGAAGCGTGCCACGGTCCGGCCGAGAAGTATCTCGAGCCGCACGCCGAGGCCGGCTGGACGATCGCGCAGCGCGGCGAGCTGGGCAGCGCCGGTCTGCTGAGCAAGTTCGGGCTCATCGACACCACGGATCTCTCGGTCCGCACCCGCGGGTGCGTGGCCTGTCACCTGGAGATCGGGCGCGACATGATCGACGCGGGCCACCCGCCGCTCGAGTTCGAGATGTACGCCTACAACTACTACATCTCGAAGAAGCCGGACGCCGAGTTCGCACCGCACTGGGACGAGCCGGTCGGTCGCGGCAACGACGCACGGCTCTGGGCGACCGGCCAGGCCGCCGCGCTGACCGCGGCCACGCGCCAGTTGAAGGCCTGGAAGGCGCACGGCTGGAAGACCGACGAGGCGGAGTCGCTCGAGGCGCTTTACGCGGCCGGGGTTGAGGTCGCGAAGACCCACTTCGGCGGCGGGGACGACGCGGCGTTCGCGAAGGCGACCTATGACGCGTCGAAGTGCGCCGCGGCGGCCACCGATCTCGCGGGTCGCGCCGATGTCGCCGGTAACGCGATCGAGCGTCGGGTGCTCGCGTTCGGGGTGACCGCGCTGGGCTCCGCTGCGTTCGACGCGCAGGAGCAGGATCCGGTCGACGCCTTCTGGGACGCGTATGACGCGGCGCTCGAGGCGGCGGAGCAGGGCGGTGATGCGTACGTCGCCGCGCTGGCGCAGCTTGCCCGGATCGCGAACGAAGCGACGAAATGAGTCACGGGGCCCCCTGTGACACCGGCTCTTCAGTCGCGTGGGTCGCGGCGGTTCGATTGGCTCCCACGGGGGGCGCGCTTCGCTCGACCCCAGCCACCCTGGGATCTCGAGGTTTTGATCTTTGATTGCTGATTTCGGATGCTGGTGGCGGAGCGCCCCTCATCGCGAAATCACAGGTCGACATTTCGATGGTCGTGGCGCCGCACGAGCGTGCGGCGCGCCTTGACGTGTTTCTCTGCAGGCGCCTGGACGTGTCGCGCGGCGCGGCGCGGCGGATGATCGAGGCCGGCGGCATTCGGATCGATGACCGGGTCTGCCCCCGCGCGGGGACGGCGCTGCACACGGGCCAGGAGGTGTGCGTCGAGCGGCGCGACCTGGACGCGGCTCCGGTCCCGCAGGGCGAACTCGATGTCGCGGTGCTCGCGAAGGGGCGCGGCTGGATCGTCGTCGACAAGCCGGCCGGCGTGCCGGTGCATCCCCTCCTGCCGCGCGAACGCGACACCGTGCTGAACGCGGTGATCGCCCGGTTTCCGCGGATCGTCGGCGTAGGGGATGGCGGCCTGCGCTGCGGCGTCGTACACCGTCTCGACGTCGAAACCTCGGGCGCGCTGCTGCTGGCCACGAGCGACCTGACGTGGCGCCGACTCCGCAAGGCCTTCGGCGAGCACGAGGTGCACAAGACATATCGTGCGATCGTGCACGGCCGGCTCGATGGCGAACGGCGCGAGACCGCGCACCTGGTCGTGGCGCGACATCGCCCCGCGCTGGTCCGCGTCGCTTCGTCGGACGCGAAGGGCGCCCGCGCGTGTCGGCTGACGTGGCGCGCCGTGGATCACTTCGAGCGCCATACGCTCGTCGAGGTCGACCTCGAGACCGGCTTCCTGCACCAGGTGCGCGTGATGCTGGCGCATCTCGGACACCCGGTCGTCGGTGACGTCACGTACGGTCGGTCGACCGACGACGCGCCGCGCCAGATGCTGCATGCCAGCGCGATCCGGTATCGGTCGATCCGTGCAAGGAGCCCGGATCCGTCGGATTTCATCGCGGTGTCGCAGGCGCTGCCGCCGCAATCACCGGATCATTGATCGCGCCTGAGGGCATGGAGCATCCATGACCGTCGAATTCACCCACCAGACGCCCGTTCTCCCGGTCGCCGACTTGCACGAGACCCAGCGGTATTACCGCGACGTGCTTCACTTCAACGTCGACTGGACGGACCGTGATCAGTTCGGCGCCGTGTCGAACGGCGCGATCTCGGTCTTCTTTTCCAGATCACCTGGAAGCCGATCCCAATGCGTGCTCGTCTGGAACACCGCCAACGCCGACGACGTGCTCGCGGACTACCGGGCGAGCGGCGCCCGGATCGTCCAGGACATCGCGAACCGCCCCTGGGGCATGCGTGAGTTCGTCATCGAAGACCTGAACGGACACCGGATGCGCATCGGGCACGTGGACGAGTCGGCCGCCGATTACGGGCGATTCACATCAGCGTGACGACGGTCGCCATCGCGAGCCACCGCGCCTGACAACGACGGCGAATATCATTCCCCGCTCCCCGTAAAATGCCCCCATGGTACGTCCTGACGGAGTCGTCAAGCGTAAGCGAGATGGCTCCTGCTGTATCGAGCTAGCGGGTGCAAGTCCCGCCACGGTAAGCGCCGGAGCG
>NYZC01000139.1 GCA_002686995.1 Phycisphaeraceae bacterium | reverse complement strand
TTAATATGTCCTGAAATCATGGGCCCGCTTCTCCATCGAAGCGGACACCTCTTGGGTTGCGGGCGAAGCCCGCGTTGGTCGTTAAGCCAATCGTTAGTTGTCATTTCGGAGGCGCGCTGAACACCGAGTCCGAAATGACAACTAACGACTGGCTTAATGACTAATAGCTCAATGCCACTGAATCGCCACTGAATCAGAAATTCTCCCTCATCACCCGAAGGCAGTTGCCCCCGATGATCTTGCGCACGTCGTCGTCGCTGTACCCTCGCTGCACGAGCCCCACTGTAAACAGCGGCCAGTTCGACCAGGCGAGGCTACCGGTCAGCGACTCATTCAGCGCGCCCGGCTCGATCACCGGCTCGTCCGGCGGCCAATGACTCCAGAAGCTGCGCTTGCTCTTGAGCAGGCCGCGAATGCGACCGATCTCGTCGGGCAGAGGCGGCTCGTAGGTGATGTCGCAGCCGATCGCGACGTGGTCCGTGCCGAACGTGCGCGCGATGTGGTCGACATGGTCGAGCAGGGCCGCGACGTCGCATGATCGACCGAGAAAGGGCGCGATCGCGCAGACGCCGACGTACCCGCCGCTGTCGCAGATCGCGCGGATCACGCGGTCGGTCTTGTTGCGCACGTGATCGTTCAGCGCGCGCGAGCCGGAGTGGCTGGCGACGATCGGCTTTCTCGACGCGTGGGCGGCTTCGTAGCTGGTCTGCTGGCCGCAGTGCGCGACGTCGACGATGATCCCGAGGCGATTGAACTCGTGGACGACATCGTTGCCGTATTCGCTGAGCCCGCTGTCCGCCGGCTCGGCGCAGCCGTCGCCGCACCGGTTTCGACGGTTGTACGTGAGGTGCATGATGCGGACGCCGCAGCGGTGAAAGGTCCGCATCCACTTCATCTCGTCGTGCCAGAAGTCCCAGTGCTGATCCATGATCGGGTTGTTCAGGCTGAACATGAGGCAGTGCCGCCCGGCCTTCTTGGCCGCTTCGACGTCGTCGGCGCTCACGGCCTTGGATACGGTCCCGGATAGCTCGTCGCAGACGTAGGTGAAGAACGACATGCGCTCGAGCGATTCGAATACGTTGCGGCCTTCGCCCGCGTTCTGCACGACGCACGTGACGCCCGAATGGCGCACGACGTCCTCGTACTCCCTGCGCGCCGCCTCGTCGCGGACGATCCCGTTGGCCCGCAGGCAATGGATGAGCTGGTTGAGATCGTGCGAAGTCGCGCCGGCCTCGTACGCTCGTTCGACCTGGTCCCCAAGATCCGACGGCGTCGTCAGCGCGGTGAACCCGTAGGCGTCGACGACGATGCTCCGCCGGTGCAGTTCGAGACCATGATCCAGGTCGGCCTTCGTCGGCGCGAGCACGGCGAGGCCGCGTTCCCAGGCGTGGCGTACGTGTTCGTTCATGGGAAGGTCGGATGTCGAAAGTCGGATGTCGACTTTCGACCTTCGACTTTCGACTTGTAACGCTACAGCAGCTTTTCCGCGATCTGCACGGCGTTCAGGGCGGCGCCCTTCAGAAGCTGGTCGCCGCAGACGAACATGTCGATGCCGCGCCCGTCGTCGCCGCGGCTCACGTCGTTGCGAAGGCGGCCGACGAGCACGTCGTCCTGGCCGGAGGCATCGAGCGGCGTGGGGAACCGGTTGTTCGGGCGGTCGTCGATGATGCCGACGCCCGGCGCTGCGGCGAGGATATCCCGGGCCTCGTCGGCGGTCAGCGGGCTGTTCAACTGCAGGTTGATGCTCTCGGCGTGCGCCCGCATCACCGGAACGCGCACGCACGTGGCGGTGATGCCGACGTTCGGGTCGCCCCAGATCTTGTGCGTCTCGCGCACCATCTTGGTCTCTTCGGTGTTGTAGCCGTCGTCGCCGATGTCGGAGTTGTGACTGAAGAGGTTGAATGCGTACTGCCGGTCGAACACCTCGCAGGTCGGCGGCTGGTCGTCGAGCACCTCGCGCGTCTGCTGCTCCAGCTCGAGCATCGCGGCCTGTCCGGCGCCGCTTGCCGCCTGGTACGTGCTGACCACCATCCTTTCGACCCCGGCCGCGCGGTGTAGCGGCGTCACCGGCACGAGCATGATGATCGTGGAGCAGTTCGGATTGGCGATGATGCCGCCCTTGCCGAGGCTGATGCCGTTCATCGCGTCGGCGTTGACCTCGGGCACGATCAGCGGCACGCCGTCGGTCTGGCGGAACGCCGAGCTGTTATCGACCACGGTGGCGCCGGCGTCCGAGGCGATCGGCGCGAACTTCCTGCTGATCGAGCCTCCGGCGCTGAACAGCGCGAGATCCACGTTCTTGAAGCTGTCCTCGGTGAGCTGCTCGATCGTGTACGACTGGTCGCGGAAGGTGGCCTTCTTTCCGGCGCTGCGGGCGCTGGCGAGCAGGGTCAGCCGGCCGATGGGAAAGTCGCGCTGGTCGAGGACGCGGAGGAACTCCTGTCCCACGGCGCCGGTCACTCCGATGATCGCGATGTGGGGCGTGCTGGGCATGGTGCTTGTGTCCGTTTCGGGTCAGCCCCGCATTTTACCGTTGTCAGCGACCGAGGTCGACCTGCCGAATCCGCCGGGTGCGTCAGGACTTCGCCATGTCCAGGATTTCCTGAGCAAGCGTGGGCGTTCCGCCCGGCACGGACGCGACGTACGCGCCGGCGTGGTTGGCCAGGTCGACGATGCGCGGCCAGGCCAGGCCGAACACCATCCCCACCGCGATCGCCGCCGTCGCCGCGTCCCCGGCGCCGACCGAATCGGCGTCGGGCGCGGGGGGATATTGCACGCGGCTGCCCTCGAAGCGGTCGCGCGGCGTGTAGAGCACGGTGCCCTCGGCCCCGCGCGTGACGACGACGAGATCGAGACCGAAGCGTTCGCGCAGCGATCGGGCGACGTCGTCGACGTCCGTCCCGTCCAGCCCGAGGAGGCGTCGGAGCAGCTCGAGCTCCTCGAGGTTGGCCTTCACGACGCTGGACAGGGCGCAGCTGCGTCGGAGCAGGTCGCGGTCGTAATAGCTCTGTCGAATCGTCAGGTCGAACAGGCGGACGGCGCCGCTCGCCTCGGAAAGGAATCGCTGGATGCTGCTGCGCGACTGGCTGTGACGCTGCGCCAGGCTCGAGAACGTGACGGCGTCGCAGCGGTGCGCCAGCGCTTCGAGGTCCGGATCCCACTGCAGCCAGTCCCAGGCGACGTCCGGGCTGATCTCGTAGTCGGGCTGACCGTGCTCGTCGACGCGCACGTGCACGATGCCGGTCTTGTGGTCGGGGTCGGTCTGGAGATCCTCCGTGCCCACGCCGCGCTCGTTCAGCTCTGCGATCACGCGCTGACCGAGCTCGTCCTGCCCGACGCGGCTGACCATCACCGCGCCGCCGCCGCGGCCGGCGGCAAGCTGATGCGCGTGCACGGCCGCGTTGAGCGGAGCGCCGCCGAGCACCTGCCGGTCCGGGAAGACGTCGAACAGGGATTCACCGAGGCCCACGATGGTGCTCGAAAATGCCATGACGTCGCGAAAGATAGCATTCCGGCGGGGAATTTTCGATTTCCGGTTTCGGATTTTGATCGAAACCCGTCCGGGCCGGGGTTGGGGACCGATCCAGGGCATAGAATCCCCTGATGCATCCGGGTCGGACTCGACGACGCGCAGTCCGCCACTTCACGGCGGCACGGGAATCCGGAAGGCGGTTGTCGCGGCTTGCGCTGCGGGCCGTCGTGATTCCGGGGGCGCTGTGCTTTGCGCTGCTCGGCGTCGATGGCGGACCGGCGTCGGCCGAAGCGCCCAACGACGACCTGCGCAGGCACCAGGTCCAGCTCTACATCGAGGACTCGCCGGCCGCGGTCGACCTGGTCGACAAGGCGCGCGAGCTGCGCGAGCAGGATCGGCTCGCGGACGCCGCGCGCACCTGCCAGCAGGTCATCGATCAGTTTCCCGAGAAGCTGATCGAGGTGGACGGGCGGATTCATCAGAGCGCCGCGAAGTGGATGTACCGCTGGTTCCAGGAGGACGCGGACCTGCGGCAGGCGTATCGGCTGATCCACGAGCCCATCGCCCAGCGAAGGCTCGAGCAGGCGGGGCGGACCGTCGACGTGGTGGCTCAGCTCGAGTCGGTGTTCGATCGTTACCGGATGACGCCTTCCGGTGTCGAGGCGGCGCTGATCATGGCGACGCTCTATCTCGATCACGGGCGGTTCGCCGAGGCGGCGGCCGTGCTCGACGAGCTGGCCGACCACGGCGCCCCGACGGCCTCCGGGCGCTATCACATGCTGCAGGCCGCGGTCGGCCTGTTCGGCGACGAACCGGCCCGGTTGAGCGTGCACCGTCGCGCGCTGGTCGATCTGAATGAGGCCGCTCGTCGCGACCGTCTCGACGACTGGGCGGCGAACCTGCGCCGCCCGCCCGGCGCCGCGCGCCTCGTCGACGCGGATCCGCCGAGGCGCACGAAGCTGACCGCGCCGCAAGGCAAGCCGCTCTGGCGACTCGAGCTCAGGACCGCCGCCCAGCCGCGCTGGCTCGAGCCGATCGAGTCCAACGACATGATCTTCGTGGTCGCCGGGGCGGACGTCGTGGCGCTCGATCGCTATTCGGGTCGGGAGCGCTGGACCTACCGCAGCGACGCGATCGTGACCGCCGGTCAACGTGCGACCGCGACGTTGCCCGGAGGAGTGTGCGCCGTCGGCGACCGCATCGTCGCGCTGCTCGGCCACGCGACGGCGCCGGGGCGCAACGCGGGACAGGCGACGTTGCTGGTCGGGCTCGATCGAATGACGGGGCGCGAGTTGTTCAAGGTCAATCCTGTCGACCTCGACGACGCGCTCGGGCACGCGTTCTTCCACGGCACGCCGGTGGCGTTCGGCCGACGCGTCTTCGTCTCGGCGCGCCGTCGTCAGCAGACGCGATTCGAGGACGCGTACGTCATGGCGGTGGACGTCGACACGGGGCGCATGGTGTGGCGGCGACACCTCGGCAGCGCCATCCCGGTGGCCAACGCGCAATGGGGGCAGGCCGCCACCCGAATGACCCTTTCCGGCGGCCGGCTGTTCGTCTCCGACGTCGTCGGCGTGGTGCTCTGCCTGGACGCGCGGACCGGTCGGGCGGTGTGGCTGCATCGACTCGACCTCGAGCGGACGCCGCGGGCCTCGGCGCGGCTGCTGCGCAGCGGTTTCTGCAGCCCGATCAAGATCGAAGCCGGGCTCGTCGTGCCCGGTTTTTCCGCCGGGCAGGTGCCCTGGCTGCTCGACCCCGCGACCGGCGCGCTGCTGGATCGTCTCTCGGATCCGGGCTTCAACGGCGCGACGAAGCTGCTCGCCTGGCGGCACCACGTGCTGAACCTGCAGGACGACTTGATCCGGCTCGTGGACGGGTCGAACCGCAAGATTCTTGCCGAGTGCGACGTGGCGCAGTCGGACCACATCGCGATCCAGGGCGCGCCTTCCATCTCCGGCGATCGGCTTCTCTGGCCGACGGGGCAGTGGCTGCTCGAGGTCGACCTGACGAAACTGAAGGTGGTCGGCCGTCATCGCATGGCGGACGCCGGCAGGGTGCTCGTGCTCGAGGACCAGTTCGTGGTCGCAGGCAGCAATCATCTGCGCGGCTACCTCAAGTGGGACGACGCGTACGAGCGGCTGCGGCAGCGCGCCAGGTCGAGCCAGCTTGACCCGGGACCGGCGATGGCACTGGCCGAGCTGGCCATGACCGCGCAGCGGCACGACACCGCCATCGAAGCGGTGGATATGGCCCTCGCCTGCCTTACGCGCCGGCTTCAGCAGCGCGAGCAGAACGGCTTCGCGCCGGACGCCGGTGAGAACGGAGGGATCGCCCGACAGGTTTTCCGGCAGCTTCTTTCGTTCGTCGAGCGGCCGGGCGGGGTCGATGTCGATATCCGGACAAAGCTGTTCGAGCGCATGGCCGGCGTGACCAGCGGCCCGGGGGATGACGTGGCCTACTTCCTGGCGCTCGGTCGCTTCATGGAGCAGACCGATCGCCCCGAGCAGGCGATGGAGCAGTACCAGCTCGTGCTTTCCGACCCGCTGAGGGCCGAGCAGCAGTTCCTGCGATCGAACGGTTGGGTGCAGGCGAGCCTGGAGGCCCGGTCGCGCCAGCAGCGGCTGCTGCGCAAGCATCCCGGCATCTACGACCGGTACGAGGCGATGGCGCGCGAGCACCTCGCGCGGCTGCGCGACGACGACCAGATCGGCATCGATGAGCTGCTGGCCGTGGCCGCGCAATACCCGCTGTCCGGCGCCGCGCTCGAGGCTCAGGTGGCCGCCGCGAACCTGCTCGAGGATTCGGGCGAGACGGTGCGGGCCACGAGGCTGCTGCGCGCGTCGTACCTGATGACAAGGGATCCCGATCACGTCAGCCGGATCGTGGGGCGTCTTGCCGAGATCTACCTGGACGCGAAGCGCCCCCGGTTGGCGCGGCGCTGGCTGCTGACGATCCAGGAGGACCACCCGGGGCTGCGGCCCCTCCGGCAGGGGCAGCCCGTGGACGCGCGGACCTGGCTGGCGCGGATCGAGGCCGACTTCCCTCCGGCGCGGAGTCCGGTGATCGAGCTGCCGCTTCGCGATCCGTTCGTCGTGCGCGGACACGTGCTCGTGCCCACGGCGCAACCGCCGGGCATTGCGACTTCAGACGGGCATCTTCTGCTTTCGAAGACCACGCTTCGGATGTGCCACGGGCCGGACTTCGAAGCTCAATGGACTTACGAGGTGCCTCTCGGCACCGAGTTGCTGATGCAGACGCCCCGGCAGGTGATGCTGTACGCGCAGAACCAGGGTCAGCTGCTGTGTCTCGACGCGATGACCGGTCGCCCCGTATGGCCGGCGGTGAGCCTCAGCCGGACCCTGGGCGTCTTGCGGCTCGAAGCGAAGGCCCGAAAGCGCGTACCGCTCTGGAACGGCCAGGTGATTCAGCTGGATCAGAACCCGAACTGGGTCCTCGACGATCAAAGGGAGCGTGCGGTCATGCGGGCCCAGTTCCAGCGACGACGACGGCCGTTCATCGCGATCAACGATGAAGCGGTGGCGATCGTGGACCATACAGGACGCGCGGCGGCCGTCGATCGGGCGACAGGCAAGCGCAAGTGGCATCACCAGAGCGCCGTGGAGCACGTGCTGAGCTGTCGGATGAACGACGACGTGCTGGTTGTCGGCGGCGCGCTGGGGCCGGTCAAGAACGCCCGGCGCAAGATCGCGGTGGGAGGGCTCGAGCTGATCGATCCCGTGACCGGCACGCTGCGCGTGCCGAAGATGCAGACCGGCCAGCCGCCAGTCTGGCTGGGCTACGGCGACGACGGCACGCTGATCAGCGTGACCGCGAACCAGATTGCCGGCTTCCACCCGGTCACGGGCAAGCTGCGGTGGCTGCGCGACCTGGCGCCCGCCGTCATGTCGGGACGCGGATTCGAGCGCGACGATCGCATCCTGATCGCGGAGACGACGGGGTCCTGGCAACTGTTCAACGTCGATCGCGGCACCCTGCTGCGGCGCATGACCCAGCCCTCGCCGCAACGCGAACCGGTGTTCGACGTCGCATTCAACGGCACGCGGTGGTTTCTCGCCAGCGACCAGCAGGTGGCCGGCTTCGATATCGACGGGCGGTTCCGATGGCGCTACACCCCTTCGGGGGCCGCACCGCACCAGGTCGTCGCCCAGTTCGCGAGCGACCGGTACCTGATCGTGCTCGAGCTCGACCCGCGTGCCGCCGCGGTGAATGCCGGGCAGGCGGCCGGGAAACGGCGCTACATGTACCGGATCAGGGCGCTCGATGCCGTCCATGGTCGGATCCTCGACCAGTACGAACTGTCGCCGCTGCCGGCTGCGCTCGGCCGAATCCGGTGCGCGCTTCGCGGCGGCCGGCTCATGCTGTCGACGCCAAACCTGACGGTGGTCATCTCGGGCAGCGAGGCGAGCCGGGGGCTGTAGCTGAAGTCGCCGGACTTCAGAAGCAAGCGCCATGGCCATCCTAAGGAGGACTTCAGCAACGGCGCCCGGGGCGCAGCGACGTCCTCCGCCTGGTCGGTCGGTTGCGTGCTGACGATCCGGGACGACGACCTTTCAATCGCATGCACCCGCATCGTCTGCGCCGGATCTGGCAAGGTCGGCGCCTTGCTGCTATGCTCTGCGCGTCGAGATCATCCGGATCGCTGAGAATGCCCGTGGATACTGGAGAGTTCGTCATGGATGACGTGATCGCCGTGAGCGATCCGGAGGTCGCGCAGATCATCGCCGCCGAGCAGCGCCGTCAGGAGACGACGCTCGAGCTGATCGCGAGCGAGAACCACGTCTCTCCGGCCGTCATGGCCGCCGCGGGAAGCTGCCTCACCAACAAGTACTGCGAGGGGTACTCCGGAAAGCGCTACTACGGTGGCTGCGGCGAATACGACAAGGTCGAGACGCTGGCAATCGAACGGGTGAAGCAACTGTTCGGTTGCGGGTTCGCGAACGTGCAGCCGCACTCGGGCGCCAACGCCAACGCTGCCGTGTTCATGGCGCTCATGGAGCCGGGCGACACGTTTCTCAGCGTCGTCCTCTCCGACGGCGGCCACCTCACCCACGGGTCGCCCGTCAACATGTCCGGCAAGTGGTTCAACGCCGTGCACTACCCGCTGGTTTACGACGAGTCACGCGAGGATTACGGCCGCATCGACTACGACGAGGTCGCGCGCCTGGCGGCCGAGCACCGGCCGAAGCTCATCCTGTGCGGCTACTCCGCCTACCCGCGCACCATCGACTTCGAGCGATTCGCCGCGATCGCCGCCGACTGCGGCGCGCTGGTGATGGCCGACATCGCGCACATCGCCGGGCTCGTCGCGACGGGGGCCCATCCATCGCCGTTCCCGCAATGCCAGGTCGTTACGACGACCACGCACAAGACACTTCGGGGACCGCGCGGCGGCCTGATCATGACCAACGACGAAGCACTGGCGGCGAAGTTCGACAAGGCCGTGTTCCCCGGTCTGCAGGGCGGGCCGCTGATGCACATCATCGCGGCCAAGGCGGTCGCGTTCGCCGAGGCGCTCGATCCGTCGTTCGGCGACTACTGCCGACAGATCGTCGACAACGCCGGCGCGCTGGCGGCCGGACTCCTCGAGCAGGGCTGCCACCTCGTATCGGGCGGCACCGACAATCACCTCATGCTCATGGACCTGCGTCCGTCGTGGCCGGAAACGACCGGCAAGCAGGCGTCCGCCTGGCTGGAGGCGGCCGGCATCATCACCAACAAGAACACCGTGCCTCGCGAGGAGCGATCCCCGTTCACCACGAGCGGGCTCCGTCTCGGCACGCCGGCGCTGACCACGCGCGGCATGAAGGAGCCGCAGATGCAGCAGATCGCCGGCCTGATCGGGCGCGTGCTCAACGACCAGGGGTGTCCCGAAACGATCGACACGGTTCGCGCCGGCGTGCTCGAATTGTGCCAGCAGTTCCCGATGCCGCACTGAGGCCGCCGCCCCTCGGGCGGCGAATCACATGAATGATCCGGGCCAGGGTGTGCACGTCGTCGTCCCCGTTCACAACGAGGCGGAGGTGCTCGGCGAGGTGCTCGGCGATCTGGTGCGCCGCGTGCCGGCGGGACAGGTGGTCGTCGTCGACGACGGTTCGTCGGACGATTCGGCCCGCATCGCGCGGTCGCGCGGAGTCGGCGTGCTGCGGCACCTGATCAATCGCGGCCAGGGCGCGGCGCTGACGACGGGCATCCAGGCGGCGCTAAGGCAGGGGGCGCGGATCATCGTGACGTTCGACGGTGACGGTCAGCACGACTCGGCCGACATTGCCGCCATGGTGCTGCCCATCCAGGAAGGAAACGCAGACGTCGTGCTCGCCACGCGCTTCCACGACGCGAGCCGCCACAACATTCCCGGTCCGCGCCGGCTCGTGCTTCGGCTCGGCGTGCTGTTCACCCGGATCGTGTCGTGGATCAGGGTCAGCGATACGCATAACGGCCTGCGCGCGCTCAGTCGCGACGCCGCCGAGCGCATCCACATTCGCCAGGACGGGATGGCGCACGCTTCGGAAATCCTCGACGAGATCAAGCGGCTGCGCCTTCGGTACACCGAGTGCCCGGCGAACGTGACCTACTCGAAATACTCCATGGCCAAGGGGCAGCGCTCCAGTCACGCATTCAAGCTGGCGCTGCAGATCATCCTTCAGAAGGTGGGTGGCTGATGTATCTCGTCATCGTCGTTGCGTTCGTCGTCGTGATGCTGCTGAAGACCTACATGCGCCGCCGCGACGGACTGGTATCGCCGCTTCGGTTCTGGATGTGGACGCTGCTCTGGGTGGGCGTGCTCGCAGTGAGTCTGAAACCGCAATGGACCGACTACTTCACGCAGATGCTGGGCATCGAACGCGGGGTGGACCTGCTCATGTTCCTGTCGATCCTGGGGATGGGATACCTGATCTTCCTGCTCTACGCCCAGAGCGAGAAGATGCGGCAGGACATCAGCGAGCTGACGCGGCAGCTGGCGCTGAGCGAGCTCGAGGCGCCGCAGGGAGGGGAGGGAATCACGGATGGACACGGATGAACACGGATGGTCGGGAAGTCGAAGGTCGAAAGTCGAAACGTCGGGGTGGGAAGGGTCGAATTGGATTCCCGACGATCCATCCGTGTCCATCCGTGTCCATCCGTGGTTCTCTTGCTCCCCCGTCTGAGGTGACTGCGATCTTCGAATTCACCCTGCTGCGCAGCGGTTCGGAATGACGCCTGACGAGGTGGCGATTCTGGTCGTCTGCTACAACGCAGGTGCGCTGCTGGAGCGTTGTCTCGCCTCGGTGGTCGCGGCGGAGGATTGCGACGGGGCGCGGATCGGGCGGATCGTCGTGGTCGACAACGCGTCGACCGACGGCGCTGCGGAGGGCGTCGAGGGCCGATTCCCGGGCGTCGACCTGGTTCGGAGCGAGAAGAACCTCGGTTTCGCCGGCGGCAACGTTCTGGGATGGGATCATGTGTGCCGCGTGGCCCCGGACGTGTCGTACGTCTACCTGCTGAATCAGGACGCGGTCGTCGCGCCGGATTTCCTCGGGCCACTGGTGTCGTGGATGCGCGATCATCCAGGGACGGCCACGGCGCAGTCGCTGCTCTTGCTTGACGATGATCGCGAGAAGGTGAACTCGCTCGGCAACCGGTCGCACTATCTCGGGTTCGGTTTCGTGACGGGGCTGAGCGAGACCGCGCGCGACGATCTGAAGCCGGCCGCGGTCGACTACACCTCGGGCGCGGCGGTGCTCGTCCGGGCGTCCGTGGTCGAGCAGGTCGGCCTGTTCGAGCCTGAGATGTTCATGTATCTCGAAGACGCCGACCTGTCGTGGAAGGCGCGCCAGATCGGCCTGGAGAACGTGATGGTTCCGGCCAGCCGCGCGTACCACCAGTACGAGCCGGGCGTGCCGATGCATCATTACTATTACCTTGAGCGCAACCGCGGCTGGCTGCTGCTCGTGTACTACCGAAGCGAAACGCTGCTGCTGCTGTGTCCGGCGCTGGTGCTGATGGAGATGGTCCAGGTCGGCTTCGCGCTCATGCACGGTCACCTGCGCGAAAAGCTCGGTTCGTGGGGTTACTTCCTGCGATCTCAGCGACTGCGCCGAATCCTCGCGCTGCGGCGTGCCGTGCAGGCACGCCGTACGATCGACGATCGCGCCTTTCTCGGGAACTTCGCCGGGCGCATCGAATACCCGACGCTCACGAGTCCGCTGCTGCGCTACGTGGTGAATCCGCTCTTCGCGGCGTACTGGTTCGTGGCGCGGCGGCTCATCCGTTGGTGACGGACATGCACCCGCCTACGCCGCCACGTTCGCGTACGAGACCCGGCCGCTCATCCGGTACCAGATCGCCTGCAGCCGCCACTGCAGGCCGCCCGACTGCGGGAGCACGGGCGTCTCGATTCCGGCGGCGTGCATGTGCTCGATCGCCGCGCCGAGGCGGGCCACGTACTGCTCGTAGATGTGTGCCGCCGCCGCGTTGATGCGGTAGCCGAAATACTGGCGCACCCGGTTCTCCGAAATGAATCGCAAACCGTGGAAGTGGAAGAAGACGGGGCGGAGCGCCCTGTCGCGTTCGGCCACATGGCTGACGTTCCACGGCCCGAGCGTGCGCTCGGGCTGCTCGAAGACATGCACGACGCTGCCGTACCGCTGCGGCCAGTCGTCCAGGTACTTCTGGTCGCCGAACTTGCCGTCCTCCAGGCGCGCATAGCACCAATCGAGGCACTGCTGCTGCCACGCGCGGCGCACGAGGATGGCGGGGCCGCCGCGGCGGAACGTCAGGAACTGCACGCAGTACCGACCGTGAATCGCGCCGTGCGCGTACTCCGGGGCGAATCCGTGATCGGTGATCAGAACGTGCTTGCCGCTGGCGTCCAGCTGGTCGAGCAGGACGTGGGGGCGATCGAGAAAGAACAGGTCGGTGTCGAGATATGTCACCCGGCGCGCGTCGCTGCAGCGATCGAACACCGCGTCGAACAGGTGTGGCGTCAGCGTCCAGCAGTACTCGGCCGCGCTGCGCTGCGCTTTCGCAACGAGCAGATTGCTGGTTTCGATGTCGCGGACCCGGATCGTCCTGACGCCCGGCAGCGCAAGGACTTCGAGTTGCTCCTCGACCAGGTCGTCCAGGCACACCACCCAGAGCTCGGCGTCGGGGCAGTGCTCGCGCAGGGATTCGGCGAGCACCATGCCCACGGGGAGGAAGCGGTGATCGAAGACGGTGCAGAATCGTTCGGGAGCGGCGGGCTCCTGCATCACGCGAGCTTCCTGGCCACGACGAGGTTGTCGAGATAGAGGTCGTCGTTGCGCGGCGCGAGCGCCGCGACGACGAGGCCGACGAGGTTGACGGGCGCCGTCAGGATCGCCGCCCGCACCAGGTTGAGCACCGGGCTGCGCCCGAACAGCTTCTTGTAGAGGTAGCAGTTGAACATCTGGAAGACGACGCTGAGGTCGTTGCCGATACGGTGGTGCTCGACGACCTGGAATCCGTGTCGTTCGAGCAGGTGGCGCAGTCCGAACGAGGAGTACCGCGCGAAATCGATCGGCTGCTCGTGCTCGTCCCAGACGAACGGCGTCGTCAGCAGCAGTTGTCCGCCGGGCTTGAGCACGCGGCGCATCTCGGCGAGAAAGCTCTGGGGATCGAACACGTGCTCCAGCACCTCGAACGAGACGGCACCGTCGCACGAATCGTCGTCGAGCGGGAGGCGCTGTCCGTCGTGCAGGACGTCGGCGCGGTGATGGTCACGTATCTCGGGCGTGTCGACCTCGAGTCCGTAGTAGCGCGCGTGGGCGAACAGGGGGCGGTAGGGCTTCGAGCCGCAGCCGATGTCGACGACCGTGCCCGTAAAGCCGGGGGCGATCGCGCGGACGTGCCGAAACAGGCCGCGTCGCGCGAGGTAGAACGGATTGATCAGCAGCCCGAGCAGACCGGGGCGAAAGAATGCCTGCGTGATGATCCGGCGCAGGTCGAATCGCATCGTGCACGTTCCGTCAGGTAGGGTCCGATCAGGCGCCTCCCGGACAGGACGCCGTGTCCGATATCGGCGGTTATCAGCCGCCGGTTAAGAGCCCAGGCCGGACAAACCCTCCAAACGTCACGTTTTTCCACCACGGAAACGCCCTGCACCGATTGACGGGGTCGGACCCGCTATTCCGCAATCGTCCTCGTCCTCGTCCTCGATCGGCCGCGCGTCACCGAGCCGGGCCGTATCGGCTCGGAGGGCGTTGCCGACTTCGGGTCGGGGACGGCCCGGCTCGGCGATGCATTCCCAAGCGCATTCCGTGCCGAAGAGGATTGGGTCGGACCGGTCGGACCCCGTCTTCAGGCGCACTCCCGGAAGATGCCTGCGAGCTCGTCCATGCGGCGCTCGTAGTTGTGGAGGCGGAGCGTCCGCTGCTGACCCGAGGCGGCGATCTCGGCGCGCCGCGGCTCGTCGTCGAGATGGAGGCGGATCCGCTGCACGCAGTCGTCGGGGTCACGGTAGGTGGCGACCTCGACGTCGGGCTCGAACATGTCCGCGAGGTTCACCTTCCAGTCGGTGAGCAGCATCGCGCCCATGCCGGTCGCCTCGTACAGCCGCATGTTGTTGGCGTATTCGCCGGCGATGCCGATGTGGTGGTTCAGCGTGATGCGGGAATCGCGGAGGATGCGGTACATCTGCATGCCCCAGGCGGATCCGCGGTACGCACCGTTCAGGATGGGATCACGGGTGATCGCGGACGTGCGCGGCCCCCAGATCGAAAGCGGCACGGCGCGGCCGACGCGGCGCAGCCAGTCGATGCGGTGCCGGTGCCGGACGGAAAGCGATCCAACGAAGGAGACCTCGTGCCGGTCGCTTGACTCGGGCACCTCGTCGATCAGCCGGGGATCGAATCCCAGTCGAAACAGCTCGGACCGTACGCCCTGCGCGTTGAATCGCTCGACGTAGTTCGGCAGCGATGAGATCACCAGGTCGTACGGCGACCAGTCCACGGCCGACGGCAGCGGCGCCGCGATCTGCGCCGCGAGCACCCGGTACGCTCCCTTGATCCTTCGCCAGAAACCCGGCGCGATCTCATACGGGGCGTGGTTGAGCACGACGTCCGGCTCGAAGCTGCGAATCTGCTGCTCCAGGACGCGTTCGAACCACCCCGCCTTGAACGGTAGAAATGCGCGTGTCGGCTGAAAGGTCCACGGCCAGCGAGCCTTCAGGTCCGAGCCGTGCTCCCGCATCCAGGCGCGCTGCAGGTAGAAATTGTTCGCATGCACCTCCATCGCGTCGTGACCGAGCCTGCGGAGGTTGGCCGGATAGGCGTCGGAAATGCCGAATCGCGTCCGGTTGCGGACCTCCAACTGCTCCTCGTAGCTCCGCTCGGCCAGCCCGGGATGCGCGGACGGGGCGTAGAGCCCCTCCAGGAAGCCTGGATAGTCGATGTTGATGATGAAGACGCGCAAGGAAATCGATTATCGATTATCGGTGATCAGTTATCTGTTATTTCGGACGATCGATGCGCGCTCCGAAATAACAAATAACAAATAACCGATAATCAATAACCAATTTCCCCCTCCTCCACGCCATGCCCCCCGACACGCCCCCCGACACGCCCCCCCTCGTCTCGATCGTCACCCCCTCCTTCAACCAGGGGCGGTTCATCGACGCGACGGTCCGCAGCGTGGTCGAGCAGGACTATCCGAACGTCGAGTACCTCGTCGTGGACGGTGGTTCGACCGACGAGACGCTCGACGTGCTGCGGCGCTACGAGGATGCGCTGACCTGGATCAGCGAGTCCGACGACGGGCAGTCGGACGCCGTGAACAAGGGGATCGCGCGGACGCAGGGTGCGATCGTCGGATGGGTCAACTCCGACGACGCCTACTGTCCCGGTGCGATCTCTGCCGTTGTCGAGGCGTTCCGGGCGAACCCCGACGCCGGCATGATCTACGGCGGCGCCGAGTGGATGGCGGAGGACGGATCGACGATCGCCCCCGCGGTGTCGATCGAGCGATACCGTTACGAGCGACTGTTGAACTACAGCAACTTCATCGTGCAGCCGGCCGCGTTCTTTCGGCGCGAGGCGATCGAGGCGGTCGGCGGTCTTGACATGTCGCTGCACTACGTCATGGACTACGACCTCTGGCTGCGCCTGGGGCGGCGGTTTCATGTCGTGCACCTGGAGGGACGGACGCTCGCGCGTGCCCGCTGCTATGAAGAGACCAAATCGTCGGCCGGCGGTCGTGTCCGCATCCGGGAGATGGAAGCGATGATCCGGGGCCACGGTGGGGCGGGCGTGCCGGCGTTCTACTGCCTCGAATCGGCCGCGGCGGAACTGGGCGAGTCGAGACGCGGCTTCGGGCACGGTCGGATCGGCGCTGGAATCGTGTCGCTGTGCCGCGCCGTCCGGGCGCTCTGTCATCTGCGGGTGGCTTGGGCGCTGCTTTCGTCATCGACTTGGCGCACGATTCGGATCCGCCGCCTCCGTGACCGGCGATCTCGCCCGGATTCCGCGGCAATCGGTGCCTCGAGCCTCGCTTGATGGCAGGTTATTCACTGTAAGTATCTGAAAATTAAGAAATAAGATTTGATTCGCCCGGTCTGCGGTGCCGCGTGCCAGGGTTCCTGCGGGCCCACGTCCCATTTCGAGGCCCGAATTGGCCGATTCAACGAATAATCCCTCCAGGTTCGATCCGGATGGGGCAGATGCCCCATCCACGCACCATGAACCTGACGCTTGCCAATTTGGCAGATGGGCCGTGGTCGGTCGCAGCCGTGGCAGGATTTTCCTCGCTCAGGCGCTTTCGCATCGCCCCTGGCGCGGTTGCGGGTGGCATCCGAGTTGCAACAGGAATGTCGGTATCCAATGTGAATCGTGGCGGCGGTGCCAGGGGCGGGGGCGGCACCAGGCCTCTGCGATCAGGGCATGAACACGGAATCGAGGTAGCGACATGGCCAAATCAATCGGAATAGATCTCGGAACGACCAACTCGGTGGTGGCCGTCATGGAGGCCGGCAGCCCGAAGGTGCTGATCAACAGCTCCGGCAATCGCATCACGCCGTCGATCGTGGCCTTCACCGACAAGGGTGAGCGGCTCGTCGGCCAGCCCGCGAAGCACCAGCAGATCACCAACCCGATGAACACCATCTTCTCGATCAAGCGATTCATGGGCCGCCGCCACAACGAGGTGGAGGCGGAAGAGAAGATCGTGCCCTACGGGGTCGTCGGCGACGCGTCGGAGCCGGTGAAGGTGCACGTGCGGGGCAAGGACTACACCCCGCAAGAAATCAGCGCGATGGTCCTCCAGGACCTGAAGAAGACCGCCGAGGACTATCTCGGCGAGAAGGTCGAGAAGGCGGTCATCACCGTGCCGGCCTACTTCAACGACGCCCAGCGACAGGCCACCAAGGAGGCGGGCGAGATCGCAGGGCTGAAGGTCGAGCGCATCATCAACGAGCCGACCGCGGCGTCGCTCGCCTACGGTCTGGACAAGAAGACCAACGAGAAGATCGCCGTGTTCGATCTCGGCGGCGGCACGTTCGACATCTCCGTGCTCGACATCGGGGACGGCGTGTTCGAGGTGCTCTCGACCAACGGCGACACGCACCTCGGCGGCGACGACTGGGACCAGCGCCTGATCGACTTCCTCGCCGACGAGTTCAAGAAGCAGGAAGGGATCGACCTGCGGTCCGACCCGATGGCCCTGCAGCGCCTGAAGGAGGCCGCCGAGAAGTCCAAGTGCGAGCTGTCGACGGCCCAGGAGACGACGGTCAACCTGCCGTTCATCACGGCGACGCCCGAGGGCCCCAAGCACCTGCAGATCTCGCTCACGCGGGCGAAGTTCGAGCAGATCTGCGACGAGCTGTTCGAACGGCTCCGCAATCCCTGCGAGCAGGCCATGGCCGACGCGAAGCTGTTGGTCGGCGACGTCGACGAGATCGTCCTCGTCGGTGGCTCGACCCGGATTCCCAAGGTCCAGGAGCTGGCCAAGGAGATCTTCGGCAAGGAGCCCAACAAGTCGATCAACCCCGACGAGGTCGTGGCGGTCGGGGCGGCGATCCAGGCCGGCGTGCTCGAAGGCGACGTCAAGGACGTGCTGCTGCTCGACGTGACGCCGCTCTCGCTGGGCATCGAGACGCTCGGCAGCGTCATGACGAAGCTCATCGAGAAGAACACCACGATCCCCACGAGCAAGAAGGAGGTGTTCTCGACCGCGGCCGACAACCAGACCGAAGTGACCATCCACGTGCTCCAGGGCGAGCGCGAGTTCGCCAAGGACAACCGGACGCTCGATCGCTTCAACCTGGCGGACATCCCGTCGGCCCCGCGCGGCATGCCGCAGATCGAGGTCGAGTTCGCGATCGACGCGAACGGCATTCTCAACGTCTCGGCGACGGACAAGGCGACCGGCAAGAGCCAGAACATCGAGATCAAGGGCTCGTCGGTTCTGTCGGACGAAGAGATCGATCGGATGAAGAAGGACGCCGACGCTCACGCCGAAGAGGACAGGAAGCAGCGCCAGCTGGTCGACGCCCGCAACGGCGCGGAGCAGGCGGTCTACAAGGTGCGCCAGCAGCTCGAGGAGCACGGCGACAAGGTGTCCGCCGAAGTGCGGGGCACGATCGAGTCGTCGATCAACGACGTCGAGGCGAAGATCAAGGGCGACGATCCCGAGGCGATCAAGCGATCGCTCGACGAGCTGAACAACGCCGCGATGGAGCTCGGCAAGTTCGTCTACGAGCAGGCGGCGCAGGAGCAGCCGGCCGGCGACGCGCCGGACGACGCCGGCGCGAAGAAGGACGACGACGTCATCGACGCCGAGTACGAAGTGAAGGAATGATCGGCGCCGCGCGCCGCGAAACGGTCGAACCCGAGGACATTGGTGACCGGTCCTGATTGCCCGGTCACCAATGTCCTTTTTTTTTCTTTTTTCTTGCCCGATTCCGCACTCGTTGCCTTGCCCGTTCCCGTCACACCCCTTCGCCGAATCGTTTGATCGAGATCCTCCCGGTCTTCGAGTCCAGGTCGATGTCGAAGCCGAGCCACTGGATGATCGCCGCGCCGGCGGCAAGAAGGCTGAGCAGCGTCGCCAGTGCCGCCAGTCCGTAGCCGCCGAGCGGCGTCTTCGTGAAGTCGTCCTCGATGAGCTCGCCGTGCAGCAGCCGGCTCACGTCGGGCCGCGACGGCACGAACCGGACCGGGATCATCGTGGCCTCATCGGCCGACAGCTTCGCGTGATACTCGGGTTCGATCTCCGTATTGCGACTTCCGCTTGCGCCCTGCTCGTTCGTCACCGTGTACTCGACACGCGTCGTGACACCGTTCGGGGCCACGAACAGCCGGTCGATGGTTGCGACCCCCTCGACGGCGTCCGACGCGAGCAACCTTGCGGTGATCTGCTCGTCGTGCGTCGTCCATGCGACGAAGCCGGCGGCCGCGAGCATCGCCAGGCTGAACAGGCCCGTGAAGATCGCTCCGCGTCGCGCTTTGCGCATCTGAATATCGCCGGCGACGGGTTCAGGCTGCTCGGCGACCCTGGCCTTCACCTCCGCGACCAGCTCGTCGAACGGCTCGAGGACCTCGCTCAGGGATTCGAGCCTGCGGCCCGATCGGTCGAAGATGACGAGCGTCCGCTTCTGACTCATCGCCGAGGCATTCACGGTCCCCCAGCCGATCTCACGCCACCGGTGCGCCCGTTCACCGCTTCGACCGTCGACCATCAGCTCGTCGTCGGTGAGGACCACGCAGCGCGGTGACCGCAGAAACGTCCGGGCGCCCGCGAACAGGCCGACCGCGATGATCATCGGCACCGTGCTCATCAGGTGCATCGCGACCTGGCCGACCGTGGTGAACACCGCGACCAGGAATCCGAGCACCGCCACGACGACGAGGCCGACGCCGCCGATCAACATCCACCGGCCGTGCCGCAACTTGGCCGTCGACGGCTCGAACATCGGGAAGAGAGCGACGGCTTCGGAGTCGGAGGTATCCACGCAGAAACCGCAGGATAGCACGCGGTCACTTTCCCGTTCCCGTCCCCGTACCCGTATCCGTTCCCGTTCCCGTCTCATGCATATGTGGGGCACGGGCACGGGCACGGGTCCGGGGCAGGGCCTCAAGCCTCTTCGTTCTCGATCACTTCGAAGCCGTCGTGGCTGTCGTCCTCGCGCTCCAGGCGATCCTCGACCCGACGTCGCAGCGCATTGGCACGCGGCGCCAGCGTCAGCACGCCCAGGGTGATCGCGAACAGTCCGCCCAGCCACCCGAACGTGCTGCGACTGCCGGCGGTGACGGGCCGTTTCGCGCGAAATGCGATCCGCATCGGCGCCTGCGCGGCCACCTGGATGGGACGATTGAACTCGAGGACCCTGCCTCGAAGCGGCATGTTGACGACGAGCTGCGCCGACGCGGGCGCGGCCGCCTCCTGGATGCCCACGACGCGCTCGCAGATGCGCTGCAGGTTCTCGCTGTCGGGGGCAAGCAGGGCCCCGGTGAGGCGCTCGGCCTGGTCGGTGCTGAAGTTCTCGCCGAGCGCGGGCGCGGGTGCGTCGTCGGCGCCGCTCTGGCGGCGCAGGCGACCGCGGGAACCGAGCAGGCCGACCATCGCCTGCTGTCGCACGAGCTGGTTGAGCTGCACCCGGGCGTCCTCGTTGAGGCCGCGGTCGCCCATCGAATAGTGCCAGGCCGATTCCAGCGCCAGCTTCGCCTGGCGCTGATCGCCGCGCTGCGCGCTGCGTCCGCCTTCATCGAGCATTCGCTTCGCCTGCTTCGCGTTGTAGTCGTTCGTCCGCTGCACGTCCGAGGCGTAGCTGGTCGCGTCGTACCGAAGGACGACGAGCTCGTCGAGCGACTTGCGATTGACCGCGAGAGAGCCGTCGAACCGGTCGTAGCTGAACTCGTTCGGGACGTGGCACAGCCAGGTGATGTTCTTGAGGGGCAGGTCGAAGCGCGGGCCCTCGTATGACTGGTCGCCGGTGGACCAGCCGGCAGGCGCCGGCGCGAAGTAGATGAACGAGACGACGACCGGCAGGGATCCGGTGCCGACCTGCGCCAGCGGAAACAGGAATGCGCCTTCGCCGGTATCGTCCGTGGTCCGCGACGGAATGACCGGGCGGCCGTTGACGAGCAGCGACCAGAGGCGGGCGCCGACGGGAAGTCTCGCCTCGAGATGCCGCCGGCCGGCCACCGCCATCTGAAGCTCGACGCGGTTCAGGCTCTGGCCGTGGCGGGTCATGACCGAGCTGATCGTCGCGCTCGTGATGTCGGCGTCCAGCAGCGGCGCCGACTCGTGGCGCCGCCGCTGGATCTTCAGCGCGTACTCCGCCGAGTTGCTGCGGTAGCAGAAGACGGCGCCCGACAGGTCGCCGGCGCCAAAGATTTCGGGGATGCCGTGGACGGAGTCCGGTCTCAGGGCGGAGGACACATCCGTGGGGTTCAGCTCGACGCGGTCGCTGCCCCGCACGACCAGGTGGCCGCGCTGAATCGGCACGTTCAGGGCGCGAACGGATCCAAGGCTCAGCGCGCCCTGGGCATGGTCGTACCTCGTCTCGTACTGGATCTTCATCGCGTAGTAGCGCTCGTGCCACTTGGCATCCAGCTCGATGCGCCAGCGTCCGCTTCCGGGCTCGATCTCCTCGCGCCGTGCGATACCTTCGCCGCTGAACAGCAGGCCGAGCGCGTCAGGTGGAAGCTGCAGCTCGAACGCGCGGGTGCCCGCATTTTCGAGCTGGTAGCGCAGGTGATGAGCGTGCCGGACGAAGCCCTCGCCGATCTGCGCGACGTGCAGGAAATCGACCGCGATGCGCGGCTCGATGACCTCGACGCGCAGCTCGACGCGCCAGTTCGGACGCAACAGCTTGAAGGCAAGGACCTGGTCCTGCTTGATGCCCAGCTCGTGCGGGTCGAGCTCGCTGACGCCGTGACGATCGGCAACGGACAGGCCAACGCCCCGGGCGGAGGTAATGACCACGCGCCCCGACGTCTTCGCGGCGCCTTCCAGCTCGATGCGAGGCAGCCGGAGGTGACGGGGCAGTTCGGTCACCGGGCTGCTGAGCGCCAGCTTCAGCGGCAGGTCGCCCAGAAAGCGCCGCTTGAGGTGCACTTCCACGATGCGGCGGTCGCCCTCGGTCCATTCATCCCAGTGGCTGACTGCTTTGTGGCCGAGCGCGTCGACGTCGTAGCCCTTCGGAATGCGAATCCGGAACGAGAAGATGCCGGATTTCGCCGCGCTGACGGTGAGCGTGCCGGCGTACACGAGCCGGTCATCGGAGACGGTGAACCCCGTCTGCTCGCTGACACGAAGCTCGGGAAGCACTTGTGTCATTCGAACCTCGACCTTGTCCTCGCGTCGCAGCATCCGGAACGCGTGGGGCACGCGCTCCTGTCGGATCGGCAGCGCCGCCAGCGGCGCTTCGGCGATCCGCATGAAGTCGTCACTGTTCATGACCTGGGGGTGCGAGACCATCTGCAGGTGCACGGCCGGGCCGTGCACGAGACCCAGCGTCGCGCGCTGGCGCAGGGCGCCTTCAATCCACAGCGGCCGCAGCCGGATCTCGGCCGGCAGCCGCTCGATCGGCATCTGCGTGACCACCTGCAGGTCGTAGGTGCCGCTCACGGGCCGCGTCAGTCGCGCCTCGAGCGCGCGGTCGGTCGGATCGAAGCGCCAGGTGCCGAGGGCATCGCCGGCCAGCGCGGTGACGGCGAGGCCGTCGGGAATGTCGATGTGAAGCGTCGACAGCTCACCCTGGGCGATCTGAAGCTGCACGTGGTGGCGAATCTCGACAAGGCTGCGATCGAACCCGGCGGCACTGATCACGTGCGCGAGAAACACCGTGTCTTCGCGCTGGCGCTGACGGGCGCGGGGCTTCCACGTGAACGTGACGTCGTCGTGGGGGCGGAACAGGGCGCGGGCCGTGGTCTGCTCCTTCCCTTCGTTCGATTCGAATCGGACGGCCGAGGGGGCTTTGACGACGAGCGCCGTATCGGGAATGTTGAGATCGACGGTGCGTCGCATCGCGGGAGGAGGGTGCAGGGTCAGGGTGCGCATCTGCTGCTCATCCGGTTCCGCGAGCGGCGCGATCCATTCCAGTTGAACGCGATGGCGGCCGCGTCGGTCGATGATCAGCCGGTAGCGCTCTTCATGATCCTCGATGCGGACGTGCCGTCCGGGCGGATCCGTGGTCAGCAGCAGTGCTTCGCCACGTTCCAGGTCCAGCGACACGGGGCGCTCCGCCGTGACCTCGATATCCATGATCACGCGCACGTTGTCGTCTTCGACGGTGACGGTGCAGTGAATGGCGTCGATGATCGGGTCCGATGGCGGCGCGACCGGATCGGGCATCTTCGGTGCCGGGACCGCGATCAACTGCCGTGTCGACGCGGCTTCGTCGGCAACCTCCCCGGGCGCTGGCGCCGGGGTCGAGGCCGTAGCGGTGGCGGCAAGCGCGAAGGCGAGGGCGATCGCAGCCGGGGCGGCGGCCGCCGCAGGGACGCGGCGGAATCGCGCGGCAGGGAGGAGTCGTGCAAGCAGGAGCAGACCCGCCGTCGAAGGCAGGCCCCATGTCAGCGCGTGTGCGAGCACCTGCACGCCCTGGTGGAAGTGAGATGCCGAGTAGAAGACGGCGCAGATCGCGCCGGCGATGGCGACGCGACGCAACCGCCGGAACAGCAAGGCGCTGACGAGAAGGACGGCCGTGGCCGCGGGGGCGTAGATCACGGCGGCCCGCGTCGCGTCCTGGCGCCACGTCGGGGCCACCGCGAAGGCGATCGAAACCGGCGCCTCGCTGTCCATGTTGACCTGTTGGGTGAAGGTCATATGCGTCAGGTCAGGCGGTCGAATACGTTCGGAGAATCGCGTGTCGAAGACGGCGGCAGCGCCGAACGCGGCGACCAGCCCGAGTACGGCCACGACGGCGGCAGTCACGAAGACCCGTCGCCATGCGAGGAGGATGACGATCAGCACACCCACTGCGGCCAGGGCACCGATGTGGATCGGACGCGACATCACCTGCCGCGCGAGCGCGTCGCGCCAGAGGGCGGTGATCGACTCCATCAGACGGACCGGCGCCGGGCGCGCGCCAGCGCGCGGCTGCGCCGTCATCGTGGCGACGTCGTCGCTCGCGGCCTCGTGGATGGACCAGTCCGCCGGCACCGCGACCGACCAGCTCTCGTATGTCGATTGGGTGTGGCACTTCGGCGCGGTGAGCACGAGATGCTCACGGCTCGAATGCACCTGGCCGTACTCGATCTCGATCGCCATCGGTTGATTGGGATCACGGCCTCGCCGCAGCGGGATCATCAGCCGCCCCGTCTTCTCGTCGAACGAGGTGATCAGCGGCACGGGCTTCGGCTGCGACGTGTCGAACTGCTCGATCAGCCGCGTCCGCCAGACGGTGGCGCCCAGGGGCAGGGCGACGGTCAGGTACTGGTCGGTCGCGTTCTTGATGAGGTACCGGACGCGCGTGACGGCTTCGGGCGTGCCGCGCACCGGGATTGCCAGGTTCGTGTGGATGTCCATGACCTCGATGATCGACGGCAGCACCTTGCCGCGCTCGTACGGCGCGATGCCGATCTCCAGCCGGTGCTCCGGGCCCACGAACTTGTAGGTCTTGAGAATCGGAGCGTTGACGAGCAGCCGATAGTTCGCGGGAATCTCGTCGCGGGCGATCTCCAGCAGCTGATGCGTCTTCGTGGTGTCGATCTGGAGGTCGAGGTGACTCGCGACGGTGATGAATCCGACCTGGGTCTGCACGTCCAGGCACTCGATGCCGCCGAGCGCGAGGGGCCTGCCCTCCTCGTATCGCGCGTGGTAGGTGATGCCGAGGTTGTAGTCGCCGGTGACCTTCCGACTGAGCTTGACGGTGTAGCGGCTCGGATCGTTCTCATCGCGAACCGTCTGGAGCACGTCGCGCCCCACGAACTCGACGTCGCCAAGGGCACGCGGAATGACGAACCGAAGCTCATCGACCGGCGCGCTGGTGATGAAGTAGTTCACTGCGACGCCGCCGTAAACGACGGCGTCGGAGATGGACACGACGTGAAACGATTCGACGCGTACGCCGGCCGGCCGTCGCCGCGCGGTCAGCTCGAGCGACCATCCTCCATCGCGGAAACGATAGGCGTACTCCGCGCCCGGCAACTGGACCGGGACGCTGGCCGTGTGCACGGCGCGCAGCGATTCGGTCTGCGGGGCTTCGATCTGCACGCCGGCGTCCGGGACGATCACCACGTAGCCGCGTTCGTTACGCGTGCCACGGACGTGGAGGTGGCCGATGCGCTGGGCCTGATCGAGTGGTCCGCGGCCAAGCTCGTACCGCACTTCGAACAGGGCTCGGCCGAGCAGGGGTTTCGTCAGCTCGATGACCACGTCCCGATCGTCATCGGCCGCCCTTTCGTGCACGGCGAAGTCGCCGACCCACTTGCCTTTTACGGCGGCGACCAGGTAGCCCTTCGGCGCCGCCAGCGTGAGACGACGGATCGGAGCGTCACGGACGTCGATTTCGATGGCCGCGTTGATGGCGAGATCGTCTTCGTCCAGCGCGATCGCGATCCGATGCACGGCGTCCATCGAGGGCGTGATGTTGTCAAGGGCGAGCTTCATGCGGAACGGACCTCCGGCGTACGTGTAGAAGAAAGCTCGCGCGGCCGGCAAGGCGCGCGGATGCTCAGGGCCGAGGACGATGCGTTTGAACGCCGCGGCATCGATCTGGCTGAGGCCCGACGTCTGCTGCACGACCAGCTCGATCGCGCTGTCGGTGCCGACGACGATCTGGCCGCCGCGTCGCAATCCGCCTTCCGGGGACATGACAGGCAGATCCACGTCGACGGGAAAGGAAGAGAGGTGGGATTCGGCCGCGACCTGCAGCGCATAGGCACGGGTCTGCGGTCGATTCAGCGTGACGACGAGCCTCCGGTCGCCGTCTGCGCCTTCCATGCGCCAGTCACGGATGTGGGCCCCGCGCACCTGGGTGACGTTGAGCGACCCGGGCACGGCGATGGCGAGGTCGGTCAGCGTGCCCTGGGCGACGTCGAAGCTGAAGAGGCTGTCGACGCGAAGGGCTCCGGCGACGGCGGTCACGATCGTGTTCGTCTCGCTGCGGGTGACGAGCTTGGCGTCGAGCTTGCGAACCTGCGGCTTCCAGCGGATATCGAACGGGCGTGATCCGTCCTGCAGCGCCGTGATCCGCATCGTGTCACCCTCGACGGCGCGCTTGACCTTCACCGCGTCGGGCAGCTGAACCTCCAGGTCCGCCCGGTCGCAGTGCACCTCGAGATGCCGGATTCGACTTGCCGGCACGGTGAAGGTGGCCTGGCGCCACTCGCGGTCTTCCATCACGCCGGGACGGGCGGCGAGCTGCAGGCTGAAACGATGTCGCCCCTTCTTCTGCCAGACGACGCAATAGGTTTCCGTCGCCGCGTCGTACCGAAGTCGATGCGGCGCCGTGCCGCCTTCGAATCGCTCGACCGCCACGTCGCCGGCGAGCAGGGCCACGGACTGGCGCCGCGACGTGGTGGTGATCTCCCCTTCAAGCGTGAACGTAATGTTGTCGCCGTCGATGCGGCCGACCAGATGAAGCTCCGTGACGTCGGGTGTCCTGGCCGGGGCGGCTGCGGTGAGGGTCAGCAGGAGGACCAGGAGCAGGAGGGCCG
>NYZC01000138.1 GCA_002686995.1 Phycisphaeraceae bacterium | reverse complement strand
CGGGGTCAACGCGGACTATGCGCTCGGAAGCGAGGCAGCGGGCCCGGCGCCGCGGTCGGGGATTGACCTCACGGAGCTGACACCGGACGGTCGCTGGGGCAGCGGCCTCGACCTTGGCGACCCGATGAAAGGCAACTGCACGTTCCAGGCGGCGGGAAATCTGGACCCGCTCAAAGGGACGGTCGATTTTTGGTATCGCATTGACCAGGCCGGCGAAAAGTACAATCCGATTTTCTGCTGGTATGTTCACGAAGGGGCCGACGGAAGCGGTAAGACGGAATTAAAGACCAGCGGGTTCGAGCTCTATCGCTATGGCCAGTCCCTGGTGTTTGCCGTCTACGAGCCCTATGCCGAAACCACCACCCGGTTTGACATGGACCTGGGGAACTGGCATCACATGGAGATCAATTGGGATTGCAGCGGGGGCGATGGGGCCAGCGTCTACAATGTCTACCTGGACGGCCGCAGTGTGGTGCGCATGACCGATGCGGTGGCGTTCAAGGCGGGTGGCGGGTATCTGCATCCCGGCCTGTGGGACCATGCCTGGAGCGGCATCACGTTGCGTGGTCATTTCGACGAACTTCGCGTTACCGATCAGGTCGAACATCTCAGCAATTTCACGCCTCCCACGAGAGAATATATGACACCTGCAACCGTGGCCGGTGTAAAGGTGGTCCTGCAACAGGCAACGCAGAACCTGGAGGATCTGCAGGAAGATATGATCAACCTCAGCAAGGCACACCGCCTGGCAGGAGATGGTCTCGAGTTGAATCGCGTTGCCATGGAATGCATGCGCATTAAGGACGATCAGCAGGCGAAACTGCAAGCATTGCGGGAGCAAATACAAAACGGGATTCTCGATGAAGGAGTCCAAAAGATTGTTCTGGATCTTTCGGAACTTCAGACCGAACTGGATCAAGTCAGTGACACCTTGAAGGCCGCGCGGCTAAAGGTTGTGCAGGCGACCGGTGAGCTCTACCAGCAGATTCCTGCCCTGTTCAACCAGACGCTGGTCAACCTGGGATACCTGAAAGACGAATTGGAAGGGTTCAAGCGTGCCCGCTTTTACGCTGAACGAGTCACCAAGGCAACGGAGGCCGGGCAACTCATCAAACTGACAGACAAATCATTCGCAGCGTCACAGGCTGCGATGAACGACGTCTCGGCGCAGTTTTACAACATGTTTCACGACTCGGCCGGTGGCAAGCGGGACCCGGTAGCGGCCATCCCGGCGCTGGCGGCGAATCGCAAAAAAAGCAAAGCCATGCGGACGATGCTTACGACCTTGAGCCAGACCGGTGAGGCAATTGAAACAGCGCGCGAGGCGCTGAAACATGGTTTGCAGACCATGCTGGCAGATGAATCATTCCGGAAACAGTTTGGTGGGTTCGAGCCATTTATTCCCAAGCCGCTGCCGCCGCTGATAGTGGAAGCCGACGGAACCTTGGAGCGGTTGGTCTACGGCGGCCCCCACGGCCGAACGGAAACCATGAGTGAGCTGGGGTTCGATACACTGACCGAAACCGGCGCCTCGGTGAAGTGGGTCAAAAAGGACAAATTCGACGTCGTCGAATCGGCCAACACCCTTCGCCAGTGGGATAAGTATAAGATCAAGCTATCCAATACGGTCTTTCTCTATGCCGTCGGGGATAGCATGTATCGTCCGGAGTGGTTTGCCGAGGAATACGACGACAACCCGGAGTATTATTTTCGCAATACGCAAGGCGCCGTGGGGTCCAGGGGGTTCGATTACCGCCACCCCGTGCCGCGCAAACTGATCGTGAAGTACCTCGAAGAAGCGGCGCGGATCAATAGTCAAAAACCCTACACCTTTATCTACAAGGGGCCGTGGGAGGCGCATCCCTACACCGGCTGGTCTGTGGATGTCCCCGGTCAGCGCACCACGGCGTTCAAAGAGCACGGCTTCAGCCCGGTGGCGGTTGACGCGTTTCGCAATTACTTGAAGGAAAAATTCTCGTCGATCGACGCGCTGAACGATGCCTGGCGATCGTCCTACAATGACTTTTCCGACATCGAACCGCCGGATCCGGTTATACGTGCGTACGTGGTGACCAAGGACGAGCGCGACCAGAATGTCTATACCGTCTTTTTCCCGAACAAACGCGTGCCCGGCCTGCCGACCACGGGGCTGAGCTATGAATTTGAGCGCTGCCGCAAGGATCTCTACGCCGACTACCTGGAAGATTGCTACAAGGCGATCAAGCGCGGCGACCCGACGCGGCCGCTTGCCTGTTCGACATCGGGCGGAATCATGGACGAGATCATGATCAATTCGCTTGACGACCTGCAGATGCCGCAGAGGTGTGTGGACATGTGGGGCAAGCACGCCTCCGGCGGTTACGGCTGGTATCATTCACCTTATATGTACGGGTTGAACCGCTATTTCAATAAGACGCTCGTGGCCCTGGAGTACTACGGCTGGGCCCAGGAAGTGATCGGCGACGATTTCTGGCCCACCTTCAAGCTGGCGCCGGGCGCCGAACCGCAGGACGTGTACAATTCCGGTCGCCGGGACACCTGGCACGAATTCAGCTGGGACCGAAGGATGCTGCTTTTCTACTGGGCGCAGAAAATTGTCGAACTGCCTGAGGGATTCCGCACTGAAACGTCGCCCCTGGCGCGGCCCTGGTCGAGCTTTTTCTCGGTCATAAAGAGCCGCACCGCCAAGATCAACGACATTCTCTTCAACGTCCCTATTGTCGAACCGCGCATCGCCGTGCTGCACCCGGGGGTTTCCATCATCAATGCCTATCCAACCGACGCCTGCATGAAAATTGCCAAGGATGTATTCGATTGTCTGCTGGCCAAGCAATACCACTTCGGCATCGTCCCCGAAGCATTCGTCATGAACGGCCGCGACTCGCTCGATCGCTATGATGTTGTCATTCTGCCATACGTCCAGTACTTCGACGACGGTTTTGACCGCAAGCTGATGGATTGGGTCAAGCGCGGCGGCACGCTGATCTCCGCCGGGCCGTTCGGCCTTTATAGCAAATATGGCTTCGAAATCGACGGTGGCGCGGCAGCCGTATTTCCCGATGTCACATTCAGCTATCCCGAACAAGGCAAGTTCGACGTCTCCTGGCTTTGGGAAGGCAACCGCGACGATAAACCGGTTACTGAATCGACCCTGGAGAGATCGTATGGCAGCGGCCACGTTTTGATGACGCTGGACGGCCGTGGATTCGCGCGCAGCGGCGCCGGTGCCACCCAGGCGCATGTCGGCATCGAGATTGGCGCAGAGGTCAAGGGGCAAGAATCGGACACCATAGAGGAAAAGAAACCGGACGATCGTTCGCGGCCGTTGAAATTAAAGCCGGACAGCGAACTGGCGCCGGCAGTCACCGCATTCTACCAGGTGTTGCAAAATGCCACGAGTCGGCAAGCCAGCGTAACCAAAGGCAATGTCGAGATGGTGCTTCGTCAGAAGATTCCCAGGGATCCACTCTATATGTCGCTGCTCAACTGGGATTACCGTGATGGTCTGGAAACAGAAATCCTGGTCCGCGGCGAGTACGCGCAGGTAACCGACTTATCGATTGAGGGTGGGTTCCCCGTTCCGGCCATCGTCAAAGACGGCCTGACGCGGTTTAAGATAATCTTCAGTCCGGGTGAAGGCCTTATGCTGGAAATGAAATAGGCGAAAGACGTTATCATTAACGCTCGCTACAGATTGGCTTGACCGCCATCGCAGGTTTTTATGCGGATTCCATTTCATTTGTGCGCGGGCTAGGTCCAAATCACCACAACGGGTGGCACGGATAAACTTGTGGCCCCCTCAGAAATCTTGTACCAGGTCGTGTGAGAGAATGGGGAATGAATGATATAGAGTGCTTTTCAATGTCACTATTATCGATCGATGCAGCCGATCTAGATCGATGGAGCACTACCCATATGGCAAAGGCCGATTTACCCGACTTAGTACGTCGTCTCATTTGGGCCTCTTGTCCCGATCTCGTCTTCGTAGACGTTCCCGGAGGTGAAGCGATCTACCTACGTGGATATGATGGAATTGTTGAGGCATCGATGGGTAATCGATTTGTTCCTGAAGGTACGTCTGCTTGGGAATTGAGTACCGAGTCAGACGTCACGGGAAAGGCCAATGAGGATTATAATAAACGAACAAACGATCCCCTCAACATAGATCCAGTCGATACCGCATTCGTGTTTTTGACTTCTAGGCGTTGGAACCAAATCCGTGAATGGATCGATGCCAAATCGGTCGGCCCGTGGCGAGAGGTACGCGCAATCGATGCAGGGCAACTTGCAGATTGGATTGATCACGTGCCTTGGATAGCTGACGAATTTGCGTACGAGGTCCTAAGAAGACCGCGGACTGGAATATGTGGGCTTCGAAGAATTTGGGACAACTACAGGCACGTACCGATTCGGCATGGAACGCTATCGAGCGATTTTATCATCGCAAATAGAACTAATACGGCACGTGAGATTCTCCCGCATACTCCTGAAATTAAAACAACCTGATTCAAAAAATAATATTTTAATTGCTCTCCCGGATGTCCTAATGTAAGTAAAAGCGACGCGCGTGCTGGGGTTCACGCGAGATCTGAAGTACCCGCTGTTCGACGACTACATGCAGATCCGGCACGAGGCGCAGCGATGGGGTTCGGCGGTCATCGAGTTCGAGAACGGCGCCGTCTGCTGGTTCGAGAAGCCGGTGCTCGGCGGCAGCGGCCGGCAGTTCTGGGACGTCGAGGGTTCGGAGGGCAACCTGACGCCCGACGGATTGCAGCGCGGCAAGGCGCAGCCCGAAATCCTTGCCTTTCAGAGCGCCTACATCCAGGTCGAGGGCGTGAAGGTCCTGGACCGGTTGTGGATCGACTCCGACCCCGTCGTCGAGTATCGCAATCCGTATGCGTCCTACGGCATCGGGCGGGAGGAGGATCTGGACGAAGTCGCGCGGGCCGACATCCTCGTGCGATTCCATGAAGCCATCGTCGAGGACAGGCCCGTCGCCTATCCGGTCGAGCGAGCCTGGCCCGACCAGGAGCTGGCCATCGCGGTCGAGGAGAGCCAGCACCGCGGGAACCAGTGGGTCACGCTCCCCCTCGACGGAGACGGCGCCGTCGAAGCGGCGATGCACGCCGCCTATCGAAAGCTGTACGGACACGATCCCGAAGACGTCGACGCCCTCATCGGCGCCCCCATGCCCCGCGGCGGTGTGCGCTGCGAGATCCTCGGGGACATGTGAGGCCCGGCGTGATCGCCTCTATGCTGTTGAAATGCGTATTGCACTGACCGGCGTGTCGGGGTTCATCGGGTCGTACATCGCTCGCCGTCTCAGCGCGCTGGGCCACCAGGTGACCGGACTTGTGCGGGAGACGAGCGTGCGCGACCACGTGGAGCCGTTCGTGGATCGGTTCGTCGTGGGTAACCAGGACGACGAGTCGGCGTGGCCCGCGTTTCTCGATGGTGCCGACTGCGTCGTGCACAACAGCTACGATTTCGGGCGCGGTGACACCGACTACCAGCTTCGCAGCGGCCTGCTCGGATCGATCCGCCTGCTGCACGCGTCCGCGCCGCGGCGCTTCGTGTTCATGAGCACGATCGCCGTGCATCACGACATGCGGCCGCGCTGGGAGGGGGTGATCGACGAGGATCATCCCCTGCGTCCGGGCTCGACGTACGGTGCAATCAAGGCGTCGGTCGAGGCGCACCTCTGGGCGGCACACTACAGCGACGGGCGCGAAGCCTGTGCGCTTCGCCCGTGCGGGGTCTACGGGATCGATCGGCGCCTGGAGCGCTCGAACGGCCACCCGATCCTGGCGAGCATCGCCGCCGGCAAGGCGTTCCGGCGCGCCGGCGGCGGCAAGTTCGTGCACGTCGAGGATGTCGCCGAGGCGACGGTCGCCGCGGTCACGCGCGACGACACCGTCGGCCGCGCGTTCAATCTCGTGGACTGCTACGCGCGGTGGTCGGACTGGGCCCGCATGGCCGCCGAGGTGCTGGGCGTCGAGGCCGACATCGACGCGTCGAGCCCGGCGCAGGCGCGCAACCGTTTCGACGTCGCGGCGACGCGCGCGATCGGCGTCGGCCTCGATCGCGGTCTCGACGGAATTCGGCGGCACCTGGCAGACCTGGCAGCGGAGATGGGGCTGACGTCGATGTGATGACCCGACCCCATTTTCACCTCAGCGCCAGCATCACGCCCTCCCCGGGCCCCAGCCGCACCTCGAAGCTCGTCCTGTCGCCCTCGACCGTCGCCTCGACGGGAAATCCCTCGCCGAGCGTGAGATCCATGACGTCCGGATACGCGCCGCGCACGTTCACCCGGGTCTCCTGCGCGGCGCGGTAGTTCCAGTTCAGCAGTGACATGTAGAGCGGGCCGTCCTCGTCCTTTCGGCGCAGGACCATCTCGATGTTGCCCTCGGTGACCCACGCCTTGCGCCGCGTGCAGTCCTGGAGCAACTGGTAGAACGCGCGGACGGGCGGTGTGAAGTCCGCCTCGGCCTCGACGTGACCGGGTCGGATGCGGTCGTCCTTTCTCAACTGCTTCGCGCCTTTGCCTTGCTCTCCCACGATTCGGGCGCCGATCTCGATCCCGACGTGCGGCTCGGCCGCGACCGCGCCGGACCGCTGAAGGGCGCGGCCGTGCAGGGTGAGCATGACCTTGCCTTTGCCATACGGTGCGACGAGGTGCGGTTCGGTAACCGGGCTGCCCTGACGCTCGGCGCGCCATGCCCAATCCACGGTTCGTCCCTCGGGCGTCGGGTAGGAGAACTTCGTGTCCGCAAAGACCTTCGTCGCCCCGTGCTCGTACTCGGCGCCGTGCTTGCCGTAGAGGCCGAACGGTCCCGCGGCGATCAGGGTGCCGCCGTCGCGCACCCACTCGAGAAGCTTCTCCCCGAAGCCGTCGTCAAAGTATGGGACGTAGGGCAGGATCAGCACGTCGTACCGATCGAGCCGATCTCGACCGTTGACGATGAACTGTTCCGGTACGAAGCCGAAGTGGTACTGGCGGGCGAGCAGGCGATCGAGGATGTCGCGCGTGATCTTCTGGGCGCTGTTGTAGGGATAGGCGTTGATGATCGAGACGCCCGGGTGGAGCACGGCGATCCGGGGCTCGACGATTCCGGCTTCGATGAAGATCTCGTTGAGACGCGTGGTCCGGCGCTTCATCACCGGGAACAGGTGCGCCCACGGGCGCACCATCGGCGACGTCGCCGGGCGGAATCCCTCGGGCAGCTCGACCGTCTTCTGCGTCCAGTAGAACAGCAGCATGCGCCGATCCCAGCTGAACTCGTGCCAGACGTCACGTCGGCCTGAGTGATAGACGAGTTCGTCGGTCGTCCCGGGGGCGAGCTCGAACGTCGGCCAGAAGTCGTCGCCAATCTCTTCCTGCGCCCATCCGTAGTACTCGAGCGAGACGAGCGTCTTCTTGAAGTAACGGTTCATGCCCCACATGTAGGGCGAGTCCACCCAGCCGTAGCCGCCCGAAGGATGCTTGCCCCACATGTCGACGCAGTCCTCGGCCATCAGGACGTCGTCGAGTGAGTTGATGAGAATCTCGTTCATGATTCCGCCCGACGTCGACGACGCGAGCGGACGGGTCGGGTCGCCGCGCTTGATCGCGCGGTAGCAGTCCTCCAGGTAGTCGGCGTAGAGATCCTTGCGGCAGCGCTCGAACTCGTAGCTGAGGCCGGTGGTCGGCGCGCCGGGCAGCCGCTTGTTCGGGTAGTGAACGGTGTACACGTCCTGGCCGCGCTCGTCCTCGGTGATCACGAACGCGCGTAGGAGCGGATCCGGCGGCTGGATCGAATCGAAATTCTCGTAGCGGGTGCGCCAGGCGGCGTTGAGACCGTCGATCGAACCGAACTTCTTCTCGAGATAGGACCGGAAAGCCTTGACGGCGATCTCGCTGAACCCGTGCTCCATGAACGCGGTCGTGCGATGCCCCGGCACGTGGACCGACGTGCCGCGGTAGGGATGGGCCTCCCACGGTCCCTTGTAGATGAACGTGTACGGTCGGGCCCCGTGAATGCGCGCCGCCTCTTCCAGGTACTGCTGGATGTGCCTGCGCGGCACCGGGTGGCGGTAGTCGAAGCCGGTGCTTCCGACGCCGTTTGGTGTGAAGTAGTACTCCGGACCGTCCTCGAACTCGTCCGCGAACCACGATGGGCGGTACATCATGTCGCCGACCGCATAGAGAAGGACGGTGTCGGATAGCGGCACCCGGAACCGGCTCCATTGCGATTCGATCGCCGGATTCTCCTTCACTTCGAATCGATCGCGCGCCGGCCAGGTCACCGACGGCGACTCCTCCGAGATCGTGTCGAACTCCAGCGCCGTCATGGTCTCTGCGCGCCCGAATGAGCCGGCGAAGATCAGGCGTTTCAGGGTGCCGTCGGGCTCGACGGCGACAGGCGGGAGCGGGGCGGGCTGGAATCTCGGACGCAGGCGACGGTCGAAGCTGCCAGGGCGAAGGCCGCCCCGCGCCTTGCCGATTGCGGTCCGGTGGGGGCGGATTTCCGAGGTGATTTCCGTGAGCGAAGTCCAGATGCCCTGCAGCGCGTGGCACTTGCGACGATCCGCGGTGAAGGCGGGGATCGATGGAACGGGGTCGTACCGCGCGCCCGGTGCGTCTGCGAATAGATCGTGAAAGGCGTCGCGGGCCTGTTTCAGCCTGCGATCCGTTTCTTTCGCGAACGCCGCGACTTCATCGACCACGCGCATCGCCGCGGACGTGTCCCTGATCGCGCGCCGGTAGAAGATCGCGCGTCGCAGCCCCTCCGTCTCCTCCCTGAGATATCCGAGACTGATGATGGATTCGTTGTAGACCCTGGGGACCTGCTGGAATCGCGCCCCGAGCAGCGCGGCCACGGATTGCCTGGTTTGCTTCTGCGCGTCGTTCAGTTGCTCGGCGCGCTCATGCAGCGGCGCGAGGTCGAGACCGAGCCGCGCGATCACGTCCGCGTCGACGCCGGCCATGACCTCGAACGCGTTTGCGTCGGAATCGATCCGGTCGCGCAGCGGCTTCGTCAAAGACTCGAAAGACTTCACGGCGTGATCGATCGCCTCGCGGATGGAGTCCGCGGCGCCGGAATCCGGTCCCATGACCGCGCTCACCATTTCGGCGTCGGCGCGCAGTTCCGTGATGCCGGCCATGGCTGCGCGGAACGACTGCGCGAGCGCTGCCGGCGTGCCCGGCGTGAAGTGCGGCCGCGCGGGAGGTGTGAAGTTCGTGAGGTACTCGACCTGGTCGGTGATGCGCAGCTCGTCGACGCGTCCGCGCAGGTGCTGACCCCACGCGTAGTCCCAGATGCCCACGTGAAGAGCGCCGCCCGGCTTCTTCAGGGCGACCGCGCCGGTGAGGCGCGCTGCGCTCTTTCCATCCAGAAAAACGTTGTATTCGCTGTGGCCGTCGCCGCCCATGCAGTTCCAGGTGATCGCGACGTGATGCCACGCATCCGTGTCGGGCTGAATGACGCCAGTGCTCTGCACGTAAGGCTGATGGACGCCAAGCACGAGGCTGTTGCCGTACCGGTACACCTCGAACGCCGATTCCTTCTTCCTGCCGCCGGGTTGCGTTGGAGGGCGGTACCAGCCGAACAGGGGGCTGTATGTCGTCCCCTCGATCGCGTCGAACCGGTACCAGAAGTCGACCGTGCCCCGCCTGGGGTCGAGGTTGTGCAGCGCCGAGTAGGCGCCGGTGCGCTTCGGGTCGGTCAGGTCGAGGGCGCCACCCCATTTGCCCTTCGCGGTCGTGCCCGCGGCGGTGAGACCTTCCATTGCGGAGCGGGTGACGGGATTGCCGGCGGCATGGTCCGCGTTCGCGGTCTCACCGTCGTAGTGTGCGAGAAACAGGACGCGCGCCTGAGCATCGGCGCACGAGCAGACGCACAGCAGCGCGACCAGAAGACGGCGGAAACGCCCGCGAGCGCGTTCAAGCCCCCCCTTTATAAGGGGGGGTTGGGGGGGTATCCCATTGACGGACTTGCGTATCGATGGGTTTCGGGCATCAGGCGCACCGTGTTTCATCCGTGTTCATCCATGTTCATCTGTAGCAGCGATCTACGACGCCTTCCGCTTCGTCGCCAGCATCGCCTTCGTGACGAGCTTGTCGACCACGAGGTTCACGCCAGGCAGGACCATCTTCGCTGCTTCCGGATTTCCAAAAAGGGCGACTCGGCTGTAGTGCCAGGTCGGCGTCTCGACCGCCAGGTCGAGGCGTTCGACGCGCACCTTCTGGCGAAGTGAGATCGTCAGGTTGAACGCGATCGCGTCGGGCGCCGCGTCATCGATCGCTTCGTCGATAAGGAACATCACGACCGGCGCCTCCTCGTCATCGACGACCTCGATCCGACCGCGCTGGAGTCGTTCGACGAGCCGATTGCGCACGACCTGCTCGCTGAGCCCCAGGTCGAGCAAATGCGGAGGCAGATCCTCGATGACGAGCGCCACGCGCTTCAGGTCGCGCAGGCTCAGGACCGAACCCGGCTCGGATTCCTCGGACAGGCCAGGATTCGGAATGAACGGGGCGGTCAGGGCCACGCCGGCGAGCAGTCCGACGACGAGAACGGCCACGACACAGAACGTCGTTCGGTCGAGGTGCATGGATTGGCTCCACTAAGCTATCAGCCTGCCCTTTCAGACCCGAGTCCGAAATGACGAATAACCATTGGCTTGATGACTAGATAGCTTAGAGCCCCTAACAGAATGCCTCTGGCTTCGACCGACGACAGCGGCGCCTGGTGGCATCGTCCTGCATCGCCGGCCATGGAGGCAAGCTGCTTCGGACTTCTTGCCAGGCACCACTGTCGTCGGTCTCGGGCCTGACGATTCATTCTGTTAGAGGCTCTTAATGATCAGTCCGGATCGGACACGTCGTAGTTCGGGTCGGAACCAAAAGCGGTCCCGTTCGGGTAGGGCGTCTCGACGCCCTCGACGTGCGTATCCATGAACAGGATGTTGCCGATGCCCTCGAAGTGTCGGTCGGCGTACCAGTAGCCGAGCGTGTTGTCCGAGCCCCGCGCGTTCCACCAGTAGAAGCTGCCGGCTTCCGCGAAGAGGCCGGTCTCGGCCGGCTTCTCGTAATCGTGTCGGTGGAATCGGCCGCCGTGGTGATGGGTGTTGATCTTCATGTTGTAGCCGACACCGATCGCTATCCAGGTGGGCCAACCGCTGTGTGACGGCGCGCTCGAGCCGATGCGCGAGCCGCCACGGTAGTCGCCGGGATACGTGCCGGGGATCCGGTAGTCGTCGAAGAACCCGAAATTCTCCTGCGACGGGCACTGCAGCGTGACGTACATGTCGCGGGTCGACTCGGCCCCCGCCATCGGAACCCACCAGAGTTGGGGCCACCCGGTCGTGTAGAGCGGATACCGGTCCTGGTGCTCTTCGGTGTAGAAGTTCACCGCGATGCCGAGCTGGCGCATGCGGTTCTGGCACATCACGTTCTTCGCCGACTCTCGCGAGCGCTTGATCGCCGGCAGAAGCAGTGCGATCAGCAGCGCGATGATCGAGATCACCACGAGCAGTTCGATGAGGGTGAAGCCTGTTCTTCGCGGCGCTTGTCTGTTCATGATTCTGTGATGATTCTGCGACATGGAGTTCGAAATGATTCTAGCCGCTCAGGGCAGCCTGTTCCAGACGGGCCGGGCCACGCTTTCCCCGTTACGATATGCCGCAATCATGAGAATTCGACAGGCAGCGGTCCTTTTGCTGATCGGATTGACCTGCGATCCGCCCCCCGGCCTTGCGGACGCCCCGCATGCGGGCCTCGCGGAGGTCAACGTCCTTCCGAAGTACGAGATGTGGATTCCGGATCCGGAGGTGTCCGAGCTTCGCCCGGACGCCGTGACGCCGCACACGCCCTGGGCGCGGCGCTACGCCGGAAGGGGCATGAAGCTGGTGGTGATCGCGCCGAGGTGGACGCAGCGCGCGACGGTCGAGCTGCAGCAGCGGTTCGCGTTCGATGCGGTGCCGGTGATGACGTTCTTCCACCACCGCTGGGCGGACACGGACGGTCCGCACTACGGATGGATCAGGTTCGGGACGGCGTCCTACATGACCGAGCGCGCGCTGGCGGCTTTGCGCTCGGCCTACCGGCCCGACGTCATCGTGCTCGGATGGCTGGACGGCACGATCGTTCCGGCGGAGGTGGAGGAGGCGATCCACGACGCGGTGGCGGCAGGCAGCGGCCTCGTGGTGATCAACCCGAAGCGGTTATCGAAATCGATCGAGGCGCTGATCGGTCGATGTGCACGCGTTCCGGACGAGAAGCTTCGCCCGATCGTCGACGGCATCCCCATGCGCCTGCTGCCGCCGATGCCGGCGATGGCGCCGCGTGACTTCCTCGGGCGCGGGGCGCGGTTCCACGCGATGGAAGGGGGCGGCCGCGTCGCGGTCGTCGACTACGCGCCGCTTTCGATGACGAGGTCGACGAACTGCTGGCTATCGCCGCCCGGCGCGACGGAGTCGGGCAAGGGCATCCGCGACATCCATTACGACTACTACTGCTCACTGGTGGGGCGCGTGGTCCTCTGGGCGGGCGACAACATGCCGATCGTGCGCCTCGGCGCCTGGGGCGGCCTGGCGTCGACGGTCGACACGAGCGCTGGATCGGCCCGGTTGGGTGCGCTTCGAGTGATCTCCCACGGCGTGCCGCTCCCGGATGCCGCCGCCGAGCTCGTCGTGCGCGATCTGGAGGGCATCGTCGAGCACCGCGCTTCGATCACCATCGCAGATGAGCACATTGTCCTGGACGTGCCGGCGCTTCCCGAGGGCGATCACTACGCGGACGTGATTCTGCGCGATCGAAACGGACTGACGCTCGAATGGGGGACCGCGCACTTCACCTCGACGAGCGGAGCGCGCGTCACGTCACTGGCCGCGGACGGCCCGTCGTTTCGACCGGAGCAGCCGCTGCCGATCCGTGTCGCGCTGGGCGGCGAGCTGACGAACTCGACGCTGAAGGTCAGCGTCTTCGATCTGCACGATCGCCAGGTGTGGAAGCGGGCGATCGAGGCGCGGGCCACCGTCGAGGGGCCGATCGCGCTCACCGCGGACGTCCGTCACGTCGCAACGGTGCAGTGCCGGGTCGTGGCCACGCTGCGCCGCGGCGATGTCGTCCTGTCGCGACGGACCATCCACGTGCCGATCGTGCAGGCCCCGCCCCCGCCCGACCAGTTCCAGTACGGCGCCTGGGCGAGCATCAACGCTTCGTTCGTGCGGCGGCAGACCGCGCGGATTCTCGCCGATCACGGCGTCCGCACGGGCATCCTGGGCGGTGACATGGCCGACTGGGGCAGGCTGAACGTGATGGCAGGGCCGTACATCCCCCGGCACATCTCGTCGAACGACACCAGCGCGAAGGGTCTGATCGTGCGCAAGCCGTGCCTGACGGATCCACAGTTCCTGGAGGCGGAATGGAAGAAGCTTCGCGAGAAGACGGAGCAGTTCCGGCACCATTCACCGATCGCGTACTCGCTCGGTGACGACCAGGGCATGATGCGCGAGCCTCTGGACGGCTGCGTCTCGCCGACCTGCCTGGAGCACTTCCGTGCGTACCTGGCCGACCAGTACGGCAGCGTCGAGGCGCTCAACGCGTCCTGGGGCACGCATTACGCCGGCTTCGACGAGGCGGCGCCGCTGTCACTGCCCGAGGCGCTGAAGACGCGGGCGTATCCGCGCTGGGCCGATCACCGCCTCTACATGGACCGGCTCTTCGTCGAGATCCACCGCGATTCGCGGCGGCTCATTCGAGGAATCGACCCCGGGGCCCGGGTCGGCTTCGAGGGGCCGCTCGCCGAGAACAGCTGGATCGGATTCGAGTGGAAGCAGCTGCTCGACGTCGTGGACCAGATGGCGCCCTACCCGAACGGCTGGAAGTGGGACATCATCCGCTCCTTCGCGAAGCCGAACTTGCTGTTCGGCGGCTGGTCCGGCGCGTACCCGATGTACCGGTATCCCGACGATCGGCGCTCCTACCCGTGGTTCATGCTCTTTCAGGGCGCCAACATCTACTACTTCTTTTCGACGTACGGCTGGTCCGAGGCGGGTGATCAGAGCATGGGGCTCGCCCCCGACCTGCGGGTGCTGCCGAACCTGGCCGAGGCCACGGCGAACATCAACCGCATTCAGCAGGGCATCGACCGGCTCGTGCTCGGCGCCGAGCGCGTCACCGACGACGTCGCGATCCTGTTCTCGCGGCAAAGCCAGCACGCGACGATGGTGAGCCCGCGCATTCCGATCCGGGACTTCGACATCAGCGCCGGGTGGACCGCCTATATCGCGACGCACGATCACAACTGGGCGCTGAACACCGAGGCGATGCTGCGCCTGCTCGATGACATGGGGCTGTCGTATGTGTTCGTCGACCACACGGACGTGGCGGCCGGCGCGCTGACGCGGCGCGGGTTCAGGATGCTCGTCATGCCGATGTCACACGCCATCTCGGGCGAGACGGCGGACGCGATCCGTCAGTTCGTCGAGGCGGGCGGATCGATGCTGGCCGACTTCAAGCCGGCGGCCTTCGACGCGCACGTGAAGCCGATGGAGCGGGGGCATCTCGACAATGTCTTCGGGTTCGAGCGTCGTGGCGCCCCGACGCAGGGGCTGCGCGACGAGATGGTCACGCTGGCCGACCTCTCGAAGCACGAGATCGGCGCGATCGACGACGAGAAGGACGAGCACGACACCTGGACCGTGCCGATCGACGAGATCCTGCAGTTCACCGCCGCCGGCGAGCGCCGGAACGACCTCGGGGCGCGGGTGCCGCTGCCCGTCGATGCGAGTGTCACCATCGCGGGCGGAGAGGCGGCCGTGACATCCGACGAAGGGACCCCGGTCTTCATCACGCGGCGGCACGGCAAGGGGCGTGCGTGCCTGATGAACATGGCGCCGCAGCACTACCTGACGCTGCGCTGCGCCGGGCGCGGGCTTGGCATGCAGGTGCGCATGGCGGAGTTTCTCGCGACGGCCGGCGTCGAGCCCGATATCCGGGCGAAGGCGGTCGGCGGTCACACGGCGCGGCTTCGCCTGTTTCGGTTCCGCGACGGCGATGCCGATCTCGTCGGCATCCTCCGCCCGCACAAGCGTCTCCTGGACGAGCCCGAGGCGTTCGCCGACCGGTCGCCGCGCCCGTTCCGGATCGAGTTCGGTCGCAAGCGGCACGTCTACGAAGTGATCGGGCGAACGTATCACGGGCACTTGGACGCGCTGGAGATCAAGGTTCCGGTGGCCACGCCCATGCTGCTGGCGGCCCTGCCGTACAAGGTCGATGCCATCGACGCTGAAGCGCGCCAGGAGAACGGGCGTGTCACCGTCACGGCCGATGTGAAGGCGGACGCTGCCGGGATCGGGCGCCACGTGATCATTGTCCGAGTGACCGACGGCGAGGGACGCCGCAGACCCGAGTACGGTCTCGATGTCATCGCCGACGGCGGCCGGGGCGTCCACGCGTTCAACCTCGCGCTCGACGATCCGTCCGGAACCTGGACCTTCGACCTCGAGGACGTCGCGACCGGGACGCGCCGGGCGCTGACATTCGATATCGCGGCGCCGTGAAAGGTCAGAGTCGATTGTCGAATCCCGCAAGGTCGAAGGGTGAGGATGCGTCCGCCGCGCGACGGCGAGACGCGCATCCTCAGCACATCGTCCCCGGCGCCGAGGGGACCCGGCCCGTGCAGATCGACAACGTCAAGATCGACATTCCCGAGCCCATGTCGCTCGCGCTGCTCGCTCCGGGAGCATTGTTGACGCGGACGTTACGATAAACCCATGCCTGACATCCCCTCTTACAACAAGAAATACCTGTTCATCGACGACGCCTGGGTCGTCAAGGCGCAGGGCGTTCGCCGCACGACCAACGCCGCGGTCAAGCATCCCGAACCGGTCATCGAAATGGACCGTCCCTGGGACAAACCCGGCGACGAGTTGAGCGGTGCGAACGTCATCTACGACGACGACGAGGGATGCTTCAAGATGTGGTACGGCGTCTCGACCCGCGTCGTCGACTGGGGCGCTGCGACCCGGAAGGAGGCCTACGCGACGAGCGCGGACGGCCTGCACTGGGAAAGGCCCATCCTGAACCTCGTGGATCACAAGGGTCCGGGCGGTTCCGTGTCGAAGGCGAATAACTACTACCTCGACGGTGAGATGGAGGAGTTCACGTCGGCCGTGCTCATCGATCCGCACGATGCGCCGCTGCGCCGTTTCAAGATGATCTGCGTCTGCAACTCGACCTACGACTCCGGCAAAGTCACCGACTGGGTCCGGCATCACGTGCCGCTCAACCTGGCCACCTCGGAGGACGGCCTCCACTGGGACCGGCCCGCGTTCGTCAACCCGGTGGTGCGCGGCGTGAGCGACGGGCCGTTCTCGTTCTTCTACGACCGGGACCGGCACGTGTTTCAGCTTTTCACTCGCCGCGTGCCCAACCTGCCGCGTGACATCTCGCTTTACGAGAGCCGCGACCTGGTCAACTGGGAGGACTGCGGGCGCATCTTCGTCGCGGGCGACGAACTCGACCCGCCCACGCTCTACAACATTCACCAGGCCGCCGTGCTGCAGTACGAGGGATACCGCCTGGCGCTATTGAACACGATGCACCACCATCCCCTGTCGGAGGAGCTGGGCGTGTTCCAGGCCCCGCCCGACGATTATCCCGGGGCCGATCGGATCGGCATGATCGATCTGCAGCTCGGCTATTCCACTGACGGCCGGACCTGGCACCGGGCCCACGATCGCGCGCCGGTCGTACCCGTCGGCCCGCCCGGCGCTCTCGACGCCGGCATGATGTTTCCGACGCACAACCCGCCCGCCGTACGCGATGGCGACACGTACATTTACGTGAGTTGTTTTCCGTACGGGCATACCGCCTGGGCCCAGGAGCGGGTGTTCAAGACGAACCGGCGCGATCTGCGCAAGTCATCGCACCTCATGCTCGCGATCATGCCGGAGGATCACTGGGTGTCCTTCGATGCTGGCGCGGAGGCGGGCATGCTGCTCGCCGGACCGTGGCGGCAGCGGCCGCACCGCTTGTATGTCAACGCCGACGCCGCGGGCGGATCGATCGAGGTCGAGATCGTCGACGCCTACGAGCGGCCCCTGCCCGGGCTCGGACGGTCCGACGCGATCGCGATCACGGCAGACGGCAAGGGGCAGGAAGTGAGATGGAAGGGCGACGTTCACCCGGATGAGGTCGAAGGCGACTACCGGGGCGGCGTCATGGCCCGGTTTCACATGAAGAACGCAAAGCTGTATTCCTGCACCCTGTCGAATCCCGATCCCGACGGCGGCCTGCGCCGCTACTGGGGCAACCTAGATTGGAACAGGAACCTGTTTCACCGACGGGACCAGTGGGACGGGGCGAGCCACATGCTGGCACCGGGCCTTCCGCCGGTGACGCGAGGGATGCCGAACTATTGATGCTAATACGACAGTCGTTACGATGACGGGAGAATGAGCGGACGCCGCACATGGTCACGGATCGCGCTCGTGATATGCGTCACGACCCTGGGGGCCGTCGCGCTGGCGGCGCCACTGATGCCGCGGCCCGCGCGGGATGACATCAGCCGCTACGACGCTGCGTACGGACTGAAGCGCGTTCGAGTGGAGGTGATGCAGTACGCGCCGGTGCTGCAGCGCGGCACGATTTCGGCCGATGAGATCGAGGACATCTGGTCGCGCCGGTTGAAGGAAGAAGGGTTGGAGGTTGTGGAATCAGGAGAGACGCCCCGGATCGTGATCACGATGAAAGGGCTTCCCTGGGGTGAGCGCAGCGAGATCACCGCGTTCGGGCTGTTCATGACGCTCGACCAGAGCGCTCATGTGCACCGTCTCGACGCAACGATGCGCATACCGACGTACTCGAACAGCATGGTCGGTGTGATCGACACCGACGGTCTCGAAAAGGAGCTGCGCAAGGCCGTGGCGTTTCAGATCAGGAAATTCGTGAGTCACATTCGAACGAAGTCGGCGGAGCAGTAGAACCCCCACCAACCCCCCTTGGAAAGGGGAGGGTTGCTGTGTCGCGCCGTGCACCCCTTCCCTTTACAGCGGGACCTGAGAAAGCCGCCCGAGGAAGCCCTCCCTTTGCAAGGGGGGGAGGTGGGAGGGGTATCCGGTCCACCGCCTTGCGTCATCAACGGCTCGAGAGCTTCAGCCCGCGCCGTGTTCATCCGGCGTGGTGAACCGGACATGCCCCGGCGTTGCATCGTTGCATCCGCAGTCATATGCTCAATGCCTCATGGAATCGCAAGTCGTGGCGCCGAGCTTCGCGAGGGCGCGAGTCAACGGGATCTCCTGACATGAAAGGATCAACGATGAAGATGACGAAGATTCTTGTGACGATCATGGTGGCTGCGGCCCTCTGCGTCTTCGGCTACGGATGCAAGAGCCATGACCATCCGCACGGCGATCATCCGCACAAGGACAAGTCCGACCACCCGAAGGGCGACCACCCGAAGTCCGACCATCCGAAGTCGGATCATCCAAGCCACTGACTTGGCCGTTGCGAATCGTGGCATATTCGAAGTGGGAGCATGAGATGGCTCGTCTATGGTTTCCTTTGACGGTCGTTACCGTCTGCACGGTGCTGGGAGCATGCCAGACGGCGCCTGATCGACCGACGTCCGTCGAGGCGGACACGGTCGAACCGGTGCCGCACGTGGTCACCGCCGACATTCAGCAGGGGATCGAGAATCACATCGATGAGCAGGCCCGTCTCGGGGGCGGCTGGTTCACGCTGCCGCACGAGGGACGTGACCTGCGCCTCAAGCTGGTGAAGGTGCACACCGAATACCTCGCCAACCTTGGACCGCGTCGCCATTTCGCGTGCGTCGACCTGGTGAGCGCCGAAGGCAACGTCTATGACGTTGATTTCTTCCTCGCCGGCGATCCGGGCGCGATGAGCGTGACCGAGACCACCGTGCACAAGCTGAACGGTCAGCCGTACTACGTGTGGGATCAGAAGCCGGACAGGACCTGGGTGCGGACCGAAGTCGAGTCGGCGTCACGACATCACCTCGGCGTCATCAACGGAAGCGACGAGTTCGAGTTCCTGTACCAGGCGCGGCTGCCGAAGCTGACCGAGCCCGCGCAGATGTGGATTCCCCTGCCGGCGACGGACGAGTTCCAGCAGGTCGACGTGAAATCCATCGTCGCGCCCGGTCGGCAGGAGATTCTCGAGGACAAGGAGTTCGGCAACCAGGTGCTCTACCTGACCCTGGATCCGCGGGACAGCGGCCGGACCGTCGCCATTCGATTCGGGATCAGGCGCCTCGAGAAGTCCGTCTATCAGGACGCGACGCAGGATCCGCAGCGCTATCTCGCCCCCGATCGTCTCGTGCCTGAAGACGACGAATTTCGCAGGATCGCGGGCGAGGTGGTCGAGGGCAAGGAGGATGAGCTGATTCGCGCCCGCGCGCTGTACGACCACGTGATCGATCGGATGCGCTACGCGAAGTTCGACAAGAAGTACGGCCAGGGCGACGCGGTCTATGCATGTGATTCACGCACCGGCAACTGTTCGGACTATCACTCGTACTTCATTGCCCTGGCCCGCGCCGCGGGCATCCCGTCGCGTTTCGCCATCGGCGCCGCGATCCCCTCGGCAAGGAACGAAGGCGGCATCTCCGGCTATCACTGCTGGGCGGAGTTCTACGCCGACGACAAATGGTGGCCGATCGACGTAAGCGAGGCCGACAAGCACGACAGCCTGATCCCCTATTACTTCGGCCATCATCCGGCGAATCGCGTCGAGCTGAGCCGCGGCCGCGACCTGGTGGTGGAGCCCGGCCCCGTGTCCGGCCCGATCAATTTCCTCGCCTACCCGGTGCTGGAGGTCGGCGGCAAGCCGGTGAAGGTGAAACCGAGGTTCTCCTTCGTGCGCAGCGCCGACGGCCGCTCGTGATCCAGCGCGCCTCCGAAATGAAAGATAACGATTGGCCCGACGCGGGCTTCGCCCGCAAGTCGGAAAGTCGGAAGGTCAAAAGTCGAAGGAACCGGACTCCGGCCGGCGCGGTGGGGCAATCGACAGTTCCGCTTTCGACCTTCGACCTTCGACTTCTCGTCACCGTGACGAGAAGGGACGGAGGAAGAATCTAACGACTAATAACACAATAACTACACCTTGCAGCTCAGTCCGCCGTCGACCACCATCGCCGACCCCGTGACGAAGCTCGCCTCGTCGCTGGCGAGGAAGCTAACGCAACGGGCGACCTCGTCCGCCTCGCCCATGCGTCCCAGCGCATGCAGTGCGTCCGCCTCCCGGCGCGCCGCCTCGGGGTCGGGAAGAGATTCGAAGAACTTGTCGCCGAGCGGTGTGTTGATGTAGCCGGGGCATACGCAGTTGGCGCGGATGCCCTTTGCGCCGTAGTCGGTCGCGATGCTCTTCATCAGGTTCATGATGCCGGCCTTGGTGGCGCAGTAAGCCGCGAGCGAGGGCTCCGCGACCAGGCTGAGGACCGACGCCGTCGCGACGATGTTGCCGCCTCCGGTCTTGAGCATCGCCTCCACCGCGTGCTTGCAGCAGAAGAACGTCGCCTTCATGTTGACGGCCATCATGTGGTCGTATTCCTGCTCGCTCGTGTCCGTCAGGATCTTCTCGTACTGCAGACCCGCGTTCGGCACCATCACGTCGAGCCGTCCGTGCGTGTCGACCGCGTGATCGATCAGCGCCCTGACCTGATCGAGGTCGCGCAGATCGACCTCGAAGAACGACGCCGTCCCCGGCGCGCCGTCAAGGTCCGCGACGACCTGCCGCCCCATCTCCTCCTGCACGTCGCCGCAGATCACGGTCGCGCCCTGCTGCGCGAACTCGCGCACGATCGCGGCGCCGATCCCCGAGGCGCCGCCGGTCACGATGCTTATCTTGTTGTTCAGGCGACCCACGTTTAGCTCCAGGAAAGGTTTGGAAGGTGTTGGAGGCGGTGAACATTAAGCTATTGGTCATTAAGCCAATCGTTATTCGTCATTTCGGACTCGGTGTTCAGCGCGCCTCCGAAACGAAGAATAACGATTGGCTCAATGACTAATAGCATCATGACATCGTTATCGGTTGAGCTTCACGTCCACCTCCTGAGTCTCGTCTTCCCCGAAGATCTTCGCGATTTCGTACGGGAAGAAGTGCCGGTCGACCGACTCGGGGCCGGGCGGCTTCGGCCAGCCGGACTGCGTGGTGCGACGCGGCCGGTCGATCATGTAGTTGCTGTACAGCTTCTGCTCCTGGGCTTTGTGGGCGTCCGCGGCCTCTTTCGTGTACCGGTACTTTTCGACGCGCTGCGGGTCGAGCTTCAGGCCGTGGCCGGGCGCGTCGGTGAGCCGGACGTGACCGCCGGTAAAGTCGAACTGGCCGCCCTCGATCACGTCGTCGCTGACCTGGATCGTCTCGTTGTCGATCGGGTGGCAGGGGCGCGGCGCCGAGCCCATGTAGAGCCCGGCCGACTGTCGGTCCGTCATCAGGGCCGCCGCCATCGCGCAGCGGAAGTAGAGCTGCAGGCACAGCTCGAAGTTGCTGTGCAGCGTGAGCCGCATGCCCATGAACCGCGCCAGCTCGTAGAGGCGCCACAGGCCCCAGGGGCCGAGGCCGATGTCGGGCGACGCGATGTCCGCCGCGTCGTAGAGCTGCATCATCGTCCAGTCCGGCTCCCACCGGTCGGACGCCGGCGAAGCGCCCGGCGGGTAGACGATCGGCGGCGTCCACCAGTGGCAGGACAGCGGGATCGGCTGCTCCTGTCGAAGCTGGGTCATGTAGCGGAAGTAGTACTCGGCCTGGAAGCCGCGCCCGTCGCCGGAGCGCTGCGGCACCGGCTCGCCTTCGGGATAGAACAGCCGCGGCAGCAGGGCGCAGACGGGCTGCTCGACGAACTCGATGTCGCAATCCTCGACGGCGCGCAGGATGCGCCGCGCCTCGGCGAGGTTCCAGGTGCCGTGGGGGTCGAAGCGCAGGCGCACGTCCGGGCCGATCGCTTCACGCACGCGATGGATCACCTCGATGTGATCCTCGGGCTGGTACGCCGCGCACGACATCTTGATCGCGGGGAACCCCAGCTCGGCCTGCATCTTCGCATGGTCGGGCCACGTCTCGAACGTCACCGCGTCGCGTCCCTGTGCATCGGCAAAGCGCTGCCAGGTGTAGGCCGCCATCGGCACCCGGCCCGGAGGGTCGAAACCGCGCTCGAAGAGATCGGCCCAGAGCAGGTGCAGCGGGCGGCCCAGCGCCTGGCCGACGAGGTCCCACCAGGCCATGTACAGCGGCTGCTCGTGCTCGAGATCGAGCAGGTTGTGGTTCGCATCGCCGCGGAGGCGATCGAGGCAGGCGCGGGTGTCGTCGCCGATGTCGATCTGCCACTCGCCGGTGCCGACGAGCCCCTCGTTCGTCACCAGCTCGACGAACGTCCAGGAGCAGGCGGGCAGCGCCTGGAAGCCCGGCGTGTAGATGCCGACCATCGGCACGAGGACGCGCGACACCCGCGCCTCCGCGAGCGTAAGGGTTTTTCCCGCCAGCCAGTCACGAAGCTTCTGTCGAAATCCGTCGCTGCGGCGGCGGAGCATCCGGTTGAAATCGCGAACGTCGTCAATGCAGTGCATGCCGGTCCTTCCTCGTCTGGATCGGGAATATCACCCGGGGGCCGTGGGTTCAGATGGAGGCGTCCGTCGGGTGGCCCCATCGTATCAGGACGAATGGGCGTCCAGGCATGTGATGAGATGGGCCTGCGGCCTGTCGAGCCCTTCCGGCCATGGGTTCCCTGGCAGCTATAATTGCCGATGGGAGAGGCGCCGCGTCCGCGTCGTCCTGGAAGAATCCGGCCTCATGAAACGACGATATTGCGCCAGGAAGAGAGGGCGGCTGTCGAAGCCGGCCCTCGAGCCGCTCGAGGCGAAGCTGCTGCTGACCACGTTCGTGGACGCCGGCTTCGGCTTCGGCCAGGACGGCGCCGGCTTCCACTCGATCGGGTCGGCCTGGGGCGACATCGACAACGACGGCTGGCCCGATTTCTACGATGGGTCGAGCAAGGTCTTCCGCAACAACCAGGGCACCGGCTTCACCGTCGTGACCGATCTGATTGACGGCAACGCCGTCTTCGGTGATTTCGACAACGACGGTTTCGACGACCTGTTCGCCTTCACGACCGGCAGCGAGATCCTGCCGCGCCTCTACCGCAACATCAACGGCACGTCCTTCCAGGATGTCTCGTCGATGCTGCCCAACAATAGCGCGGTAGTCAGCCGCGGCGCGACCTGGGGGGACTTCAACAGCGACGGGTGGCTCGACATCTACATGGGCGGCGCCAGTTATGCCGACCGAATCTACATCAACAACGGGGGAACGGGCTTTACGCTGGCTCCGGGAGCAGGCAGCACCCTCTACGCGCGGGGTGTCACCGCCGCCGACTTCGACGAGGACGACGATCTGGACGTCTACGTCTCGGACTATTTTCTCCAGCCGAATCTTCTGTGGGTCAACGATGGCTCCGGCACGTTCACGAACGAGGCCGCGGCCCGCGGCGTTCAGGGGGCCGCCCACACGATCGGGTCGGCGTGGGGTGACCTCGACGAGGACGGCCACATCGACCTGTTCATTGGCAACTTCAGCCATGTCGGCAATCCACCGGCGCGCTTCATGCGCAACACCGGGCCGAGCGGCGGCTGGACGTTCCAGGAGATGGACGCGCTCGACGGCAACGACTGGGTGGAGTCGTACGCCTCGCCGGCGCTGGGCGACGCGGACAACGACGGCGATCTCGACCTGTTCTACTCGGCCGTGTCGTCGGGGACGCGGTTCTATCGCAATCACGGCAACTTCAACTTCGTCAACGAGACGAGCACGAGCGGCCTGAGCGGCCTGATCGCGAGCTACCAGGGCGCGTGGGCCGACTTCGACCGGGACGGCGACCTCGATCTTTCGGCGGGCACGCGGCTCTACATCAACCAGAACAACAGCGGGCACAGCTGGCTGTCGCTTCGCCTGCGGGGCGACGGCGCCAACGTCAGCACGACGGCGATCGGCGCCCAGGTGCGGGCCGATGTCGGTGGCGGGCGCATCATCACGCGCCAGGTCGAGGGCGGCACCGGCGAGGGCAACCAGAATGACCTGGCGCTTCACTTCGGCCTCGGCAGCCACGCCGGCGACCTGCCGATCGAGATCCGCTGGCCCGACGGACGGCGGGTCAACCTGGTGGTGTCGCCGAACCAGCACATGACGATCACCTACGGCGACGAGCTGCCGTCGTCGTCGCTGCCGGTGATCGAAACGTTCGACGGCGGCACGGCGGGCAGCTTCATCCCCGCCGAGGGCACGTGGCAGGTCGACGGGCAGTACGTGGCGACGCCCGACGCCGGGGCGAAGGCGATCTCCCTGCAGCCGAGCGGTCTGACGCTGCCCGACGCGTTCAGCGTGCAGTCGCAGGTGCAGATCGTCGAGCCGGGCAGCGTTCCGCCTCCGGGTTCGTTGGTCGAGACCTTCGACGACCTGACGACGGCCGACCTGGACGCGGCGCCGTTCGAGCGTATCGACAGCGGGGCGGCCACCATCGCGAACGGGCTCGACGGCCACGGCTCGAAGGTCGTCAACCTCCGCCAGCATGAGGGCGTTCAGATGTCGATGGACGGTCAGCACCAGTTCGCGACCGGCGTCGTCGAGTTCGATCTCTACATGGAGCAGATTACGGCGCCGCTGCAGAACTCGGCCGTCGACGTCCTGATCCAGGACAACGACGGTTTCTGGAACCTTGTCTGGGACCGCCTGGGCCCCGGCTGGGGCGGTGACGTGGATGGCATCGACATCACCTGGCGCGGGGCCAACGGCACTCAGGCCACGGCCTTCAACGACGTGATGGCTTACGGGGAGTGGACCCACTTCCGGTACACGTTCACCGCGAACGGCACGGAAAACGGCACGCGGAGCCTCGTCGTCGACAGCCCGACTTACGGCGTCCAGCAGGCGTGGAGAAACGTGCCGTTTAAGGACGGCGACCAGGGACACGAATTCAACGCGCTGGGACGGCTCGTGTTTCGGACTGTATGGCTTCACAACGAGAACCAGCCCCCGGTGTCGCAAGTCGACAACATCGTCGTGTCGCCCAACGTCGCGACCCCCGCGTTTCGCAACGCGCTGTTGATCTACGACTACCAGGGTCCGAACGACTTCAAGTACGCGGGCGCTTACGCCGGCACGCAGCAGTGGCGGCTGGGTCGCTTCAACGGCACGAGCTGGCTCGTCGACGCTTCCGCGTCCTCCGCGGTGGCGACGGGCGTCGACTACCAGGCGAACCTCGTCATCGACGGCGGCCGTGCGACGCTGCTCGTCGACGGGGTCGAGCTGATGAGCCACGACTTCGGCGGAACGCTGTCGGAGGGCCGGATCGGGCTGGGGACGAACAATGCAGTCGCGCGCTTCGACAATTTCGTGACCACCGAGTTCGCGGCGTTTCCGTATTTCGAGAACTTCGACGACGGCGGCGCCGCCGGGATGTCTCCCGTCCAGGGTGACTGGGAGGTGACCAACGACCGGTTCCGCGCGGTGGCGCCGGCGGGAGGGGACGCCGTTTCGCTGATCCAGCTTTCGAACGCCGTACCGGGCGCGGTGACGATGAGCGCCACGCTCCAGGGGGCGGAGGGCCCATTCAAGAACAGCATCCTGGTGTACGACTACCTGGGCCCGGACGATTTCAAGTTCGCCGGGGCGTTCTACGGCGCCGACGCGTGGCGCATCGGCCGTTACCAGTCCGGCTCCTGGGTCGTCGATGCGTCCGCGTCCGACTCCTTGAGCCTCAATACCGACTACGACGTCGAGCTTCAGATCAGCGATGACGCGGTCACGTTGCTCGTCGACGGTCAGCAGGTGCTCGCTCACACGTTCGCGGATGCCTTGACGGACGGGCGGTTCGGGCTGGCGACGAACAACGCGGTCAGCAACTTCGACGATGTCGCGCTGTTCTCCAGGGTCTCGCTCCCGTACGCGGAGAGTTTCGAGGACGGGACGGCCGACGGATTGCTGGCTGTTGCCGGGGCGTGGCGGGTCGAATCGGGCCGCTACGAGGCCACGCCACCACTCGGCGCCGACGCGATCTCGATCCTGCAGATGACGGACTCCCTGCCGGCGCGGCTGGAATTCGGGGCGAAGGTCACGGGGATCGCACCGACTGGCGGCTACTACGCCAACGCGGTGCTTGTCTTCGATTACGAGGACGAGTCGAACTTCGGCTTCGCGGGCGGATTCTTCGGGGCCGACGAATGGCGAATCGGGCGCGTCGTGGCGGGCACCTGGAACGCCGAGGTGATCGCGACGGCTTCGCTGGCCAACGGCGTTGACTACGAAGTCGACCTTCGCATCGACGGCAGCGAGGTCACGCTCACCGTCGACGGCTCGACGGTCGCGCACCATGACTTTGGTGTTCCGCTCGACGGCGGCATCGGTGTCGGCACGAACAACGCGCAGGCTCGCTTAGATGACCTTTCGGCCGCCGAGGTGCCCCCGGGCGATACGACGGCGCCGCAGATCGTCGAGGTGCTGGTCAGGGGACCGGACTGGACGAACGAGTTTTTCGATCACCTGACCAGCATCGGCGACGGGCTGGGCGGGTATCGCGTCTCCAGCGGCGCGGGGCAGGTCGACCCGCTGCCATGGCCCGTCGACGAGATCGAGATCCGTTTCGACGAGGCGGTGGTGGCGTCCTCGGGCGACCTTCGCGTTTACGGCGTCCACCGCGCCGAGCACGGTATCGCCGGGTTCACCTACGACGCGGCCACGCACGCGGGCACCTGGACGCTCGGTGCGCCGATCGCTTCCGATCGGCTGATGCTGCACCTTGCCGACACCGTGACCGACTCGGCGGGGAATCGACTGGACGGCGAGTGGATCGACGGAATCAGCACGCGTTCGGGCGACGGCGCGGCAACAGGCGACTTCACGTTCCGCCTCGACGTGCACGAGTCGGACGCCAACCGCGATGGCGTCGCGGGCGCCGACGACCTGGGCATGCTGCTGTCCGCCTTCACGGCGCCGGCGGGCGCCGCGGGTTACTCGAAGAACGCCGACTTCAACGGCGACGGCATCGTCGCCTCGGACGATCTGCAATCGATCCTGGCCAGCTTTGCGGCGTCGCTGCCCGTGACCGAGCCGTCGGCGCCGGCGCGAGGGGCGCTGCTTGCGGCGGCGGGCGCAGGTACGGGCGCCGCGACGCAGGCGTCCTCGCAGGACGACGCGCCCGGCTGGCTGCCGGACGGCGGCTTCGACCTTCTTCATTACCTGACGCAGCAGTAGCACGCTATCCTGCCGAACCGTCACGGGTCCGTCGGCGTAGCATGTACCGGTCTGACGTTCAGGCCCGTGGGCATTCGCCCGTCCGTCACCGTTCTCCATCGAATTCAACTGTCGCCCGCGATGTCATGGTTTTGTCTATGCATTCATGCGGAGGCTGTCGCATGCGCAGGTCGGGGTTTACGCTTATTGAGCTTCTGGTCATCGTCACCGTGATAGGTTTGTTCCTTTCCTTTGTCATCTTCCCTCCGGATCGAGGAGGATGCGGTTTGCGGATGGACAACAGCACGCGCACTCGAGGCATCCAGCAGTCGATGTTCCAGTGGTCCCAGAACCATTCACAGCGGTTCCCGGGGTTGGGTGAGCGTGAGATCCTTACGGCTACAGGGCGTTTTCAGGTGCTTCTGGACGGCAACTTCGTCAGCCCCGAATTCCTGATCAGTCCGGTGGAGATTGAAGAAAAGACGCCATCGCGGACAGGGCTGACGACGGACAATATCTCGTACAGCCTGCTGGATATCTCGCCAGGGGCGAAGGGAAGACGTGCGGAATGGGCGGCAACGGCCAATTCCGAGGCGACCGTTGTATTCGACCGGAACACGGGCAAGGGACCGGGTCGCTCTGCCCGCAGCATCCATTCGTCGAGCGACTGGAGAGGCTCAGTCACCTACAACGACGGTCATACGAACTTCGAGACGACCAACGTCCTCGAGCGCACGCGATACGGATCGCAAACCAACGTCGACGACGACCTGTTCATCGACGACAATGGTGACGGCGCAGATGCGCTAGGGGTGTTTGACTGATATGCAGCGAGGTCTTTCCCGAGTCGAGGTCGTCACCGTCATCCTGGCGGTCCTGGTCATCCTGTTCGTGTTCGTCCTGCCGGTCAGCGATCGCCGCCGACATGCCAGCAAGCACCGGCTGGAGAACGCGAGCCGGATTCGCGGCATCCAGCAGTCGTTGATCCAGTTCGCGCAGGACAACAATCAGCTCTACCCGGGCCTGGGGCCCGAGGAGGTCCTGACGGCATCGGGGCGCCTCCAGCTTCTGCTCGACCGTTCGTTGCTCACTCCGGAGTACCTCGTCAGTCCCCTGGAGTTCGACAAGGTCCCGGCGGAAGGGACCGTCACCACCGGGAACTTCTCCCACTGCCTGCTCGAGATCGGCCCGTCGGCATCGGGTCGGCGGGCGGAATGGACGACGACCGCGAGATCCGACGCGCCGGTCGTGTTCGACCGAAACGTGGCGACGGAAACCGGCGCGGGCGCCCGCAGCATTCATTCGACCAGCGACTGGCGCGGCAGCATCGGTTTCAACGACGGCCACGTGGACTTCAAGAACACCAACGTCTTCGCGACGCAGTTCGGCATCCAGATAAACTCGATCGACGATCTGTTCGTCGACGAGCGCGACGACGGGGCGAATGCGTTGGGGGCGTATGACTGATGTAGCACAGGTTTTCAACCCGCGCGTGATTCGACCTGGACAGGTTAAAAACCTGTCCTACAGCACTTCTCGCGCCCATTGCTTCAATATCTCGTTCGTCCCCTCCGGGTGACAATGACCTCCCGGCTCCGGCAGCACGTGCAGTTCGACGCGCGCGTCGCGCGCCATCCTGGTCACCTCGCGCGCGAAGACGATCGCGTGATCCGTACCGACGCGGTCGTCCAAGTCGCCGATCACGACCAGGACGTTTCGCCCGGCCAGGCGCCCCGCCAGGCGGATCGCCGAAAGCGACTTCGTCAGGGCGTGATCGTCCAGTCCCTCGAACTCCGCCAGCACTCGAAGGTCCGTTACCGGCGCGAGGCCGGCCACGTTCCGGACGCGCGCGTCGTTCGCCGCAAAATGAAAGGCGAGGAAGCCGCCGCGCGAACCGCCGACCACCGCCACGCGATCCGGATCCGCGATGCGCTCGGCGACAAGGTGGTCCAGTACCTTGGAGAGCCTGCAGGTGAATGCGGCCACGAAATCCTGGTCCGCTTTCAGACGATGGCTCCAGGCGTGCAGGTCTCGCGGTTCCCCGGCGACCTCGTCCAGGCCGTGACCCGGTGCGTCGAGAGCGACGCAGACGAAGCCCAGGCTGTTCAGCACCTCGCAGTGCGCTTCGTGCAGCATCGTGTCGAGAAGACTTCCCAGCAGGAACGCCACCGCCGCGGGTGATCCGCCCGGGCGGCCACGCATGCCGAAGCGGACCCCGTCCGCGGTCTCGAGCATCCTGTAGGCGTCTTCCATGTTCTGCGTCGTCCTGCCCTGAGAGCAGGAGGATAGGGGCCGGGGGCCAGGAACGGGGTTGACCCATACAGATACCTAACATACAATGTGGCTGGTGGGCGGTCGCGGACCGTCATCTGAAATCACTCCGTTCCGGGAGTCATATCTATGGAAGCACTGATTCAGCCCACCCGCGCCAGGCGGGTGCCCAGCCTGTTCGATCAGATCCGGGGCGTCGTGCGCGCGCGGCACTACAGCCACCGCGTCGAGGACGCGCACTGCCACTGGATTCGCAGGTTCATCCTGTTTCACGACCGCCGGCATCCGGCGCGGCTGGGGTCGGAGGAGGTTTCTGCGTTCCTGTCGCATCTCGCTGTGCACCGCAGAGTGAGTGCCGCCACGCTCGGCGAGGTGCTGGCGGCGCTGCTGTTTCTGTATCGCCAGGTGCTGGAGATCCCGGTGCCCTGGCTTGACGGCGTCGTGAAGGCGACGCGGACGCGCCGGTTGCCGCGCGTGCTCACACGCGACGATGTGCGGACCGTGCTCGGCGGTTTGAGGGAGACGCCATGGCTGATGGTGTCGCTGCTGTACGGCTCGGGGCTCCGGCCGGCCGAGTGCCTCAGGCTGCGCTTCGGCGATGTCGATCTCGACGGGCTCGAGCTGACGGTGCGCGACGGCGCCGGGCGCGAGATGCGACGGACGATGATCTCCGAGACGGCGGGGCGGGCGCTGCCGGCGCACCTCAGGGAGATCGCGCGGCTTCACGACCGTGACGTGGCGCGCGGATTCGGCTGGGCCGACCTGCCCCCCGACGTCGATCGGCGCGTATCCGGCGCGGCGCGCGATCGCGCGTGGCAATACGTCTTCCCTGCATCGCGCCTGGGTCGTGATTCCTGCACGGGCACGCCGATCCGATTCCACCAGCACGAATCGGTCCTGCATCGGGCGGTCCGCCAGGTCGCCCGTGCCGCCGGCCTCAGGGATGTCGCGCTGCGCTCGTTCCGCCACAGCTTCGCCGCCGAGCTGATCCGCGACGGTCACGACGTCTGTGCGCTTCAGGAACTGCTCGGGCATCGCGACGTGCGCACGACCATCGTCTATATCTACCTGCTCACGCGCGGCGGCAGCGGGGGGCGGAGTCCGGGGGATGCGATTTGAGTCGAAGGTCAGAAGTCGCAAGTCGAAGAGTCGCAGAGTCGAGGAGTCAGCATGGACTGCTGAATGCGAAGAACCATCATCGTCGATAGTCTTACGCTGGATTGAAGACGATCTCTCAAAGTGGTGAGTGCGCTCCCCGAATCTGACGAAACCGATTGAAAGGTCTTTCCGTGTCCGAAACCAACGTGACCGAGGCCGTGCCCTTTTTCAAGGTGTCGAACATGGAGGCGGCGCTGCGTTTCTACGTCGAGGGGCTTGGCTTCGAGATGACGCAGAAGTGGGTCGTTGACGGAAAGGTGCGCTGGTGTCGCCTGGAGCACGGCGGCGCCGCGATGATGCTCCAGGAATTTCCCCGTGAAGGACACGATTCGTGGGTGCCCGAATGCAAGGTCGGTGAGGGCGTATCGGTCTGTTTCATCTGCCAGGATGCGCTCGCGCTGTATCGGGCGTTCCGATCGCGCGGCGTCGATGCCTCCACGCCCATGGTCGGCAATGGCATGTGGGTGACGTCGCTGACCGATCCGGACGGCTACCGAATCGACTTCGAGAGCGACACGGACGCGGAGGAGGAGTCGGTGTACGAGGAAGGCTCCTGATCGGCACGCGTCCGTCCGTTCCGGCTTTGCGAAATCCACGATGCTGCCGCCAGCCTTGTTCTCTTCTCCCGGAAGATCGATGGTGTTGTTGTGGGTTCCTTCAGGGTTGGAACTTCGCCATTAGTGAGGTCGTTTTGCCCTGACGCGCCGCGTTTCTCGCCGGGTAGGGCAGGTCGGCGACGTGCCCTGCCAATTGCATAGCTACGAATCTCGAATGGTCGATGAAGGTGTGGTCCATCGTCCGGTGACGTTGCTGCGCTCATGGCTCTGAATCAGGTCTCGATCAGGAAAGATGCATCAGATGAAAATGCTCTGGATTACCGTCGCGTATTCGATTCCGGTTATCGTTGGGTCTCCGTTCCACGTTCACGCGAACGTCCTGTATTCGGAAACCTTCGAGGATGGGTCAGCCGACGGTATCGTTGTGGACTACGGTTCTCTGTCGGTCGGCGCCGGATTGAACGGGTCGACCGGCGCGTATGTGCCCGACAACAGAGGACATCACTTCTTCACCCTGAGCGGAATCCGTTCGGACGACGTGTCGATCCAGGCCGAGTTCAGGCTCGACGACGCTGGGGTTTCTGATTTCGAGGTCTACTTTGCGGCCGACGATCCGGCCGTGAGCAGCGCGGATTGGAGGGGGCTCAGGCCGAACAACGGGTACTTCGCGCGCGTGAACCCATTGTCGAGCGATGACCCGCTCGGCAAGATCACCCGATTGGACGGTGGTAACGGCACGAATCTGATTGTCGTCCCCAATACGATCAGCGCCGGCGAGACGCATACGCTTCGCGTCGATCGCGTCGGCGCCCGGATCGATGTGTTCCTCGACGGGAGGCCCTTTGCATCAGCGATCGACGGAACCTACACGGCGGGAGAGATCGAGTTTCTCATTTTTGGTGGCGGCGCGATTGACGACATTCTCGTCACGGCGATTCCTGAACCGGCGATGATGCCAGCGGTGTTCACACTCGCCATCGTCGGCCTCATGCAACGTCACGGCTGACCGCAGTCATCGTCCCGAACGCCGATCTCCAAAATCGGTCCGTCCCTGTATCATTCGTCGGATGAGCGGACTCGACATGCGACAGGCGTTTCGATCGGGACTGCACCTGGGTGAAATCTTCTTCCCGGTGCGCCTCGACGGCGGCGCGATGGTTGAAGCCGTCGCGCGCGCGTGTGCGGAGGGTGAGTACGAAGGCGTCGAGATTGCCGATCTTGCCGACCGATCCGTGCGGCTGCGCATCGGTGAGCTGGCCCGCGCGCATCGTCTGCGCATCGCCGTGTGGCAGGTGGAGCGGCAGTTGGCGACCGAATGGGGCATGACCAGCATCGACGCGGGACGCCGCCGCGCCGCGCTGACCGAGTTGAAGAAAGGTTTCGAGCACGCAGTCGAGATCGGCGGGACGGATCTGCTCTATATCGGGGATCTCGATCCCGGTCCCGAGCTTCGCGAATCGACGCGGAAGCACCTGGCGGACGCCCTGGCCGACCTTGCCGAGGCAGCCGCCCCGTATGGTCTCCGCATCGTCTTCGAGCCGGTTGACCGGGGCGTTCACGAGCGCGGTCTCATCGGGCGAACGGAGGAGGCGGTAGCGATGATCGACGCCCTGCGCGGCGCGCATCGGAACCTCTGGATGGCGTGGGACACGTCGCACGCCGCGCTCAGCGGTGACGATCTCGATTCGGCGCTGCGCCTGGCGTACCCGATGCTCGTCCAGATGCACCTGGCCAACGTGGTTGTGGATCTCGATCACGAAGATTACGGTGATCACCATCGCTTTCCCGGGCCGCCGGGATTGCTGACGACGGAGCGGATCGCTTCGATATTTCACCAGCTCGCCGAGTTGCGCGATGAGGATCGTGATCCGCCGTTCGTGTCCTTCGAGGTGCGCGCCGCACCGGGCGACGACCCCTGGGCCATTGAACGGCGCGTGAGGGAGATCCGGGACGCCGCTTGGCGGATCGCGTGCGCGGAGAAGACGTGAATTCGGGATTCGAGGTGCAAGGACCGATGCGATGACCTACCAGTTCGAGCCGGGAAAGATGTACCGGATGCCCACGCATTTCGGGCCGAGCCTGGGACCCAGGCAGGGGACCGAGGGCCGCAAGTTCCCCTGCGACACGGGGCCGTTCAAGACGGCCTACAGCGTGAGCTTTCTTTCGGATCGCGCGCAGGTCGAGCGGTTTCTCCCGGAGCGCTTCGAGCTCGACGGCGAGCCGGTGGTCACCGTGCTCGTGGCGTACATGACCGGCATCGAATGGCTGGCCGGCCGGGGATACAACGTGCTCGGCGTGATTCTGCCGGTGTTCTATCACGGCGAGCGCGACCACGTGCGGGGAAGCTTTCTCACGGTGCTCTGGGAGAACCTCGCGGATCCGATCTTCATCGGCCGCGAGGAGCTCGGGTTCTCGAAGATCTACTGCGAGATCCCCGATCCGATCGTGTTCGACGGCCGGACGCACTGCATCGGAAGCTGGCTCGGCCACAAGTTCATGGACCTGCATATCGATCGCGTCACGCAGGTGCCGCAGGACAGGCTCGACAAGACGGCGGGCGAAGGCAGTCATGACGGCCTTCTGCATTACCGGTACATGCCACGGACCGGCGAGTGGGGCACCGCGGACGTCTCCTGCGCCGTGCTGACGCCGGCCGATCAGCCCAACTGCGTCGTCACCGAGCGCTGGGAGGGCGAGGGCACGGTGAAGTTCCACGAGTCGACGTGGGAGGAGCTTCCGACCACGTACCACATCGTCAACGCCTTCGCCGGGCTGGAGATCAGGGAGTACCGCGGTGCTACCATCACGAAGAGTGTCGGCGCCAAGGACCTCGGTGACACGCGCATGTTGCGGTAGGGATCTTCGGTCAGGTTATCTGTCGTCGCCATCGTGTCTGCGCCGCTCCATGAGCAGGACGACGAGCGCGACGAGGATCAGGATGGCGACCAGGATCATGGGGCCGTACGCGCTGTAGCTGGCGATGTGCTCGTTCAGCTCCAGCAGGACGACGCCCCAGCCGCAGATCGCCAGGCACGTGCCACCGATCACGACGCCCATGTTCAGCCAGGGCCGAAGGCCCATCAGGTGGCCGATGATGCAGCCGACGAGCGGGCCGGTCATCCAGAACGGAAAGCAGACGAAGACGAACAGGCCCGGGATGCCGAAGCGGCGAATTCGTTGGTGGTTGGCGCCGGCGGTCCTTTCGATGCGGTCCGTCACGCGCTTGAGCCAGTCGAACACGAGCATGCGCTTCAGACCGAACGCGAAGAGCGGGTAGCACAGCAGCACGAGCACGGTCTCGATGACCATGTTGGCGGGGATCACGATGCCGTGACCCAGGTCGAGGGCGTAGCCGAAGGACATGCCCGCGGCACGTCCGAACAGCACGTGCGTCGCCGTCATACCCAGGTAAAGCTGACAGCGCTGCGGCGCGACGATCAGCACCGCCCCCAGCCAGGTGAAATAGAGAGACATCAGGGCGAGGCCGGTCAGCAGGATGCGCCCCTCGGCGAACCCGAACAGCTGGACGAATCGATTTCGATGACCGGTTCGATGAGTCATCGACTCCACCCGCTGTTGCTCCATGGGCGGTGCCTGCGCCATGACAGATCTTAACCGTCCGAGATCACATCCGAAACACCGGTGCCATCGAGTCGGTGCGCGCATCGTTAAGATGAGCGCATGTCGAGTTCGGCACGATGGGCGCTAGGGCTCGGGCCGCTGGTTGCGACGATGCTGTGGCTCGCGCTGTGGTGGGCCGGATTGCCTGCGCCGCAGTGCTGGACGGCGGCGATCACCAGCCTGTGTGCGGTATGGTGGATCACCGAACCGATTCCGATTCCGGCCACCTCGATGATTCCCTTCGCGCTGCTGCCGTTCGCGGGCGTGCTGTCGCACCGGGATCTCGCGACGGCCTATGGGCACACGCTGATCCTGCTGTTCCTGGGCGGTTTCCTCCTGTCGGCCGCCATGGAGCGCAGCGGCGCGCACCGTCGCCTCGCGGTGGCGATGGTCCGGACGCTCGGCCGCGGAGGCGGCAGGCGACTGGTCCTGGGGTTCATGATCGCCACGGCCGTGCTCAGCATGTGGATATCCAACACGGCGACGGCGCTGATGATGCTGCCGATCGCCGTGGCGGTCATTCGTTCGGCCGACGAGCGCGATGCGGCGAGCCTGGCGCCGCCTCTGCTGCTGGGCATTGCCTACGGGGCCAGCATCGGGGGGCTCGGCACGCCGGTCGGGACCCCGCCCAACGTCGTGTTCCTGAGCGTTTATGCGGAGCACACCGGCAGGGAGATCGACTTCCTCGGCTGGATGAAGATCGGCGTGCCGGTCACGGTGGTCATGCTGCCGATCGCCTGGTTGTGGATCACGCGTCGATTGAGGGGGATCGGGCACCTGTCCATGCCCGCGCCGGGAGCGTGGACGAAGGCCGAGGTGCGCGTCGCGATCGTGTTCGTGATCACGGCGATGGCCTGGATGACACGCCGTTACTGGAGCAGCCGTCTCGGCCTGGAAGAGGTGGGCGACAGCACGGTCGCGCTGCTGGCCGCCGTGGGATTGTTCCTGATTCCCGATGGCGATGACGGCCGCCTGCTTGACTGGCCTGCGGCGCAGCGCATTCCCTGGGGACTTCTCCTGCTCTTCGGCGGCGGCATCGCCATCGCGAAGGCCTTTACGGTGTCGGGGCTCAGCGAGACGCTGGGCGAATTCATGCGCGTCCTCGCCACCTGGCCGACACTGGCCATGGTCCTGTGCATCTGCCTGGCCGTAACGTTCCTGACGGAGATCACGTCGAACACCGCGACGACGACCATGCTGATGCCGATCCTTGCCGCCGCAGCGCTGGCGGCCGGAATCGAACCGGCCGCGCTCATGGTGCCGGCGGCGCTGAGCGCCAGCTGTGCGTTCATGCTGCCCGTGGCGACACCCCCCAACGCGGTCATCATGGGCGCGGGGTACCTGACGATTCGCCACATGACGCGGGAGGGCCTGGTGTTGAACCTGGTCGGCGCGCTCGTGATCTCGCTGCTGTGCCTGCTCCTGGTGGGCCAGGGCGCGTTTCGCTAGAACCCGTCATCGAGTCCGTACCCTCTGGGGATTCGTGAGTCCGACGATCGACAGGGCGCCTGGCGCCTCCGGCGCGGTATTGGCGCTGGCCGGATTGATCAGATCCAGAACACCGTCCCCGATGTCGTCCGCGTCGTCCGGATCGCTCGTGCTGTTCGTGCTGAACCTCCGGTGGACGTCGCCGGTGATCGTGAAGGCGCATCCGATGATGCGTCCTGTCTTCCCGCTCATGAGATCCCCGGACAGGGTGAAGTCACCGCGCACGTCGCCGCTCCTGAAGTTCTCCAGCAGGTCGACGTGCACGTTGAAGTCGCCGATGATCTGGCCGCCCACGCCGGCCCGCGGTTTCAGCTCGAGTGACCGGACCTTCGTCCCGGGCGCGGTTTCGATGCTGCCCTCGACCAGGTGCGCACCTTTGATCTGAACGCTCGTGATCGCAGGTTTCCTGCCCATGGTGTCGGCGGTGCCCGTCGTCACCAGATCGATTCGCGCCTCGGCGCCCTGTCCCTGGACCTTGCCGATCCGGTTTGCCGTCAGGTCCAGAACGAACCGGGAAGCCTCGGTGCGCCTCGTGATTCTCTGCTTGACGCTCTTGATGTCGCCGCCTGCCAGCAGCGTGAGGTCGTACGACTCGCCCTGGAGTGCCTTCAGGCTTCCGTCGATCTCGACCGGATGCGGACTTATGATCGCGCCGCCATGTCCTGTCATTCGCGATGCCCGGGCGGTGATGGTGCCGCCGCTGCCATCCCCGTCGGACATCGTTCCCGCGGTGCCGCTGAGCATCCGCGCCGGCCGGAAATCGCCGCCGCGGATGTCGAACTTCCGGAAGCCGTGGGCGATGTCGATTTCGGGAGAGAAGTCACCGTCGGTCATCTTCACGTTTCGAACACGTCCCACATCCCACGAACCACCGTGCCACGCCGTCGCCTTGACGTCCACGGTGCCGGGGAACGTGAGATCCACGCCATCGACCGCGTCCGGTTCGCCGATCGCGCCGCCTGCCTGGAGTTGAAGTCGGTCATCGACGCTGCCACCCAGTTCGATACGGGCGCCGGCATCCATGGCGTGTACGCGGATCCGGTCGACGGATCCGGTCATCTCGATGGAGTTCCCGGTGAGCCGCACGGGCTTGAGGTCCAGGTACTTCGCGCCGTTGCCCGTGATGTGTTCGACGTCGATCTCGATGGCCGAACGGATCGACAGCACCGTGCGTTCCGGCTCGAGGCTGAACAGGTCGGCGGAAACCAGTTGCTGAAAGCCGTGATCGTCGGGCCGCGTGAGCACGAGCGTGGACTCGGCGCCGGCTCGTCCCTTCAGGCGAACGGAGACAGTGGTCCCGTCCTCGCCATCGTCGTGCAGGAACGTGAGTCGATCGGGTTCGGCCGTCGTCCGATCCACGTCGAGGTCGACGACGAGCGTATCGTCGGGGCCCCCCGTCCCGCGGGCATCGAGGAACATGGACTTGAGCAGCGCGTAGTTCTGACCCTGGTTGACGCCCGGATCCGGATTGAAACCGGTGAGGTTGATTCGATTCGCAAGCTGCCCGGCCCGGTCCAGGATGAACACGTCGCGCCAGTCGGCGTTCCAGTTCGCCCACACGTTCTGTTGCGCGTCGTCCTGAACGAAGGGAAGCACGCGGCCGGCCAGCATGCCGGCGAGGTCGTCACCGGCCCAGGCCGGGCCGTTGATGCCGATGATCCGCACGTCGGTGATCCCCTCGGACTCGAGTTCGAGGGAAAGGTCGTTGAGCACGTCGAATCGATGCTGGCAGATACCGCAAGCGGCTCGCGTGAAGTAGTAGCCCGACACGTCGCCGTCGTAGAAGGCCGGGCCGACGTTCTGGCCGAAGGTGGCCGACGCGGGATTCAGGTCTTCGAGACTGAAATCCGCAAGCGGATCCTGCTGGTTGCCCTCGAGACTTGTTGCGGTGTCCGAGCTCACGACTTCGGCGGCCGATTGGATTTCGCCCGCCGGCAGAGGATTCGCGGAAAGTAGCACGAACGGCTCGAGCGACTCGAGACCGTGCCAGTCGTGCGCCGGGCGATTGAAGATGCTCATTGCAGTTTCTCCTTGTCCAGTCGTTTCCGGCTGCCCGCCTCCTCGGGGCAAACAATAGATGTCAAGATATTATGATATCCCCCTGCGACCCGGGTGCCCAGTCAGCCCGAAAAAATTCGGAGCACCGCCTATGGCATGCTCGCCACGTTGCCTGGAAATCCTCACCGGGGACCAGGTGCGCGATGTGCACCAGACCGCGCTGCGCGTGCTGGAGGAAGTGGGGCTGTGGCTGCCCGATCGCGACGTGCTCGAGGTTTTCGCGGACGCCGGCGCCCGCGTCGACATGGACGCGCAAACGGTGCTGATCCCACCGGATCTCGTGGAGGCGAGCCTCCGAGAGGTGCCGTCCGGTTTCACCTGGGTCGCCCGGAATCCCGCGCATACGCTGACGATCGACGGTACCGGCACCTGGTTCATGGGGCCGGACTCGGCGCTCAACGTGATCGGCCTGAACGAGGCGCCCCGTCGCGGCACGGCCGCCGATGGCGTGGACATCTGCCGGTTGTGCGACGGGCTGGCGAATGTCTCCGGCGCGTCGGCAGGCGTGCATCCGGACGAGACGTCGGACGAGGCACTGGCGGCATGGGTGACGAAGACCATGTTCCCCTGCTCCAGCAAGCCGGTGTTCGCCGTGTCCCGGAGCAAGGCGGCTTCCACGCTCGTCATTCGAATGGCCGAAGCCGTGTCCGACGTCTGCGACCTGCCCCGGGGCGCGCTGCCGCTGATGGCGGTGAGCAATACCGTCAGCCCGCTATACAACACCCCCGGACAGCTGGCGGGCATGCTCGAGTACATCAGGCAGGGCATTCCTCTTCTGATCTCGCCTGAGGTGCAGGCGGGTGCGACGGGACCGGCGACGCTTGCGGGCGCGCTGGCGCAGGCGACGGCGGAATTCCTGGGGCACGCCACTTTGGCGCAGCTGGTGAACCCCGGCATCCCGCTGGTCTACGGCTGCGTGTCAAGCGCGCTCGACATGCGCACGGCGATTCTTCCCTACGGCGCGCCGGAAGCGGATTTACTCTGTCTCGCCACGGCGCAAATGGCGCGTCACTACGGCATTCCCTCGCGCGGCACCGGTGGGTCGTCCGACGCTCACACGCTTGGGATGCAGGCCGGCGCCGAGAGCCTGATGAGCAACCTGGTCTGCATCCTGGCGGGTGTCTCGATCGTGGCGCACGGTGCCGGCGAGCTTCAGAACACGCTCGCCGTCAGCTTCGAGAAGACCGTCGTCGACGACGAGCTGATCGGCATGGTGCGCAGACTCGCCGGAGGGATCGACGTCTCCAGTGAGACCCTGGCCTTCGACGTCATCCGGGAGATCGGGCCGCGCGGTCACTTCCTGACCGAGGACCACACCGTGAAGCACTACCGGAATGAGCATTTCATTCCTTCCCTGCTCGTACGGGACCGGTACGAAACCTGGACGGCAGGCGGCGCCAAGCGCATGGAGGAGCGAGCGAGGGATCTCGCTCAGCACCTCCTGGACACGCACGAGCCGCTGCCGCTGCCGCGACACGTCGTGACCGAGCTCGATGCGATCTATGCATCGACGCGCGTCGCGGTCTGACGCGTCCGCCCGGAGTTTCCACGAATTGATCGTTGTCCTGGAGGTGCACGTTTCGCCCTGCAGTCGAATCGGGGGCGTCGGCCGGTCTCGGGCTCTCGACGTGGTCGTTCCGTGCGGATTGCCCGGTGCTGATAGACTGGCTTCACTTGGGTGCCAACCGGATGGAGATCGAATGGAACTTTCGGATCTGCTTCGCTACGCGGTCGACAACGACGCTTCGGACGTGCACGTCCAGGCGGGCGCGCCGCCGATGCTGCGCTTCGCGGGTCAGATTCGCGCCGTCAAGGCCGATCCCCTGACTCCGGAGCAGGCGCGTCAGTTCATCGAGTCGCTGCTGCCGCCGAAGCTTCAGGACAACGTGGACGAATCGATCGTCGAGGGCCTGGACTTCTCGTACCTCATCGAGGGCGTCTCGCGCTTTCGATGCAGCGCCTATTCGCACATGGGCAGGTCGGGCGTGGTGATGCGGATCATCAAGTCGGCGATTCCCTCGATCGAGGATCTGAACCTGCCGCGCGTCGTCCACGACATCGCGCTGTCGCAGCGCGGGCTGACGCTGCTGACCGGCACGACCGGCAGCGGCAAGAGCACGACGCTCGCCGCGATGATCGAGCTGATCAACCAGACCTACCGGTCGAAGGTCCTCACGATCGAGGATCCGATCGAGTTCACCTACGAGAACCAGAAGGCCCTGATCTGCCAGCTCGAGGTCGGCGCCGACACGCCGTCCTTCGACCAGGCGCTAAGGCAGGCCTTGCGCCAGGATCCGGACGTGATCCTCGTCGGCGAGCTTCGCGACGTGGAGACGCTGCGCATGGCGTTGCGGGCGACCGACACCGGTCACCAGGTCTTCTCCACCGTTCACAGCGCCAACGCGCCGCAGACCATCGAGCGCATCATCGCCATGTTTCCTCCGGTCGAGCGTCAGCTCATGCTTCAGCAACTGGCCAGTTCCATCGAGGCGATCATCTCGCAGCGCCTCGTGACGACCAACGCGGGCGGACGCCGTCCGGCGGTCGAGATCCTCCGCGCGAGCGCCGTGACCGAGAAATGCATCCTCGAGAACAGGCTCGATCAGCTGAACGAGTACATCGAGACGGGCGAGTCCAACATGCAGAGCTTCGACCAGCACCTGCTCGCCATGTACCGCGACGAGATCATCTCGGGCACCGAGGCGCTGCGCTGGTCGACGAACCCGGAAGCGCTGGCGATGAACATGCGCGGGATCAGGCGGTCTTGAGCGATTACGTCAGGTCCGACGGCCCGATCTTCAGCTTGTGCCAGTTGCCCACGCGCTCGTCGCGCTGGTCTTCGATGTGCGTGTCGATATCGACCAGGCCTTTGATGCCGGCTCGCAGCTTCCACTTGCTGCCGGGGCTCCCTGTCATCGGCACCTTCACGCACGCGTTGCCCGGTCCGAGCGCCGCGACGTCGCCCGGCAGCATCGTGACCCCTTTGCTGATCCACTCGATCATGCGCTCGACGCCGGTGTCGTAGTCGCTGACGGCGCCTTCGGCGGCGCCGTGGCCCTCGATCTCGATGCGCATCGGCGCATCGCGCCACTTGTCGTTCAACTCGCTGATCGGCACCGGCGGGGCGATCCGGTTGAAGCCGTCGCCGAAGCGTGACTGGAAGTAGCCGAAGTAATAGGAGGACGCGTTGGCGTCGTCGACACCGCGCTGCAGGACGCCCAGGTCGGCGATGCCGATGAACAGGGCCAGTCCCAGCAGGCCGTCGAGCACCTTGTCGGCCGGGACCTGGTACTGCGTCCTGGTGCCGATGACCGCGGCCAACTGCACGCTGATCTCCACGTCGCGATGGGCCGGGCCGAGGACGATCGGCTCTTCGGCGCGGCGCAGGCTCGTACGCGGGTAGAGGTAAGGGGCCGGGTAGTCCGGGTCGTGCTTGCGACCGACGTTGTACATGATCGCCCAGAGCGCGCGGGTCGCGGCGGGCACGTCGCCGGGTTTCAGATCGGGCATGTCCGACGACGGGAGGCCCAGCTGTCGGCGCCGATGCAGGTAGGGGCTCTGAGGGCCGCGCTGCCGGGCTCTCGGCTCGTCGGGATAGACGAGGTCGTGGTGAATGGCGCCGACGCGCTCGAACGAGATGCTGACGTGGTTCTGCCCCGGCCGACGCATGTCGCCCTTGACCGCGAAGCCGTCGTAGGCCGCGCCGCCCATCGCCACCACGGTGCCGGCGGGCACGGTCATCATGCGTGACAGGTTGGCCAGGATGTCGCGCACCGGATCCAGGTAGCCGCCGGTGTGACAGCGCCCGCGCTCCACGCCGTTGCAGTGGATGTGACCGAGCAGGTCCTGGGGATTGCCCACCTCGTCGGCAGTGACGATCACGGGGCCGAACGCGCCGTAACCGTCGCAGGCCTTGTCCATGCAGGCGCCGGCCGCGCCCTGGTAACGCTGCTTGTCGGACAGGGTGTTGTAGCTTGTCGTGTAGGCGTTCAGGCGGCTGTCGGTGGTCACGGTGTAGCCGAACACGTGATCCATCGCCGTCTCGTCGTCGAGCAGGTGTGCGTCCGGCCCGACGACGAAGCCGAACTCCATGTCGGTCTTGACGTAGCCGGCGTCGTTGGTGAACAGCGGCTCGCCGGTGCCGATCATGGCCGTGACCGGCCGGTTGCGCGGGTGCAGGATTTCGCGGCGGCCGTAGTCGGTGAACTGGAAGTTGAGCGCGACGGTCGAGTTGTTGTGCAGGTAGAGATAGGCCGGCGGCTCGGGAAGGGGGGCCTGCCACGTCACCGCTTCGGGCTCGAGCAGCGCGTTCTCGGCGGCGGCGCCGTCGCCCGTGCGGGCGAACGCCCAGAAGATGCGCTCGAGCAGCTCGAGCGCGGACACGGCCGGCCAGCCGTGGCGGACGATGTCGATCATGTCCGCCGGCGCCTTCCAGACTCCCCACGGGCCTTCCCATCGCGACACCCAGTGCAGCCGACCCGAGCCTGACTGGGTGACGAGGATGTCGACCGCCGCCCCGATGTCGATCATCACCGGAACGTGCGACGTCGGCCGCGCCGAGAGGATGACCGTCCTCCAGGCGCCGTCCCTGACGATGGTCGTGAGCTTCATGAACGCGGTCTCCGATTCAACGAAAAGGGGGGACTCGCGCCGTGCGCGCAAGCATCCACGAATAGGAACGCGGTTTTCAGCGCGCTATGAGTGTGGCCACTTCGGTTACGCGTCCACCACCGGACGCTCCGTGTGAATCACGGCGCGCACTTCCGTCTGCATGTGTCGCTCGACGGACGGCTTGTCCGATCCCCCGTCCTGCTCGCCCCAGACCACGGTGACCTCGGTGCCGTCGATGGCCGATTCCTCGTCGATCATCGCCAGCGAGAACCAGTGGCCGACGTTCGACGTGTAGCAGTTGTAGGTCGACAGGCCGATCATCTTTTCGTTCAGGAGCACCGTATCGAACGGCAGTGAGGAATACTGCGACCCCGGCGCCTCCATGTACTTGCAGCGATCCCCGGGCCCCAGCATCGAAGCGAAGATGTCCGTGACATCCACATCGTTCCACACCAGCCACACCTTCTTCCGGTGCGGCTCGTTGGCCTTCCTCTCGAGGGCATCTCGTCCGATGAAGTCGTGATCGAACTTCACGTGCATGCCGTAGCCGAGATCCCATGGCGTCTGGTAATAGTCTTCGATGTTGTCGGAGTAGAAACTGCCGCCGAGTGACACGTTGGCCTCGAAGCCGTCATCGGCAAGCCACTGACGATATGCCTTCATCGAGTCCGTGTAGATCGCGGGCATCGGCGACGGAATCCAGCCCGATTCCGGGGAGACCGTCGAATAGGCGCGGGCGCCGACTTCCCTCAGGCCGTGCGCCTTGCCCGCCTCGGTCAGTGCGGCGCGCACTTCCTCGCCGTATTCGGAGGGCCCGAAGATCTCGAGTCCCTGCGTCCGCGCCATCCCGTGCCCGAGGCCGTTCACCTGCCTGCCGGCGATCGTGAACTGGCCGATGTTGAAGAACCTGACCTGCGGCAAGGGTCCGTCCGCGGCCGCTTCGATGATGTTCATCGCGTTGGGGCCCTGGACCTGATAACGGAAGGTCTTGCGCCTTCCCTCGCCCTCGACCGCGCGGATGTCTCTTGTCACCGTGACGTCGTAGTCGCCTGTTTCCGCATGGTAGGCGACCCAGTTCGGCACCGACGGGCGGCCGCTGATGTTGACCTTGTTCTCGGCGAGCCCGAACAGGATCGCATCGCCGATCACCCAGCCCTCTTCGTTGCAGCACACGATCTGCTTGGCCTTGTTGGGGCCGAAGTTGCTGAAGGTGTTGACGGCGACGTGGCTGAGCAGCCGAAGCAGATCCGGGCCCTCGAAATAGATGTCCGTCATGTGCCTCGAGAGATCGAACAGCACCGCGGAGCGGAACCAGGCCGTCTGCTCGTCCGCCCAATTCGTGAACTCGGGGGCGATAGGAAAAACGTACGGGCCGGTCGGTGCGTTGCGGAGCATCTCGACCGGGTTCTTCCAGGACTGCAGCTTCTGCTCGAGTGACGACATATCGATCCTCTTGATCCGTTGAATTCGACGTTTTGGTAACCGTGCACGAAGCCCGCAGGATAGCGAGATCCTGCGGTGCCCGTCGGTGCACGGCACGCTCCCACGCTGGATTCGCTTGGTCCGGGGACCTCTCTCGCAGTGCCGGCGCCCTTGGCCGCCGGGAGAGGAAGATCTTGACTTCTGGAGTCCAAGCCAAGAGCGTCGACGGCAAGACGTTGAAGAACGAGGATCTGGCGGTCGCGCTCTCCTGCACGGCAAACGTTACTGCCGCTCCGCGAACTGCGCCCTAATCGACAAGCGTCGCCATGATCATCGTCGTTGGTTCCCACATCATCGCCAGCGGCCGCACGGTCTGCGCAGTGAGCGTCTCTGAGTCACGACAGGACCCCCAGTGCCACGGGCGGCGCTGAGCGCCGCTTATCCGTGCAGGTCCGTCGCAACTGCCTCCAGGCCCAGTGACTCCAGCCGCTGTCTGCTCGGTATCGCCGTTTCCGGGTCCCAATCCATGATCTGGCAATATTCACGCACCTGCGTATCGATATCGACTGTCACGTTGCGCACATTGCCCGTGGTCTGCGGCGGGTCTCCGATCAGACGACTGGGTACCTCGAATCGGAGCGGATTGAGCCCTTCGCGGAGATTGAACGCGTGCCTGAGGTTGGCGATACGCTCCCCGACGCGGTAGCACTCGTCGGTGTCGAAGTCCCACCCCGTAACGCTCTTCAGGAAGTCAGGAATGAAGTTCCAGTCATACGAAAGAAAGGCAAAAAGGCAGACGCCGGCAGCGTTTGTGACATGCACCATCTCCATGCAGTGCTTGTGCAGTTCGCCCTTGCCCGTGTACTCATACTTCTCATGCTCAGGCCACCCCTCCAGCACCGGCGGCATATCTTCGTGGCCTTGGGTATGACGGGCAGGTGTCGAGTCCATCTTGTAGGTCGTCGCTAGGCCGGGCATGAATTTCGGATCGTGCATGGGCACTTCCGACCCGTGCACGTGCATGGCGAACTTCTCGCTGCCCTTGCCGATCCGCTCGGCAGCGCGCTTCACACCGTCTGCCAAGACGTCTCCGATGCCCTCTCGACGACCCATCTTCTCCAGTAGAGCCACCAGCGACGCCGAGTTCCCCCAATTCAGTTCCAGACCGTCGGTATCCTCCTTCGTCAGGATTCCGTTCTCGTAGCATTCCACGGCGAAAGCGGCGGTGACGCCCGATGCAATGGTGTCGAACCCGAACTTGTTGCACAGTTCGTTGATCTTGATCATGGCCGGGAAATCGTCGGTCAGCGTCATCGTGCCCCAGGATGCTGCCGTTTCGTACTCGACCTTGTGGTGGGCGACACCCTTGTAGGGGCCAGCCTCTTTTACGGACATGTGCCCTCCGCACGCCATCGTGCATTGCCAGCACCCGTACTTCTTGTCCTGGTAGGCGATCAGCGTGTCCTGCTCGAACTTCGTCTTCCCGCTCGGAAAATCCACCGGTCCGACGCCACCCCAGTTCTTCACCGGCGAGTCACCGGTCATGGAGGATTCGCCCGTGATCCCGATCGTGCCGTAATTGACAAACAACTCATGGGCTCCGCCCGTCATCTTCGTGTATTTCTTACGTAGCGCCTTGGTCTCTTCGGGATCGAACAGCGGAATCTCATTCGTTCCGGTCACCGCGATGGCCTTGAGCTTCTTGGACCCCATCACCGCACCCACGCCGCTGCGTCCGGCGGCGCGGCCCTTGTCGTTCATGATTGCCGAGATCAGGCTCAGGCCTTCGCCGGCCTGTCCGATTGAGGCGACTTCCACCTTCTTCCTGTTGCCTCGCTCATTCGATTCACCCATGAGCGCCTTGAGTTCATCTTCGGTCTTGTTGCTGTCCTTGCCCCAGAGAAACGCGGCGTCGCACAACTGCGCCTGACCATCCTCGATCCGCAACCACACGGGTGTGTCGGATGCACCACTGATCAGAATGCCGTCGTACCCGGCAAACTTCAGGTGAGGGCCGAAGGTGCCGCCGCAGTTGGCATCGCCCCAGGTGTTGGTCAGCGGTGATTTGCACACGACAACGAAACGGTTCCCCTCGATGCAGGGCGTGCCCGTCAACGGTCCAGTGAAGAAACCTAGGAGATTCTCCGGACCCAGAGGATCCACGCCTTTCGGCATCCGGTCGTAGAGGTATTTGGCACCGATGCCGTAACCGCCGATGTAGTCGCGACACGATGCTTCGTCGAGCGGTTCGTCGCGAACCTCACGTGTTGTCAGATTCACGTTCAAGATCTTGCCCATAAAACCTCTAGCCACGACTGATCTCCTTTCGTTTCGGATACCGTATCCACAGTTGCAGGACCACGGGCCTATCGTACTATATCGGCGACCAGGTATCGGCGACCAGGATCTCCCAGTCCTCCAGCGCGGCCAGGTTCACGCCCTGGGGCGGAGAAGCTGCAAGGGCAGCAGGGACGAATAGAAGGGGCAACAGAACACGCATGGCAAGAAAATGATGAGGTCTGAGGACTCGTGATGCAACCTTGTTTGCAGGAATTTGGAGTGCGCCGCCACGGCCCCCGTGCCGTTGAATTCCCACGGTCGCCTTCCTCGTCCTGGGTGGTCGACCTTCAGCCGAGCTATCCGCCATAACATTCTGCACTTCTGTGCGCGAGTTCTCGCGCAATCGGGCCCGAGTCGGTGGGGTCCCTGCAGGAATTTGCCGTGTGAGCCGTAGTCATGATGATTGAGTCATGATGTCCACGATTCGCCGGCAGCGACGATATGATCATCGACTTCGCG
>NYZC01000137.1 GCA_002686995.1 Phycisphaeraceae bacterium | reverse complement strand
GAACAGCGGCTCACGGTTTCCTCCGTTCCGGAAAGCGGCCAGAATTTCCGGAACGGGGGCGGTCAGAATTTTCGGAACCCGCAGATGATCGAGTTGTTGCGTTCAGATATGGTTGCCGCGCGATCTGCGTGGATCGGCGCGGACCCCGCCAACGACAGCGGCTCGGACTTTCTCAGATACCAGGACAGTGCGGGCCGCTATGCCGACTTTCATTCCTTACGGCATACTTGTGGTTCATGGCTCGCCGTGGCCGGTGTTCACCCGAAGGTCATTCAGACCGTCATGCGGCACTCCACGATCGCGCTTACCCTCGACAACTACACGCACCCGTTCAAGGCTGACATCGCCGCGGCCGTCTCGAAGCTTCCGGACCTGTCCCGATCAGGAATTCAATGCGCCAGGGCAACGGGTACGGACAGTGAGTCCGCACGCTCGCGGGGCGCTTTGCGGGGCGCACCAGGTGGAAAATCATGGACCGAAGTGACCGGTCGTGTGGATTCTTCACCCGACGATGCTGACGAAGAACGATTGGACGATGGCCGTAAGTCGTTTATTGACAAGGCCAAAGCAAACAATCGGGAAAGTGCGGGCGAGAGGACTCGAACCTCCACGGGTGTTACCCCACCAGAACCTAAATCTGGCGCGTCTGCCAATTCCGCCACGCCCGCGGAGCCGGGTGTACGAGTGATGCGAGATGCGTCATGGAGCGGCTCGCGGAGTGCCTGCCGGCCGCTGAAATGCCCGTGAGAGGACTCGAACCTCTACCCGGTTGCCCGGACCGCCACCTGAAGACGGCGCGTCTGCCAATTCCGCCACACGGGCCAGTGTGGCAAGTTTAGGGGGATCGGGACGCGGGGGCAATGCAGGCGGGCGATCGTGCTCTTCCTGGGGGCTCGCCGCACTCGACCCCAGGCACCCGCGCCTTCACCCCATCCGTATTCGTCCGTGCTCCCCGCTCCGTGCTCACAGGTTCAGCACCGTGATCTCCCGATTCGTGTAGACGCACAGATCGCCCGCGATCTCCATGCCGTGGCGCACGATCTGCTCCGGCGTCTGGTCGGTGTGGCCGACGAGGGCGCGGGCGGCGGCGACGGCGTACGAGCCGCCCGAGCCGATCCCGAGGATGCCGTCGGTGGGCTCGATGACGTCGCCCGAGCCGGAGACGATCAGGCTGCACGCGCGGTCGGCGACGATCAGCAGGCTTTCGAGACGCCGCAGCACGCGATCGGTGCGCCACTGCTTGGCAAGCTCGATCGCGGCGCGCTTGATGTTGGCCGGCGAGTCGCGGACCTTGGTCTCGAACCGCTCGAGCAGGCTGAACGCGTCGGCCGCCGAGCCGGCGAAGCCGACCAGGACGCCCGCGCCGTCGAGGCCGACGTCGTCGAGTTTGCGGACCTTGACCGCGTCGCCCTTCGCCACGACGGCGTCCATCGTGACCTGGCCGTCGCCGGCGATGGCGACGCTGGCGTCGTGCCGGACCGAGAGGATCGTCGTCGCGTGAAAGGTGGGCATGGGGGTATTGTAAGGAAGTAGCCGGACTCGCCAGAGTTCGGATGGCTCACGTGCTCTGAAGTCTGGCGACTTCAGCGACAGGGCGCCACATGGACCCCGGGCACCAGCCCGTGCTTGCCGAACCCGTGCTCGCGCTGCTCGCGCCGCGGCCGGGGGGCTTCTACCTCGACTGCACGATCGGCCGGGGCGGCCACGCCGAACTCATCTCGAAGCGGCTCGGGCCCGAGGGGCGCGTGATCGGTCTCGACGTCGACCCGGCCAACGTGGATTTCAGCCGCGCACGGCTGTCCGAGGTGCGCTCGCGGCAGGGCGGGGCGGCGTTTGACGTCGTCCCGGGCAACTTCGCCGACGCCCGAACCCTGCTCGATCACCTGGGCGTCGAGCGGGTCGACCTCCTGCTCGCGGACCTGGGCTTCGCTTCCAGCCAGATGGACGACCCGTCGCGCGGCCTTTCGTTCGCCGCCGACGGGCCGCTCGACATGCGTTTCGATCCATCGGCGACGACCACCGCGGCCGAGATCGTCAACGGCCTGGAGGAGCGGGCGCTCGCCGACCTGATCTACGAGTACGGCGAAGAGCGACTCAGTCGGAAAATCGCGCGGAAGATTGTCGAAAAGCGCGGCATCTCACCGATCAACAGTACGTTGGAACTCGCTGAGCTCGTGCGCCAGGCATATGGGGCGCGGGGTCACCGGCCACGACGAAGCGGCAGGCCCAGGCTCGACCCGGCCACCCGAACGTTCATGGCGCTGCGCATCGCGGTCAACCTGGAGCTCGACGTGCTCGGCCGACTTCTCGACGACATGCCGAATCTGATGCGGCCAGGCGGCGTGTCGGCGGTCATCAGCTTCCACTCGCTGGAAGACCGGATGGTCAAGCACGCGATCCGGCAATGGCAGCGTGACGGGATCGCCCGGCGCCTGACGCCGAAACCCGTGGTCGCCGACGCCGGTGAGCGGCAGGCGAACCCCCGCAGCCGATCCGCGAAACTTCGTGCCGCCGGCTGGTAGCACCGGGTCGCCGACGACGCGACCCGACAACCGGACCCCGAAAGCGCCGTCAGCGCCACGCAAGGATTCATGAGAGGATTCATGATAAGATCCGGTGCCCTCCATAACCGCGTCATCATCACGGACGATGCCTAGCCCCGCACGGATGCCAGGGACATGACACGCGAAACCAAAGTCGGCCTGCTTATCGGATTGGGGGTCATCCTTCTGATCGGGATCATTCTGACCGATCATCTCGCGATCCAGCCCGTCGACGCGCCGCCGCCGCTGATCGACTCCGTGCCGGTGGACGAGACCGGCGCGCAGCCCGAGGTCGGTGGCGAACGCATCATCGAGCAGGCGGCGCCGCAGCGCCGCGGCGACCGGGCATGGACGCGCCGCCCCGATTCGACGGGACCGTGGGGTCCGACACCGCGGACGAGCCAGCAGGCAACCCGAAACGGCGCGCCGACACGCGTCGCGGACAACGCTCACCCCATGCCGGCGCCGGGGCATCGACCATTGACACCGCTTGAGCCCAACCGGGGGCCGATGCGAACAGGGCAGGTCGAGCCGCCGAGCGCCATGAATGTCGCCCGGGCCCGCGGTTTTCGGTCGACGGTCGGGACCGGCCCCGGGGCCATGCCGCCGGCGAATGTGACGCCGGTGCGGAAGCGGCAGGAGCCGAGGCGGGTCGAGGAAACGGAGGCAAAGAAGGAGGCAGCGCGGCAGACACCGGCGCAGGCGGAGCGGGTCGTGCCGCGTCCGCGCCCGGTGGTCATGGAGGAGGGGCAGCGGGCGGCGCCAACGTCGTCACGCCGGGTGTTCCACACGGTTCGATCCGGCGAAACGCTGTACGAAATCGCCGAGCGCTATCTTGGCGACGGCGAGCGATACGACCGGATCATTGCGGCCAACCCGGGTCGGGTGCGCCGCAACGGTCACGTCAACCAGGGGGTGCGGATCATGATCCCGCCGCGACGACCGACGACGTCGGACGACACCGCGGCGGCGGACACGGCGAAACGCAAACGTGATCGCGAGGGCGCGGCGCCGGCCGAGCAGGCGACCACCGTCAAGGTGAAGGGGGGCGACTCGCTGAGCAGCCTTGCCGAGCGCTACCTCGGCGCGCAGAGCCAGTGGCCGCGCCTGCTCGAGGCGAATCGCGACCTGATCGAGAACGAGAACATGCTTCGGGTCGGAATGAAGCTGAAGATCCCGGGGCGCGGCGCGGAGCGAAAGAAGAAGACGTCGCCGCGGAAGCGGACGGGCCGTTCCCACGTGAAAACGCGCCAGGCCGGCCGGACCTACAAGGTGCGCGAGGGCGACACGCTCTGGAAGATCGCGCGCGATGAGCTGGGCGACGCGAGTCGGCACGAGGAGATCCTGAGGGCCAACGCCGACCGGCTCAGGGACGCGAATCGAATCCGGCCGGGGATGGTGATCGCGCTGCCGGTGGCGCAGCGCTGAGCCTGAAACGGGTCCGGGCACCGCGGTCGCGCATCGACAATCGAACCCTTGCGGACGACGAGGTACCCCCGGCTTGTTCCCGCGCCTTCTCCTGCTGATCCTGGTGACCTTTCTGACGGCAGCCGCGCTGCTGGCGCTGCGGCAGCGGCGACTCGAGCTCAACCACGAGATCGTCATGCTGCATCGCGCCATGGCGCGGGACCAGTACGCGACCTGGGATCGCGCCGCGCGCATCGCCGATTTCCTCGAACCGCAGCGCCTGGAAAGCCTTGTCGATCGTGCGGCGCTCGATCTCGAGCGCCTGGCGCCGGCGCCCCTGCCTGATCCCGACGTGGTCTTCGTGCTCCAGGACGTCGAGGAGTAGCCCTTCTGTCCGCCCGTGCCCCCCGATCCTCGAACGGTCCCGACGCGACGGATCGGCGCATCGTCACCGCTTCGCGCTGGTGTCTCATCTGCGTCAGCCTGCTGTTGCTCGCCCTGCTGGGAAGGGTCGTGCAGCTTCAGCTGAGACCCCCGGCGCCGCTGCAGCGGCACGCCGGCACGCTTCACGGCCGCCACGCCCTGCACGCGCGCCGCGGCACGCTCTGTGATACGCGCGGGCGCGTGCTCGCCGCCACCCACCTGGGCACTCGGCTTTTTGCCGACCCGGGTCTCATCGACGATCTTCCCCGGTTCGCGGAGCGCGTTGCCGACCTGCTCGACTACGACGAGGCGGAGATCGTCCGAATGGTCGATGCGCGGCGCGACGGTCGGTACGTCGTCCTCGATCCTGATCTGACCGCGTGGCGCATTGCCGAGCTGGCGTCGCACCGGGTCCCCGGTCTCGGCACCGAGCGCTTCGCCGCGCGACACTACCCGCACCGAAGCCGCGCAGGGCAGCTTCTCGGCGTCGTCGGCACCGACGGCGTGGGTCGCGAAGGCATCGAGTTCGCACTGAACCGGGAGCTTTCGGCCGACGCGGGCTCGATCCGCTTCCTGCGCGATGCGGCGAACCGGCCGCTTTCGATCGAGGCCGGCGGCTTCAAGCCGCCCGCGGACGGTCGCGACGTGCAGGTTTCGATCGACCTGGTGATCCAGTCGCTCGCGGAGGTCGAACTCGAGCGACAGTGCTTGCGCTACGGCGCCGATGCGGGGCAGCTCATCGTGATGGAACCGGCGACCGGCCGCGTTCTGGCGATGGCGAACTATCCGTTCTTTGATCCGGCGGAGCTGCTCACGACGCCGAGGGACCGCCGGCGCAATCGATGCGTCACCGACGCCTTCGAGCCGGGCTCGGTCTTCAAGCCGTTTGTCTGGGCGGCGGCGCTCGAGGGCGGCTTCGCGGTCGGCGACGAGATGATCGACTGCACCGAGAGCGGCGTGTACCGGTCGCCGAAGGGGCGCCGGCTTCGCGATGCGCACGCGCACGGCATGCTGACGTGGGAGCAGGTGCTCGTGAAATCGAGCAACATCGGCATGGCGATCGTCGCTCAGCGCATGGGGATCGATCATCTGGATCGCGCCGTGCGCCGTTTCGGCTTCGGTCAGCGCAGCGGCATCGGTCTGCCCGGCGAGGCATCGGGCATCGTGCACCCCGCCCGCAAGTGGACGCACTACTCGGTGACGAGCGTGCCGATGGGCCAGGAGATCGCCGCCACCGGACTTCAGCTCGTCCGGGCGCTCGCGGCGATCGCCAACGACGGCATGATGCCCGCGGCCTCGATCCGCTGCGCCGGCGAGTTCGGGACGGAGATCATCTACGAGCCGGTGCTTTCGCCGGAAGCCGCACGATACACGCGGTACGTCATGCGTCGTGTCGTCACCGAGGGGACCGGCCGCCGCGCCAGGAGTGAGCGATACAGCATCTTCGGCAAGACCGGCACGGCGCAGGTGCCCAACCCGAAGGGGGGCGGCTACCTGCCGGAGCAGTACACGTCGTCGTTCATCGGCGGCGCCCCGGTCGAGCAGCCGCGCCTGGTCGCCGGATGCTTCGTGCACCGGCCCGATAAGAGCAAGGGCCACTACGGAGGGATCGTGGCCGCGCCGGCGATCCTGCGGGTGATCGAGCAGTCGCTCGAGTACCTCGGCGTGGCGCCGGATGTCGAGACGGCCGCGCCCCTGGACGGCGCCGGTCTCTCACGGCGACACGGAGGCACGGAGGAACAGGAAACGCGGGGCACGCCTGCAGCGCAGCGTTCGGACGGGCGTGAGACGCTGTGACTGCGGATCGCGCCTCCAACGTCCGGCTCATCGTGTTCTCCGACGACTGGGGACGTCATCCCTCGAGTTGCCAGCACCTGACGCGTCGCCTGTTGCTGCGGTACCGCACGCTTTGGGTGAACACCGTCGGCACGCGCGCGCCGCGGCTGTCGCGGGAGGATCTCGGCAAGGGATTCGTCAAGCTTCGCCAGTGGCTGTCGGGATCGTCCGGGCCGCGCGACGTGCTGCCGGACAACCTCGAGATCGTGACGCCGCCGATGTACCCCGGCTTTCGCCGGCGCTGGCAGCGGCGGCTGAACCGGCGTCTCGTCGCGTCGCGGGTGCACCGGACGCTGGGCTCGCGCGCTGAAGGTGAGCGGCGCGTCGTTGTGACGACGATCGCGGTCACCGCGGATCTGGTCGACGCGCTGGACGTCGATCGCTGGGTCTACTACTGCGTCGACGACTTCTCGGTCTGGCCGGGCCTGGACGGTCCGGTCCTCGAGGCGATGGAGCGCGAGCTGGTCGGGCGCGTCGATCGCGTCATCTGCGTGTCGGAAACGCTCGAGGATCGGCTCGCGAATATGGGGTCAGACCCCGTCTTGCTGACGCACGGCACGGACCTCGCGCACTGGCAGGCGGCACCGTCGTCGGGCGCGCCGCAATGGCTGGCCGGGCTCGATCGCCCCGTGCTCCTGTTCTGGGGCGTCATCGACCGGCGGCTCGACTACGACATGTGTGCGGCGCTCGCGCGCGAGGGCAGTCTCGTGCTTGTCGGGCCGGACCAGTCGCCCGACCCGCGCCTCGAATCGCTGCCCGGCGTCCGCCTGCCCGGCCCGGCGGATTTCGACGCGCTGCCCGCTCTGGCCGCGGCCGCCGACGTGCTCGTGATGCCGTACGCCGACCTTCCCGTGACGCGGGCGATGCAGCCACTCAAGTTCAAGGAGTACCTGGCCACCGGCCGACCCGTTGTCGTGCCGAGCCTGCCGGCGATGCGGCCGTGGCGTGACACCGCGGATGTCGTGGAGACAAGGGAGGCGTTCGTCGAGGCCGTGCGGCGCCGAATCGCCGAAGGCGTGCCCGACGACCAGGCCCGCGCCCGGCTGCGCCTGGCGGACGAATCGTGGGACCGAAAGGCGGAGGTGTTCGAGGAGGTGCTGTTGGGCGAGTAAGCTGTCAGGGGTCTTGGAAGGACGAACCCGCACGACCGCAGATGGGCCGGTGGTGATCAGCGAGCGCACGATGCAGGCGCTGCTGGCGATCCGCAGGGAGAAGCTTCTGCCGAGCCTGTACGGCTCGGTGGTGATGGCGCAGTCGAACTTCGCGGCGCTCGAGGAGAGGGTGCCCGAGCCGCTGCCCTGGTTGCATGTCGAAGCCGATCGTGATGATGTCGATTTGCCGGCCCGGATCGCGGGCGCTGCGCCGTTGGAGGCCGCCACGCTGAGGCTCGCGCTGGGCATCGGCGCGTCGCTGGTCCTGCTCGAGGAGCCGATCCGGCAGTCCGCGAAGCTCAGCGCGATCAAGTCTTACGGGGCGATCTCGATCCTGGTGCAGGCGCACCGGATCGGGCTGCTGTCGGCGGTGCGCCCCATGGTCAAGGCGCTCGACAAGCTCGGGTTCTCGGACGTGCTTCCGCCGCCGGACCAGCTCGACGCGCTGTGGACCGCGCTCGATGCGATGAGGGAGCAGGATGACTGACGCGGCGTCAGGCCGCGATCGAGCCCTCGAATCGAAACGAGAGTCGGTAATCCTGGCCGACCGGCGTGCAGGCCACGACGACGCCGCGCGCGGCGGTGTAGCCCCCGTCGAATCCCAGCGTCACGGGCGCGCCGGGCTCGATCGGCTGCTGGCTGAGGGCGCCCATCCCGCCTTCGCCGTAGTCGAGCATTCTCAGGTCGTGGATCTCGCCGAAGCGATGAGCCGAAAGGCAGAATGCGGATGCCGACCCCTGCTGGGGCCACCGATTGCGCTGACGATGTTCCATTGCGTCCCTCGGATTGGTGTGCGGTGGTATGCCCGACACGCGGCCCGCCCGCGAGCGGTCGGAGCCTGCCCTAATTTCGGACCTTCTCGGGGGGATCTTGAAAAATGCGACGCCGTACGGGTCGCTCGCAATGCGTTTCCGAGCCGGGCCGTACTCGGCCCGGAGTCGGCACGCGCCCGAACGCCCTCCGAGCCGCAAACGTCCCGACTCGGTGACGCTTCCCGATGAACGCACCGCGAAATCCTTGCCGGCAGGATCGGATCAGATCCCGTGATTCCGGCGCTTCAAGGCACGATTCTGGCGGGTCGACGTATCCAGTGGTAGAGTTCGGTTTCAGGGGTCGCGGAGGTGATCCGAATGGTGTCGAGCTGTCTTCGAACTTTCGAGAAGCCGAAGCTCAGGGGCGGCCAGCTCGTGCTGGCCTTCTCGGGCTGGATGGACGGCGGCGACGTGTCCACCGGCACCGTCAAGCGCCTGGTCGACGAGCTTGACGCCGAGCCGTTCGCCGAGATCGAGCCCGAAGGCTTCTACATCTACAACTTTCCCGGCGCGATGGAGGTCACGGCCCTGTTCCGGCCGCACATCGAGATCCGCGACGGCGTGGTGCAGAGCTTCGAGCCGCCGACGAACCGGTTCTACGCTCACGAGGCGAGGCGGCTCGCCTTCCTGGTGGGCAAGGAGCCGAACCTCAACTGGTCGCGGTTCGGCGAGTGCGTCTTCGACCTCGCCGCCCAGTTCGACATCTCGACGATCCTGTTCGTGGGCAGCTTCGGCGGGTCGGTGCCGCATACGCGCGAGCCCAGGCTCTTCTTCACGGTGTCCGATCCCGAGCTGCGTCCGAAAATGCAGGAGTACGGCCTGGTCGGCGCCAACTACGAGGGACCGGGCAGCTTCACGACCTACCTGATGACCCACGCGCGCGAGCGGGGGCTCGAGATGGCCAGCGTGGTGGCGGAGATCCCCGGCTACCTGCAGGGCACCAACCCGCTGAGCATCGAGGCGGTGACGCGTCGACTCGCGGCGATCCTCGACCTGAACGTCGACCTGACGGAGATGCGCGGCGTCAGCAACGACTGGGAGAGTCGCGTCAGCGCCGAGGTCGAGAAGAACCCCGACCTGGCCAAGCAGATCCGGGAGCTGGAGGAGCAGTACGACGATGACCTGATCGAGGAGAAGGAGAATCCTGATTGAAAAACCGACTTCGTCAGGTTTGGTTTCCCAAACGCGACGAAGCCGGCCGAAAGGAGAAGGAGAATGAACCGTGTGTCGATCCGGGCCCGGCCCGGACCGTGAATCTCGCCGAAGTATCTTCTATACGTAACTAACATCTGAAATGGTCGCCGGGCCAGCGAAATCTGGGGGAAATGGGCGCGATCGGAGGCGAACCGGGCCGTCGAGTCCGATCGTGACGACTGGCGCGGCCGGCTGAAGGCGCGAAACATTCAGGTGCCGGTATCGGGTCGCGTCACGACCCGTCGGAGAGACCCTTCTTCGTGACGCGGTAGCACTGCCAGGTCCGGCCGTTTCGCTGGACCGTATGGAACACCGGCTCGACCAGTTCGTCGTCGGCCAGCACCCCGTAGGCGCGATCGATGAGTTCACCGTCGTGCTGGGCGGTGAGCAGCGGCGTGGCCCACGCGACGCGAAGCGCGTTCTTGCGGTGGTAGCGCAACAGGTCCCGACCGATCCGCTCGATCACCGGATCCGAGCGGTCGGCCTCGACGGTCGAGGGTTCTTCCCCGGCTTCGGATGCGGCATCGTCACCGGCGTCGCCGTCGGTCGCGGGCGCGTCGACGGAGTCGGTCGGCGGAGGGGTCGGGGCCTGGTCGTCCTGGGTCTCGGTATCGTCCATGGACTGGCGTGGCAATATGAATCATGGCGCAGGGCGTGTCAAGACGTCCCGAAAGCCGGAGGAGTCAAAGAGTCGAAAGGTCGAAGGTCGAAAGGTCGGAAGGTCAAAAGGTCGGAAGGTCGAAGGGCCGCGGCGGGCGATCTGCTAATATCGGCCGATGGTTGGCGATCCGACTTGCTCTTTCCTGGTGCTTGCCGAATCGAGCGCTTCCGAGCTTGCCATGCTCTACGCGCTCGCCATCGTGGCCGGCGTGTTTGCCGGCGTCGTGAACACGCTCGCCGGAAGCGGGTCGGCGATCACGCTTCCCGTGCTCGTCTTTCTCGGGCTGTCGCCGACGGCCGCCAACGCCACCAACCGCGTCGGCATCTTTCTCGCCAGCCTCATCGGCGCGCGGACCTTCAAGAAGGGCGGCGTGCTCGAGACGCACAACCTGCCGTGGCTGATCGTGCCGGCGGTTATCGGCGGAGGCTTCGGCGCGTGGGTGGCGACGTCCATGGACAACGCCTCGATGCACTGGCTCATCGTGGGGGTCATGGTGTTCATGCTCGTGCTGCTGCTGGCCAATCCCAAGCGATGGATCGAGGAGCACGAGCATCCGGACACGAACCATCGCCGGTTCACCAGCGCACTGATGTTGTTCGGGATCGGCTTCTACGGGGGCCTGATCCAGGCGGGCGTCGGCGTCCTGCTGCTGGGCGCACTGGTGCTCAAGGCGCGCTACAGCCTGGTCAAGGCGAACGCGGTCAAGGTGGTCATCGTGTTCTGCCTGACCGTGCCGGCGCTGCTGGTGTTCATCTACAGCGGGCAGATCGACTGGATCATCGGGCTCGTCATGGCCATCGGCCAGGGCGTGGGCGCGTGGCTCGCGGCGACGTTCGCGGTCAATCACCCGCAGGCGAACGTCTGGATCAGGCGGCTGCTCATCGCGATGATCATCGTGATGCTGGCGAAGCTGATCTTCTTCTCATCCCCCGAAGATCAGGCGCCGCGGGGCCGCGATGGTGAGCTGATCGAGCAGCTCGGTGCCGAACTCCTCGACCATGAGCTGGATGCCGTCGAGGCGTCCCTCCAGGCTGTCGGGCCGGTGCATGTCGGTGGCGAGGAACTGGTACTTGCCGTCGGTGAGCAGGGCGCGGACGATCCGATCGGGGTCGTAGCCCTCTTCACCGGTGAAGCTGCGGAAATTGCCCTGCAGCCAGACGCCCATTTGGACGAGGCGTTCGAGATGCTTCTCCGCATCCCGCGACGGCAGCCGCTCCGGATGCGCGAGCACCGGCCGGTAGTGGCGGCTCAGCAGCCACTCGAAGCAGCCTTCGACCCATTTCGGCCACTGCTCCAGCCACAGGTCGGTCAGCACGATGCGTGAGCTGGCGAGCGTCGGCACGCCGTGCTCCTTCATCCAGTCGATGACGCCGTCGAAGAGGCGCAGCTCGCCGCCCGGCCAGACGCTGTAGTTCAGACCGTGCTCGCGGAGGCGCTCCGAGAGATCGAGCGTCCACGCCTCGATGTGCGCGGGCGTGTTCTGCGGAAATATGTCGGGCCAGACGTGCGGGGTGCAGATCGTCCCGACGTAGCCGAGCTGGGTCAGCCGACGCACGCACTCCAGCGACTCGTCGAGGTCGAGGCAGCCGTCGTCGATGCCGGGCAGAAGATGACTGTGTACGTCGATGCGTCCGGCCGGTACGCGGGATCGGGTCGACTCTCGGCTCATGGGCGGAGCATCCTGGCCCGTCAGGAAGATTCAGGAATTCAGATGAATTCAGGAGGATTAAGCGATTAGTCGTTAGGCCAATTGTTATTTGCTGTTACGGAAGGCAGCGCTTCGTGCGCGATCCGCGTCCGAAATAGTACATGGCTATTGGCTTGATGACTAACAGCCCAACGCGGGTGAGCCGCAACGTTCAGGAACCACGGATGGACACGGATGGACACGGATGGGAGTTCGGACCCGGACGCCGCGAGGCGTCCGGTCCGAAAAACCCGTGTTCATCCGTGTTCATCCGTGGTTCTTCCGTAGTTCTTCAACTTCTCGTCACCGTGACAAGAAGTGACGGCGGAAGAATCTAATGATGCCCGGGCTGCGTCACCTCCGTCCGAAGTGAAGCTCGTCCAGGGAGATGCCGAGCAGGTGGAACCTCGCCATCTGCAGGGCGCACTTGGCGCTGCGCTGGCGCACGCTCTCGCGGTCGCCCGGCAGGACGAAGCGCACGGCCATGACGTGTGGGGCGTCGCCGCTCGTGCGATCCGCCAGCGCGATCCACACCGTGCCCACCGGCTTCGCCTCGCTTCCGCCCCCGGGGCCGGCGATGCCGGTGATTGCCAGCGCCAGGTCGGCGCCGCTGCGCTCGAGGGCGCCCGTGGCCATCGCCTCGGCGACCGGCTCGCACACGGCGCCGTGCTGCTGCAGCAGCGCCTCCGGCACGCCGAGCTGGTGCGACTTCGCGGCGTAGCTGTAGGTCACCCAGCCGCCGTGGTAGACGTCGCTCGATCCGGGCACGTCGGTCACCATCTTGCCGATCAGGCCGCCGGTGCAGCTCTCGGCCGTTGCCATGATCAGTCCCCGCTCGGCGAGCAGGCTCACCAGCGACTGCTGGATCGTCGTGTCGTCGCGGCCGAACACCAATGCACCGAGCCTGTGCTCGACCGCGCGGATCGTGTCGTCAAGCTGCCGCCGGGCGTCCGAGCCGTCTTCGAACTCGCTGCGGATTCGCACCGCCACGGTGGCCTGTGAGACCGTGGTGCCGACGACGGGGTTGCGGTTGCGGTCGGCAAGGTCGCCCAGGCGCTCGGCCACGGCGCTTTCGCCGAGTCCGAAGGTGTTCACCTTGGTAGTGAGGATGACCTGTCGCGTCGCCTGCTGCGGATCGAGCCGCGGCAGGATCGACCGCTCGAACATGACGTAGAGCTCCTTTGGCACCCCTGGGGTGACGAAGATCTCCGCGTCGCCGATCCGGGCGTGGATGCCGGGCGCCGTGCCGCAGGTGTTCTCGATGACGTTGGAGCCCTCCGGGTGCAGCGCCTGGACGCGGTTGCGGGGCGGCATCGTCCGTCCGGCCCGCATCATCCGCTGCTCGATCGCCTTGATGCTCTCGGCATGCTCGACCAGCCCGACGCCCATCGCCTGGGCCAGCGCCTGGCGCGTGAGGTCGTCCTCGGTCGGCCCGAGCCCCCCGCTGATCAGGACGAGGTTCGCGTCCTTCGCCGCCCGCAGGATCGCGCGGGCAATGGCGTCCTGGTCGTCGGCCACCGTCGCGTGATAGACCGTGCCGATGCCGAGCTCGGCGAGCTTGCCGCTCAGGTAGGCGCTGTTGGTGTCGACGGTCTGACCGAGCACCAACTCGTCGCCGATGGAAAGGATGATCGCCTGCATGGAGAGAGTCTAGCGGGAAGGGGAGGCGGGAGAGGAACCACGGATCCGCCGTAGGCGGACGGATGGATACGGATGCGGACCGAGACCTGGCGGGCGTGTTCCGCGCGGGCCACCCGCGGGCGTGAGCCGGCGTGAGCCAGCGGGTCTGAGGGCAATGGCATTCGACGCGCCGTGTGCGCGGTCCCCTGTATAATCCCGCGATGAGCGAGACGGCCCGACTCATGGATGGCAAGGCGCTTTCGCAGAAAGTCCTTGAGCAGAGCGCGGTGCGGACGGCGCGGATCAAGGAGGCCACGGGCGTGACGCCCGCGCTGGCGACGGTGCTCGTCGGTGACGATCCCGCGTCGGCAACCTATGTGAAGATGAAGGGTCGTCGCTGCGAAGCGGCCGGGATGCGCTCGGTCCGCTGCGAGCTCGATGCGAACCTGACGACCGAGCAGCTGGTCCAGGAGATCCGAAAGCTCGCGGATGATCCCGCGGTTCACGGCATCCTGCTGCAGCACCCGGTGCCCGACCAGATCGACGAGCGGGCGGCGTTCGAGGCGATCCCCGGTCATAAGGACGTCGACGGCGTGACCATCGCGAGCTTCGGAGCGATCGCGTTCGACCTGCCCGGTTCCGGCTACGGCTCGTGCACGCCGGCGGGCATGATGACGCTGCTTCGCGAATACGACGTCGATCCGAAGGGGCTCGAGGCCATCGTGATCGGGCGCAGCCCCATCGTGGGCAAGCCCATCGCCATGATGCTTCTGGCCGCGCACGCGACCGTGACCATCTGTCACTCGCGGACGCGCGATCTCGCCGACGTCGTCCGCCGGGCCGACATCGTCGTCGCCGCGGTCGGGCGGCCGAACTTCGTGCAGGGAGACTGGATCAAGCCGGGCGCGGTCGTCCTGGACGCCGGCTACAACGAGGGCAACGTCGGCGACGTGGACTTCGGGCCCGCGGCGGAACGGGCGTCGATGATCACGCCGGTGCCCGGCGGCGTCGGGCCGATGACGATCGCGACGCTGATCGACCAGACCGTGACGGCCGCCGCGCGGCAGCTCGGCGTCGAGGAAAGCATGTAATCCATGAGCCAGTTCAACGCTCCCGCCTACGAGATCGAAAGACCCACCGGACGCTGCTCGCTCACCGATTCGCAGCTCGTGCCCGGCGAACCTTACATGGCCACGCTCGTCGAGCTGACCGAGCAGGAGATCGAGGCCGCCGCCGAAAGCGCGGCGGCCCGGCTCGGGTTCCGCCGTCTGGACGTGTGCTGGGCGGCGTGGCAGGAGGGCAAGCGGCCCGAGCGCATTTTCTGCTACTGGAAGAGCACGGTCGCGGAGCCGAACAAGAAGAAGAAGCTCTTCGTCGACGACCACGTGCTCGTCAACCTGTTCCGTCGCCTTGCCGAAGCGGAGCAGCCGCAGCGCAAGGCCTTCCGGTTCGTGCTGGGCCTGATCCTCATGCGCAAGAAGCTGCTGCGTTACGACGGCACCGTGCGCCGTGATGCGAAGAACGAGCAGGGTGAGAAGGTCACGGAGCAATGGTGGCAGGTCACACCCAAGCTCGACCTGTCGAAGGGGCCTCTCGGGAAGTGGAACGAGGAAGATCCGCTGGAGATGGTCGACCCGCAGCTCGAAGAGTCGCGGATCCAGCAGGTGACCGAGCAGCTTCACGAGGTGCTCGAAGCGGAGCTGGAATAGGTCCTCGGTCGAATCAAAAAATCAAGAATCATTCAAAAATCCTGCCGCTGATCGCCGTGCTTCTGCTGGCCGGCTGCAAGTCGCTGCTGCCGGGGTCGGCGACCGGGGACCGTTCCGATCGTCCGGTCGTTCCGAAGCCGACTGACATCTCCTTCGCGCAGCTGGCGCAGCGCTACAACGCGCGCTTCGAGCACTTCGATCGATTGCGCGCGTCGCTGACCGTGAGCTATACGAATCGCGACGAGGAAGGCAAGGAGCACCACGTGCAGGCCAACGGTCAGCTCGCCGTTCGTCTGCCCGATCGGCTGATGTGCCGGATCACGCACATCGGCCGCGCCGGCACGATCATGTGGGCCGGCAGCAACCGGCAGCGCTACTGGCTCTACGATGCGAGCGATGAAACCGCGGCGCGCGTCTATCACGGCAGCCATGCCCGGTACCGGCCGGATCTGCATGGCGTCGCCTGGCCCCTGCATCCGCTCGACCTGCCCTGGCTGATGGGGCTGGTGCCGCTGGAGCCCGCGCGGGAGGAGCCGGCGCCGCGCGTCGATCACGACGACGAAGGACGATACGTCGTGCGCCTCGCGCGCTCACCGGTGCGTCTGTTCATCGACGCCCGTTCGTACGAGCCCGTGCGCATCGAGGTGTTCGACGACGAGGGGCAGGTCGCGCTCGTGTCCCGCCTATCGAAGCCGAAGCGCGTCGAGCTGGAGCGCCAACCTCCGGGCCGCTGGCCCTACGTGGCCACGCGGGTCGAGATTCGTCGTCCCGAGCGCCAGGAGCAGCTTCGCATGACGCTCTCGGTGCCGCGTGACACGGATATCAAGGATCGATGGTTCGACCTCGACCTGCTGATGAACAAGGTGTTCAAGCTGCCCGAGGACCGTCGCGTCGATCTCGACCGGCGGCGTGAAGCGCCTCCTCTTCCCACGATCTCGACCGGAGCCCCCGAATGAGACCAGGCATCGCCGTCGTGGCCATGATGACGGCGCTGACCAGCAGCGCCGTCGTCGCGGAGTTTTCGCAGGACGAGCCGGCCGAAACCGAAGCCACCGGCACGACGGTCGGCAACTTCACGTTCCAGGTCGAGCCGCGCGCCTCGACCACGCTCGAGGCAAGCTACGGGCCGCTCGATCTCGCGATCATCCGGTCAGGCATCGACTTCAAGCTGAAGGCACAGGTCAGCGAGCAGATGTACGTCGGTCTCGGCTTCGACTTCGAGCATTCGCGCTACGACTTCGAGAACCTGTCGAAAGTCGCCGCGCTGACCGGCGCGGATATCGAGGACGCGTACGCCTACACGATCACGCCGAGCGTCGTGGTGCGCCACGACGAGCGACTGTCCTGGTTCGTGCGGGGGCTGCTGACCTGGGCGACGACCGACGGTACGGACTTCAGCGACGCGTTCTACGCAGGCGGGTTCGCCGGCGTCCGCTACCACCTGTCGCGCGACCTCGCACTGACCGCGGGCGCCGGGGTGATCGACCGGTTCGAGGACAGCGCGCGGTTCATTCCGGTGCTCGGCGTGTCCTGGCGCATCTCGGAACGCATGGCGCTGGAGGTGCAGGGGCCGAGGGCGACCTTCCAATACGATCTCGGCCGCAATCTCGTGCTCTCGATCTTCGCGCGGTACCAGGCGCGGCAGTATCGCATCCAGCACGCGCCCGGCGTCGGCAACGGCGTGCTGGAGGACGATCGGCTGGAGACAGGGCTGGGCCTGTCCTGGCATCCGACGGACCGCGTCGAAGGTTATTTCGAAGCAGGCATCGTCCCGTGGAGCGAGATCGAGATCGACACGAGCGCCGGCGCGAACGTGTTCGATGACGACGGCGGCGTCGCGGCCTGGTTCGGCGGCGGTTTGAGATTTACGTTCTAAATCCGAACCCCACACAGACATTAATGCCCCCGCTCCCCGCTCCCGTCTCGTCGCCATGCCCGACATGCCTTCCACCACGCTCGGCCGTTCCGGCCTTCGGGTCTCGCGTCTCGGTCTCGGAGGCATTCCCTTCGGCAACGCGATCAGCGTGGACGACGCGCAGGGCGTCCTCGATCGCTACGTCGAGGCGGGTGGCAACCTCGTCGACACCGCGAACATCTACGGCGGCGGATTCGAGGGAACGCACGAGCAGAATGCGGGCACGTCCGAGCGCGCCATCGGCCGGATCATCAAGGGGCGGCGGGACCGGCTCGTCGTGGCCACCAAGGGCTACTGGACGATGCGCGATCCGGCGCGTCCGGAAGGCGTCGGGCTTCATCGCAAGCACCTGTCGGAATCGCTCGATGCCAGCCTGCGGCGTCTCGACGTCGACCACATCGACCTGTACCAGTGCCATGCGTGGGACTTCTATTCGCCGGTGGACGAGACCGTGCAGGTGCTGGACGAATTCGTTCGCGCGGGCAAGATCCGTTTTGCCGGCGTGAGCAACTGGCCCGGGTGGGGGGCCGGGAAGGCGGCCACGGTCGCGCGGCTCACCGGCGTGTCCTCGATCGTCTCGAACCAGGTCTGGTACAACCTCGCCGATCGCGTGGCGGAAGCCGATATCGTGCCTGCATGCCGCGACGAGCAGGTGTCGATCATCGCGTGGGGCGCGCTCGCGCAGGGGTGGCTCACGGGAACCTGCCGGCGCGGCGACACCGGGCCGCCGCAGGGATCGCCGATCGCCGCGTCCGAGGATGTCGAGCCGTCCTCCTGGGAGAGCCTCGCGATCGAGCGCAACTGGGCGCTGCTCGACCAGCTCGAGCAGATCGCGCGACGTCACGATCGCGCGATGGCGACCGTCGCGATCCGCTGGATGCTGCAGGCAGGACAGGCGGATGTCATCCTGCTCGGTGGCGCCGAGCCATCGCACTACGTGGGGCTGCTCGACGCGCTCGAGTTCGCCTTGCCGGACGAGGACGTCGCCGCGCTGACCGAGATCACCCGCCTACGCAAGACCTATCCTCATTCGTTCATCGACCTGTTCTGCCGTCGCGAGTCGCCGATGTTCGGGGGACTGCGGCGGCCACAGGCGTAGAACGTCGGTAAGTCGGTGCGCGCGTCGAGGAAGGGCGACTCGTACAACCACGTCGTCGAGAAGTTCTGGGTCGCCCGCGAGGTGATGGACGACCGCTGCCTTCCGGCCGGGGTTGCACCTTACTGATATCGATGCAACTCTATAGTCTTCTTCTGCTGGAGGCCCATCATGGCGCGCGCCACGGTCGTATTCAACGAAGACGGTGATCTGACTTCTGCGCTCGAGCCGGGACGCGCGACGCAGATGTTGCGGGATTGCATGGTCCACATGACCGACCAGATCCCCATCGACATCTACGAGGCTCACAGCGCTACGCCCGACATCTGCTTCCATCCGACGAAGGTGGGCGAGACGCTGGGGGCGCGGATGCTCGACGAGATCCAGGCGTATATCAAGGAGGTGCCGTACGCCGAAGCCGCGGCGGGGGGCAAGCCGTATCGCGTTCATTACTACATTGCCAACGCCATCGAGATGCTGCGCCAGGAGGGCACCAGTCCGATCGATGTGCGCGCCGAGGCGTTGCACCAGCGCGGCGTCAAGTTCATCGTCGAGATGCGCATGGGCGACACGCATCAGAGCGCACTGACGCCTGATAATCCGCTTGTTTCACAGTTTGCGATGGATCACCCCGAATACGTGATCAAGCGGCCGGACGGGATCACGCCGGTCGCTCTCGATTACAGCCACGAGCAAGTAAGGGCGCATCGCCTGGCCATTCTTCGGGAGATCGCCGAGGAGCATGACGTCGACGGGCTATCTCTCAACTTCATGCGCTGGGGCAAGTACTTCGAGCGCGACAGGGGTTTCGAGAAGGCGCCGATCATGACGGACTTCGTCGGTCAGATTCGCGCCATGCTCGACGCTGCGGCGCAGCGGCGCGGTCGAGGGAGGTTGCTGCTCGGCGCCCGCGTGATGAGCACGATCGAAGAAAGTTTCGGGGCGGGACTGGACGTGGGCGCCTGGATGCAGCGAGGCTGGCTCGACTACGTCATCCCCTGCGAGCACAACTGCTCCTGGCCCGGGCTCGAAGTGGAGCAGTTCGTGTCCGCTGCGGAGGGCACCGATTGCGCCGTCTACGGCATGATGGGCGACATGATCGGCGGCGCATGGATGAGCAAGCCCGACCCCGAGCCGCGCGGCCTGGCTCGTGCCGAACAATGGAACGGCTACTGCAGCATGCTCAATACGTCCGACGAGGCGCGGGCGACCGCCGCGAACGTGTACGCCTGGGGCGCCACCGGCATCGGTTTCTGGAACATCCCCAACAACTTCAATCTCTTCCGCCATGGCAAGTGGGGCCGCTCGCCGGAGCAGCAGCAGCGGATGCTCGACTGGATTCACGAGGCGATCGATCCGGATCGGATCGCGGCGGGCACGCGCCGCTACCACTACGTGCCGATCTACAAGCGCGACTACCACGGCGTCCAGCGCAACTACAAGTACCTGGAATGCTGGCGAAGCCAGCACGGTGCCTTCAAGGGCCCGACGATCTTCTTCAACGAGGGCCGCCGGGGCGCTCGCCAGGTTTTTCCGTTCCGCGCCGCGGACGGGCGCGAAGGGGAAACGCTCGAGGGCACGCTGCGATTCCGCATGCTGCACTGTCTCGACGAGGACGCGTTCGGCGTCGACATCAACGGCACGACGGTCCCGGCGCATGACCTCGAGCGCACCGAGGATCGCACCGATCCCGAGATACCCTGGACCTGGGTGAAGCTGGAACTTGCCAATTGCCCGCCGCTGCGGGGCGACAACGAGCTGGGTCTCACATGGCGCAGCACGCGCGACACGGGAATGAACGTGCCGTACATGGAAGAGCTGGACATGATCGTGCACCCGGGATGAGTCAATGAGCTACCGGGCCGTGTCGGTCCGGAATCCCCACTACCGATGCCAAAGCGTCAAACCGAAGAGTCGTGACATGAGCAAGAACGAAGATCTCCAGCAGTTCGACACGATCGGTTTCCGTCAAATCAAGGTCGGCGCGATCTCGACGAAGCCCCGGAAGTGGGACAAGTGGTGGAACGTAGAGCAGTTGGAACGCGATTTTCGACGGACGGCGCAGCGCGGCGTTCGGCTTGCCGTGGCGCCGGAAGGCTTCGTCGAGGGCTACGTCGTCAACGAAGTGCTCGAGGATCCGTCGTTGGCGCCGCAGCTTCTGGATATTGCGGAGCCGCTGACGGGACCCTCGGTGAGCCGTTTCCGCGAACTGGCACGCGACCTGGGGATCTGCCTCGTGTTCGGCCTCGCCGAGCGTCGCGGAACCGACGTCTACAACTGCGCCGTGTTCGTGGACGACACCGGCAAGATCCGCGGCGCGCACCGCAAGAGCTACTTTGCCGAGGGAGCCCACAAGGCGTGGTACTTCAATCGTGCGGGCGACAGGCTTCGCGCCTTCGACACGCCGCTGGGACGCGCGGGCATCGTGATCTGTGCTGAACGGTGGAATCCCGCGATCGTGCGGTCGCTCGTGCTCGACGGTGCGCAGATGATCCTCATCCCGTCGTTCGGTTCGCGGGCCAGGGCCCAGAATGAGACGGTCGTCGCCCGCGCGCGGGAGAACGGCGTGCCCATCGTTGAGGCGAACGTCGGCGTCAACCTGATCGTCAGCCGGGGGGAGGTCGCGGCCTACCACTGGGGCTGCGGCGCCTTGACCGTGGCGACGATCGACGTGCCCGACATGCCTTCTTCGCGCACGGCGCGAGCCGCCGAACGCTCATTCCTTGCGACGCGCACCGCGATCCTGGCACAGCGTGCGAAGACCACGATCAGCAACTATGGCAAGCGCTGCGTCAGGCCGCCTCGCCCCTGATCCTCGAACGTCCGGTCTTTAGCCAGTGGCGGAGAATCGGAAAGTTTTCGCTTGCGCGTCATCGCGACGACGAACTACGGTATGATGCGCAATCGCGATGAGTGCCAAACAACCCATCCATGGAGCGGGCGTGCCCGCGTCACCGATTGGGCGGTGCAACGCCCCAGCGATCCGGGCTGGTGACTTCGTCTTTCTGTCTGCACAGAGTTCGACCGACGCCGGCGGACGCATTGTTCCCGACACGCTCGAGGCGGAGATGGCCCGCGCCTTCGCCAACATCGAGCGCATTCTTTCCGCAGCCGGGGCGGGTCTGTCGGACGTCGTTCAACTACGGGCCTACCTGGACGATCCGGCCGACCTCGCGGAGTTCAACCGCCTGTATCCGCGGTTCGTGTCCGAGCCCTACCCGGCCCGGACCACGCTCACCGGATGTCTCGCGGGGGTCGTCCGGTTCTCGGCCGACGTCGTCGCCTACGCGCCCCGTGCATCGAGCGAGCGCTAGGGAGCGGAATGAGTGGCGATGACCAGGACCCATGAATGATTCAGCACCACGTCGTCTATCACGATCCGGACGCCTGGGCGGCATGTACGGCGAACTGCGGCACGAGCGGCCCGACGTGGCAGTGGGATGACGAGATCCTCGTCGGGTTCACCCGCGGCGAATTCCAGGGCACGGAACCGGGGCACCAGGTCGACGATACGCTGCCGCTGATCAACTGGCTGGCGCGCAGCCGTGACGGCGGAGAGACCTGGAACTCGTGGGTGCCGGAGAACTTCGCCGGGCAGGGGCTGGTGCCGACCGAACCTGCGAGTGCTCTCGACTTCGCGAGCCCCGGCTTCCTGATCCGCGTCGAAGGCAACGGCTATCACGGCAACGCGGGCGCCCACTGGTTTCACAGTGACGACCGCGGCGCGTCCTGGCAGGGACCCTTCCATTTCGGCGATCTGTTGGATCACCCGGAGCTGACCAGCAAGGAGTTCACCGGTCGAACGGCCTACTTCATCAACGGCCCGCGGGAGCTTTTTCTGTTTCTCTCGGTGCGGCTTCGCACGGATCCGTCGGGTCGCGACCTGCAGATCTCGCTGGTCGAGAAGACGTTTCTCGCCAGAACGACAGACGGAGGCAGGACCTTCTCGTTCGTGTCCTGGGTCGTGCCTTGGGACGATCCCAACCGCGGCGCCGTGCCGGCCCCGGCACGCGTGTCGGCGTCGAAGATCGTCACGGCCATCCGGCGCAAGTCGGCATCGAACAACTGGATCGACTGCTACCACAGCGAGGACAACGGAACGTCGTGGTCGTACCTGTCCAAGGTCGCCAACACGGAAGAAGAGACGGGCCCGCAGCACAACGGCAATCCGCCGTCCCTGCTGCTCCTGGAGGACGGGCGCCTGTGCTGCGCGTACGGCGTGCGCAGTTTCGGGGACCAGTGCATCGCGGCGCGATACAGCGAAGACGAGGGGCTGAACTGGAGCGTGCGCCATGTCCTGCGCAACGACTTCGAGTCGATCAACGGCATGTCCGACCTGGGGTACGTCCGCCTGTTCCAGCGGCCGGACGGAAAGTGCGTGGCCGTTTACTTCTGGTGCACGCCGCAGCGGCCGCAAACACACATCGAGGCGACGATCTTCGATCCGCACGCGCGCACGTAGCACAGGTTTTCAACCTGTGCGTGAATGCACTCGGACGGGTTGGACCCCTGTCCTGCGTTCCGTGACACCGCGATCGCGCGTCAATCGCCCCGCACCGCCGTCAATCCACGTCAATATCCGCCACCGTCGCCGTCACGCCGCCATCGACGGGGAACGCCTGTCCCGTCACGAACGCGCCGGCGTCGCTGCAGAGATAGAGAATCAGCCCCGCCACCTCCTGCGGCGTGCCCAGTCGGCCGAGCGGGTGAAACGCGGCCAGGGCGGCCAGCGCCTCCTGCTCCTTTCCGGCGTATCTCTTCCGCACCCAGTCGCGCGCGACCTGCGTGTCGGTACGGGCCGGACAAACGCAGTTGCAGCGCACGTCTCGATCGGCGTAGTCGGCGGCGACGGAGCGCGTCATCGCGACCAGGGCGCCCTTGGTGAGGGTATAGGCGAAGCGCTCCTTCAGCGCCAGGTTCGCGAATATCGATGCGATATGCACGATCGCGCCGCCGCGCTCGAGCATGAGGGGCAGGGCGAGGCGCATCGCGTGGACGACGCTGCGCACGTTGACGTCCATCATCGTCTCGAGATCCTCGTCGGTGGTTTCCAGCAGCGTGCCGCGGTGGGCGCGGTTGGCGGTGGTGACGAGGATATCGATGTGCTGGTGGTCGCGAGCGATCTCGCTGAACGCCGCCTCGATGCCTTCGGCCCTCTCGGCATCATGCTTCAGGTGAGCGGCGCGACCGCTCGCGTCGCGGACGGCCTCGACGGTGGAGCCCGCCGGCTCGGACGCGCCGTCGATAACGAGGACCTCGGCGCCGGCGCGTCCGAGGGCGAGCGCCGTCTCCTCGCCGACACCGCCGGACAGTCCGCAGACGACGGCCGTTCTTTCGCTGAGATCGAAGCCGGTCATGACACGAGTCTACCTTGACGACGATCCATCGCATGCGACAATGCCGGCGCGTGCAGGACGCATCCAGTCCGCGGAAAGGGTAGAAACCCACCTGCCTGCCGAACAATCCAACGCTGAACTTCCTTCCTGCCCGCGTTGCGGACATCGGGCGACCACGCAAGGAGGTCAGCATGTCTGCCCAACTCTCTGACGGCGCATTCGAGCGCCTGCCCGATCGCCCCGATCTGCGTCATTTGCGAAACCAGGCCCGTGACCTGCTCCGTGACGGCGCCTGCGCGTCGCTGGCGGAGGCGCAGAACAGGATCGCCCGGAAGTACGGCTTTCCGAATTGGCCGAAGCTGAAGGTGCATGTCCAGACGATCGCGGATCGTCGAATGGGGGCCCTCGAGAATGCGATCCTGGAAGAGGACATCCGGCGGCTGGAGAAGCTGATCCGCGAGGATCCGGACCAGCTTCATCGCGTCGGGCCCTGGGTGAAATGGAAGCCACACAACGATCTGCGACCGCTTTGCTATGCCGCGATGGAGGCCAGGCTGCGCGCGATGAAGTGGTTGATCGATGCCGGCGCTGACGTCCACGCAGGGAAGGAGCACGCGCTCAAGGTGGTCGTGATCTGTTCACCGCTTCGTACTTCGGATTCGTGGACGACGCGGCGGGGTTCATCGCCGAGGGGGCCGACGTCGGCGTCATCAACCAGGTCCGGCCGGGTCAAAGCGCGCTGGCCGCCGCGGCCGGCAATGGATTCACCAATGTATGCAAGCTGCTGCTGGAGGCAGGCGCCGATCCGACCCGACGCGACGAGGAAGGACGCGACGCATGTGATGCCGCCAGGCGCGGGCAGCATGAAGAGGTGGTGCGGCTGCTGGGCGGATGACGCAGCATGTTCAACCCTGGAGTCTCCAACAGGTTCCGGTTTTCGTTCCCAGGACGCACAAGGACGAATCGCGGTCGCGGAGACCGACCAAGCACCGGTCAAAACACCTCGACTCAATCCAGGTACTTCCGAGGGCACTTGGCGACCATGGTGTACTTCGGATCCACCATGTTGCCGAGACGCATCTGGCCGACCTGGCCGATGAAGTGGTAAGCCTTCATTCGATCAAAGCCGTAGTCGCTGACCATCCAGTCGATCAACTCGACCCACGCGATCCGCGCCGCCGCGTCGAGTGGGCGGGCGCTGCCGGCGACCATGATGTACTCGTCGCTGACGATTCGCGGCCATTTGATCTCGAGGCCTTTCTTCAATTCGAACTCAATCGTGACCCGGGCCGGGATCTCCAGTGCGACGCCGGTCAATTCGCCGTCACCCTGGCTGGCGTGCGCGTCTCCCGTGAAGAACATCGCCCCCTCCACGAGCACCGGCAACCAGACTTCGTTGCCCGGGCGGGTCTCCACGCAATCCATGTTTCCGCCGTAGTAGTCGGGGGTCAGCGCGTTGACGGCCTCGATGACCGGCGCGACACCCATCGTTCCCATGAACGGCTCGTAGGGGATGACGCGCTTTTCGTCGAAGCGAATGCCCCCGGCCTCCAGCGGCAGAAACAGCCACTGCTCCTCGAGCGGCGGCTGCAGCGTCGGGTCGCCGTTCGTGGAGGTCAAGCCGCCGAAGTAAGGTACGGTGCCCGTGACCGCATGATCACGCGTCGGCTCGATCTCGTGAATGTGCACCACGAGCGTGTCACCGGGTTCGGCGCCGTTGACGATGATCGGCCCCGTCTGTGGATTCAGGTAGGGGTAGGTGCACACGTCCGCAAACGATCCGACCTCCGGAGTCATCTTGTTCTCGAACGCGTCCAGCGTATAGATCGCGACCCGTTCGCCGGGCTCGACGGTCGCGATTGGCGGATGATGCGGGCCGTAAGTGTAAGGGTACGGACCGGTCCGACGGATTTCGCGCACGGTCGTGGGTTCAGTCGTCATGGTGCATGTGCCTGAAGGTCTCAATAATCTACCGACTCGGAACAAGGTGGTACAGGCGCGGGACTCCCTTTAATCCGGCGCCGTGGCCACGACCCCGTGTCGGTGAATCGGTTCGTCAATCGACGATGCCATTCTTCGCCTGGCCGGGCCAGGGTCGCTTCGCGATTCTCGATGACTTTGCGATCCGATACCGCACCGTGTTACCATGCGAACATGTTGCGGGCGTAACTCAATTGGTAGAGTGTCAGCCTTCCAAGCTGAATGTTGAGGGTTCGAGTCCCTTCGCCCGCTTTCAGT
>NYZC01000136.1 GCA_002686995.1 Phycisphaeraceae bacterium | reverse complement strand
TGAAATGGACGGTAGTCAAAGGATGATAAACCGATTCATCCCGATGCCTCCTGGCCGGCGCAGTGCGTTCACGCTGATCGAGCTGCTGGTCGTCATCGCCATCATCGCGCTCCTGGTGGCGATGCTCCTGCCGGCCCTGAAGCACGCCAAGGAGCTGGGACGCCGCACCGCCTGCATGAGCAACGTGAAGCAGATCGGAATCGGGATGCTGGTCTACTCCAATGATTTCAGCAGCTTCTTTCCTCGTCGCACCTGCGTCGGTCGCAGCTATCCGCATATCAAGTACCAGCCGAACGACCCGTACTGCCACCCGGATGACTATGTCCAGGAGAACTTCGAGCTGGCGGCGCTTTATATGCACGATTACGTGCCGTATGACGCGAGCATCGGCATCAATACCCAATACGAGCCGGACCTGTTCTACTGTCCGACCGGCAGGGACAACATCCCGGCCGCGCGTGCGCACCAGCACTGCTCGTATGTGTACTACGGGAACCTCGACGCTGGCGGTCTGTTTCCGAATTCACCGGAGCTCGTCGCCGAGTTTTCGGACTGGCTGCTGGTCGGCGACGTGATCGGAGGATCGGACTTCGATTACAACCATTACGGTAACCATGAAGTCGGCGACTACTTCGGGGCGAACTGGGCTTACGTCGGAGGCCATGTGGAATGGCACGACCCCGCCGATATCACGCTTCAGGTCAATACGATTCCATCGCAGCCCTTTACGTGGGACATCCCCGAGACTCCGGTGCATTGAATTGAGCTATTAGTCATTAAGCCAGTCGTCATTGGTCATTTCGGAGGCGCGCCGGTTACCGAGTCCGAAATGAAGAATAACGATTGGCTTAATGACTAATAGCTAAACTTTCCGCTCCCACACCTCAGGGTTGACGGTCCACCGGGGCTGCTTGCCGGCGAGCACGTCCAGCACGCCCTGCGCCGCATCGCGGGCCATTCGATCGAGGGATTCAGCAGTCAACGTGGAGATGTGCGGGGTCAGAAGCGTGTTCGGCGCCGCGCACAACGGATGATCGACAGGCAAAGGTTCGGTCGCGAAGACGTCCAGCGCCGCGCCGGCGATTCGTCCTTCACGCAACGCGCGCACCAGGGCCTCTTCGTCGATCAGCGCGCCGCGCGAGGTGTTGATGATCCGGCAGGTCGGCTTCAGCAGGCTCAGCCGATCGGCATTCATCAGGTGACGGGTCCGGGTCGAAAGCGGGAGATGGAGCGAGAGGAAATCCGCCGCGGTCAACAGGTCTTCGAGCGATTCGGCGACCGCAAAGCCGTGGTCCTCGACGAGCGGATCATACGCCAGGACCTCCATCGCGAATCCGTCCCGCGACATGGTCGCGACGCGTCGTCCGATCCGGCCCAGGCCGACGACGCCGAGCGTCCTGCCCGCCAGTTCGACGCCCTGGAACTGATCCCTGTCCTGGAATCGGCCGGCGCGCAGTGCCTCGCCCGAGGCGAACACCTGGCGAGCGAGTGCCAGCATCAGCGTCATCGTGTGCTCGGCCACGCTGTTGGCATTCGCTCCCGGGGTGAACACGACGGGGATGCGCCGGGCCGTGGCTGCCGCCACGTCGACGTTGTCCACGCCGACGCCGTGCTTCGCGATGACCTTCAGGCGATCGCAGGATGCCAGTCGATCCGCGTCGATCTCGTAGAGCCGCACCACGACGGCGTCGGCGTCCTCCAACGGACCCGTCGTGATCCGGCATTGCGTCTTCAGTAGATCGATGCCGCACGGGGCGATGATCTCGGGAAGGAACACGCTGGGCTTCACGTGGCGTCAAGCTCCTTCAGGAACTCGAGCTGATGCACGATCTGGCGGTCGCGGCGTTCGATCAGCTTTGCCATGTCGCGATCCCGCCAATCGTGGAACGTCGTGCCGTCCCTGGTCATCTGCGACAGCAGTGGCCGAGGACCGGGCTCGTTGCAGAGATCGGCGGGCAGGTACTGGTGAATATTCTCGATCAGGCCGAGGCCGACGAGGTCCATGTTCTCGAGCGGGCCCACGGCCGGCATGCGCAGGCTGAATGTCAAACGTGCCACGAGATCGATGTCTTCGGGCGAAGCGATGCCGCGCTCGACCAGGTGGATGGCTTCGCGCCACATCGCGTGCAGGAGGCGATTGCCGATGAAACCCGGCACGTCCTTCTCGACGCGGACGGGAATCTTTCCGATGCTTTCCACCAGCGCGCACACGCGATCGAAGATTTCGGGGTCGCTCTCGGCGCCGCGCACGACTTCGACCAGCGGCATCAGGTGTGGTGGATTCCAGAAATGCGTCCCGATCAGCTGGCGACCGATTCCGCTTCCGCTTCCGAGTTCGGTGATGCTCAGGCCGCTTGTCGTCGACAGGAAGACCGCACCGCGCGACCGCGCGGTCGCCAGCCGGCGGAACATCTCGATCTTCTGCTCCATCACCTCGACGATGGCGTCCATGATCACTTCGGCGCGCCGGTCGATCGCACCCGGTTCATCCATCACTTCGATGGATCCGGGTGATCCTTTCGGCGTGCCCACGTGTCGGTCGAGCCACGCATCGAGATCAGCCAGCGTCCGGCGGATGACCGCATGCCTTTCGGAGTCGCGTTCCCACAAGAGGACCGGATATCCGGCACGCCGGAAGCTGACGGCGGCCGCCGCGCCCATCTGGCCGGCACCGCAGATCCCGATGGTTTGAACGGGCCTGCTCATGCTACGCCTGCTTCCGTTTTCCCGGCGCCGCGGCGACGCCTTCAAGACCGCCGCTGACGCGCACGATCTCGCCGGTCATCCACGTCGCTTCCTTGCTGCATAGGAACGCGACGGCGCTGGCGATGTCCGTCGGCTCGCCCCATCGGCCCAGGGGGATCGCCGTGCGGATCTTCTCGATCATCTCGTCCTCGGTGAGGCCGAGGGTGCTGCACCGCTGCGCCATGAGGTCGCGGTTGAAATCGGTGTAGACCGGACCGGGGCAGACGGCGTTGACGCGGATGCCGTAGGCGGCAAGCTCGAGCGCCAGGGTACGGGTCATGGAGATGACGCCTGCCTTCGCGACGTTGTAGGCCACGACGAGTGCGGCGGGATTCTGGCCGTTGATCGACGCCAGGTTGACGATGCTGCCGCCTTCCTGCTTCTCCATGACGCGTCCGGCGGCACGGCAGCAATAGAACGCGCCGGTGAGGGTGATGTCGATCACCCGCCGCCACTCCTCGTCGGGAAGCTCGACGGCCGCGTAGACGGTCTGGCCGACGCCGGCACTGGTCACGAGGATATCGAGCCGGCCCGACTTGGCGCAAACATCATTGAAGAAACGATCGACCGAGGCGCTGTCGGCGACGTCGAGCGCGGCCGCGTCCGCGCTGAAGCCGTCCTGGCGCAGCGCGTCGGCGGCGGCCTGGGCCTTCTGGTCCTGGAGGTCTCCGATGACCACCGTCGCGCCGCAGCGCGCCAGCTTCTCCGCGATGGCAAGGCCAAGCCCCTGGGCCGCGCCGGTCACGGCGGCCACCTGGCCGCGCAGATCGTAGGGCATGGGGGTCGGATCGTCGGATGCGTTCACAGGGTCTGCTCCAGTTCCATCAGGTCGGCGTACGTTGCCGCGATGGTCTGCATGGGAATCGAGCCGGCGTTCGCTTCGTCGATCATCGGTCCGACGAAGGCACGAAACTCCGTGGTGCTGCCACGCTGAATGTCCTGGAGGGCCGAGTGCACCGTCTGGCTTTCGGTCAGGGGCGATGTCATCACCTGCCGGACCGCGTGCGCGAAGTCCCCGTCACTCCAGGTCCTGACATGGTACGGGCCGATGTCGATCAGAGGGATGCCCTTGGATGCCGCCAAGGCGCTCAGCTCACGGACCATGCCGACGTATTCGGTTGCAGTCTGCCGGCCTGAGAATACCTCCGCGTTGCTTCTCCCCGAGAGGGCGGCGAGCAGTCCAAGCGGTACCCAGCCGATCATCTTCGACCAGACGGCCGACAGGATGGCGTCCGATGATTGAGCGGTGAGCCCGGATTGCTGAAAGAGGTCAACGATCCACTCGGCCCGCGCCGAGGGCGTTCCGTTCAGCTCACCGAACTGCGTGCCGCCGTCGAACGTCCAGTTCACGACTCCGGGCTGCGTGCACTGCCCCGCGACGACCGCCAGGGCCCCGAGGACCTTCGCCTCGGAGAACACGTCGGCCAGGAGATCGTCCTTGAGCACGCCATTCTGCAATGAAGCCACGAACTCGCCGACCTGGATGTGTCGCGTGCCGGCCAGCGCCGCCTGCATGTGCTGAGCCTTGACGGCAAACAGGAGCGCATCGCAATCCTCGATGTCGCGAGCGTCTTCCACGGCTTCGATTCGAGCGGTAAACGATTCGCGCCCCTCGATACGGAGGCCGTGGCTGCGGATTGCATCGATATGGGCGCCCGGGCGGCCGATCACCGAAGTCCGGCAGGCTTCCTTCCGGGCCAGCAAGGCCGCAACGGTTCCTCCAAGTCCCCCCGGTCCGACGATCACGACGTTTTTCATTATCTTGCCAACCGTGACGATCTCTCAGGACATCGAGGGGGCGCGTCGATCCATACGGGAGACGGTCATTCGTTTCCCGCTTGACGACCTTGGCGGAGCGACTGCGCGCGATTATGGACAGGCCGGTGGCGCCCGTCAAACATCGCGTGAATCGTTTCCACCGCATCGCTTGAGCACTGCGGCCGGGGCGATCTCGTCGATGGGAGCAGGGACATCAGCATGACCGAACGCATCGAAGTCCCGGTTGCGCAATTCACGTTCGAAGGCACGGGAAACTATCGCTGGAAGCCCGATCGTCGTGACCTGTTCCAGATCATTCATCCCTGGACCACGTCCAGGGCCGGCGACTTCGGTCGGATGCACGCGCAGGTACTCATCCCTGCGAACGCGGAGCCGCCGTTCACGCTCGTCTTTTATGTCATGGACAACAACTACACCGGGCCGGAAGACACCGGCTATCAATGGGTTAATCGCGACGTGCGGATGGGGCATCGGTTTCGCGAAGCGTTGGTGAACGACGCCGTGGTGTGGCGAGAGGACACCTGCCTCGACGACGAGTCGAAACACCAGCGCGTGGACATCAGCGATCAGGTCGCACCGGGAATGCCGTTCACGCTCGCGTTTCAGCTTCGTGACGCGGTCGACAGTGATGTCACGATGCCCGGCGACGTCTACATCACCGAGCACTATGCGACCGAGATCGCGATGGCTGTGAACGAGGTCGTCAAGGATCGTTACGAGACGAAGAGCTACTGGGGAGACGTGGCGATTCACGCGGGATCATGCCCCGAATCGGAAGAGATCCCGTGGGGCTGGCGGACCGAGCTGCGCGTGCCGCCCGCGAAGCCGCACCGTGTCGGGCCCGCAGAGCAGGAGACGGCGACACTCGAACTCGAGATGGCGGATCTGCTGTTGGGGCCCTGGCCGTTTCCGGTGCGACAGGGCCTGCCTTTTCCCATGGGAGCCATCGATGAGCCGTCTCGAATCGCGTTGATCGGGCCGGATGGTGACGCGCTGCCGGTTGAATTCGACGAGCTCAATACGTGGCAGGACGGCAGCGTGCAGTGGGCACTGATGTCGTTCACCCTGGTCGCCGGTGCGACCGGAACCTTCCAGCTCGACTGGGGTCGCGATGTGCAGTCGGCGCATCCGGCGCCTGCGTTGCCGCTATCGAGCTCCAAAGAGCTCGCAGCGGATAACGGCCTGGTTCGAATCCAGTGCCTGGCCGGCACGTCGGACGGCGGCGGCTTCACACTGTCGGCCCCGTCGGGCCAGGCTGTCGTTCGTGGACTCACCGCCCGTCTCGACGCGGACGCGACGAACTATCACGCCCGATGGCTGACCGGTAGACAGACCGTTGAATCGGAGCACACCGCGACATTCGTGCTGGATGGTGAGCTGGTGGCTTCGAACGACGATCGCTACGGAAGCTGCCGGTTGCGGGTGTCGGTTTTCGCGGACTGCCCGTATGTCCGTCTCGAATACACCATCACCAACGAGCGACCCGAAGACACTTTCTCGACAGATCGCTACGGCTTGAAGTTCCTGATCGACGGCGCCGAGTCGTTGTGTGTCGATCCCGGCCGGGTCGCGGTGCGCACGACGGCGACCTGCCTGGCCGTCGTGGCCCGGTGGTTCGACAAGCTCTGGCCGAATGCGATCGAGACGACGGACGATGGCATCGAGCTGGTGTTGTTCAAGCCGGGTGACGATCGGCTTGCGACCTACGACACGCACCCGGGCGAAGCGAAGACCCACGAAATCTGGCTGGCAGTGACGACGGAAGCGCCGACCACAGAAGCCTGTCTGAAGCTGAGCGCGCTCGTGGATACACCGCCACGGCTGGACATCAGTGCCCGGATTCGAACGTCACGCGTCTGGGGCGAGTTGCCGGAGCTGTCGCCGACAAGTCACGGGGAGGTGTACGAAAAGGTTGCGGAGCGCCTTGTGCCGTACTTCTCGAACTGCAAGGAAAACATCCGGTTGTTCGGTGAATACCCGACCTGGGACAACTTCTACTGGAACACGCTCCATACGAAGTACTGCCTGTACGCGATGACCGGCGAACGGCGCTGGTGGGACTGGGCGGAACGTTCCGTACGCCACCTGTTTGATGTCGACATCTGCCACTGGCTGCCGAACGCCGACGCTCCGGGCGACGTCGGCGCGGTCCACGGGTACTGGGGCGACCATTCCAACATGCCGTCGTTCAACATCCTTCAGCATTGTGACGGCGCCTTTGATCACTGGAACCTGACGGGTGATCCGGATGGCTATGAGCACGGCGTCGGTATCGCCCGTTTCTCGCTGACGAACACCGACATCCTGGCCGCCGAATCGACACGTGATCAGGGGTGGCCAGTTATTGCGCTGTTGACGGCATGGCGGCAGACCGGCGACAGGAAGTACGGGACCGTGGCCAGGTCGTACGTCGAATCGGCGCTCGACAAAGAGGAGCGACGACGAGGCACGTACATCGAGATTCACGGAAGCACGACCTATCTCGGTCCCACACCGTTCATGTACGGCATCCTGTGCACCGCGCTGCGTCAGTACCACCTTCGAACGGACGACGCGCGCGCGGCCGTGCTGATTGCGCGGCTGGCCACCGCGATGTACGAGGAAGCGCACGATCCGTGGGAATCGAAAACGCTGCCGAACCTGGACTATCACTATTCACCCAATCCTTATTTGCGCTACGAAGACGGGCACACCCCGATCACGCATCTCAATCTCAACATCGCGGCCGCGCAGGCGTACGGCGCGTACGTGACACAGGACGCGGAGCTTGCGGACATCGCCCGGCGCACCTGGCTGGCGGGGCTCGACGGCGGCACCATCGAGGCCGAAATGGCCTATGACCTGCCGGGCATCCTGTGGTGGCTGGATCGCCTGGACGAGCAGGGATGGCATCAACCGTCAAGCGGTTGAGACAGGTACGTCGTGCTCCCGAACTCCGGCAGGATGATCAGCGCGTCTTCGACGAGCCGGGAGGACGCCGGGGTGAATCAGCGGTAACCTGCGCGACGTCAATCTGATCTCGGGTAGCCCTGGCAGGACTGAGCGAATGACCATGAACACCTGCCTCTGCGATCGCTGCAAGGGCCGCTGGGCGGACTGGCTCGGCGAGCGCCGGCTGCAACTGGAGGTCGTCGATCCTCAGGTGTTCCTGGACGATCCGCTGGGCTACCCGGATCACTTCAAGGCCTGGTGGTTCTTCCGGGCCCACCTGGTGACCCAATGGTACGAGGCGGCAGGCAGTCACGTCGCGGCGTGCATCCGAAAGCACGGATCCCGCAGCGGCAGGGCGCCCTGGTTCGCCACGTACACCGGTGCGGTCGGGATGAGCAATATCAAGGACAACTTCCTGAACGTGGCCGAGACCGGGCGCGTCTTCGACCGGATTATGCCCATGTATTACTCCGGCGGCTTTCATCTGCGCCGCGAACTGCGCAAGCTCATCCGGGCCGCCGGCCGTGAAGTTTCCTACGCGTCCTTGAACATGGGCGAGGCCCGTGCCGACCGGCGCATGTGGCGACCCGGCGAGAACCGGACCCACATGCTGGAGACGCTCTTCGCGGGTGGGCGAGGCTACATGTACTGGGCGTGGAACAAGTCAAATCTCAGAATCATCGCGGAGGTCGCCGAAACCAACGGCGTCGTCGCGGACCACGAAGAGATCTTCGTAGACGGCAGGTCCACCGAGCGATTCTGGACCGAGCAACCGCGTCAGTTCGCCTCGACGCTGGAGACGGACGAGGCGGGGCTGCTGCTGATCACCAACTACACGCAGACGGACAACAGCCGAATCTGGGTCTTCAAGCGCCCCGGCGAGCCGATGACGCTCACGAATGTCTATGCGGGAACGCAGCTCGAGCTGGCGCCGGAACAGCAGATATTCCAGGTCGATGTGCCGGCGGCGCAGTGCATGCTGCTGAAGTGGGAAAAATCGTCGCCCGCCAACATTCGATGACATCGCGGCTGGGTATCATGTCGAGTACCGTCAAACTCGTTCATCATTGGAACCACGCGAAGAGGAAGGTGTTCTCCTCCATGAGCAAGATCTATTTTGACAAAGACGTCAGGCTGACTCCGCTACGCAACAAGGTCGTCGGTTTCATCGGATACGGAAACCAGGGGCGGTCCCAGGCCCTGAACCTTCGGGACAGCGGCGTCAAGGTGATCGTCGGGAATCGGCGTGATTCGTACTACCGGACGGCGGAGAAGGACGGTGTTTCCGTCTCTTCGATCCGCGAGGCCGTGGCCAGGGCGGACATTCTGATCATGGCCATTCCCGACGAGATCCAGGAGCAGTTGTACGCACGCCACGTCGAGCCGGCGTTGCGTCGCGGGCAGACGCTGTGTTTCGCCAGCAGCTACGGCTTTCGCTTCAAGTGCGTGGTGCCGCCGGAGGATGTCGACGTGATCATGATGTCCCCGCGGTCCATGGGGGTGACCGTTCGGGAATCGTTCGAGGCGGGCAAGGGCGTTCCCGCGTTCGTCGCGGTCGGGCAGGACTTCTCGGGGCGCGCGCTGAAGACCGCCCTCGCACTGGCCAAGGCGATCGGCTGCACACGGGCCGGGGTGGTCGAATGCACGTTCGAGAACGAGACGGACGTCAACCTTTTCGGCGAGCAGGCGCTGTGGCCGATCATCCACCAGGCGCTCGTGCTCGCGTACGAGGTCATGGTCGAGAGTGGGATTCCGCCGGAGATCGCCCTGCTGGAGTTCTAT
>NYZC01000135.1 GCA_002686995.1 Phycisphaeraceae bacterium | reverse complement strand
GGGGTCGGGGGTCGGGGGTCGGGGGTCGGGGGTCGGTAGATTATCTTGGGTGGAAACGAGGGGCCATGGTCGACGTTGGCTTCAAAATGGAAGACCCGGTCTCGGGCGTGCCGCTGCAACGGCCGGTACGAGCCATGAAACACGATACGGTTCCCATCCTAACGCGGCTGAGCCGCAACAATCAGGAAGAATCCAACGCGGGCTTCGCCCGCAAGTCGGGAGGTCGAAAGTCGAAAGAACCTGACTCCGGCCGGTGCGGTGGGCATCGAGAGTTCCGCTTTCGACCTTCGACCTTCGACCCTCGACTTCTCGCCAGCGTCGGGCGCGGGGAGGTGACGCCGTTCCAATCGGAGGGCGGACCGATAATCGGGCGTATCACCGGTCGGCCGCGGATTCATAGCCACGACAAGCCACAAGAAGGCACGATGAATACGTGGTTTCCGCCTTTCGTGGCTTCTTGTTGGCTTTTCGCGGCTGTTCCGGCCCGCGAAGCACCGCCACCACCGTCCTGCCTGTTAGTTCCAGTGACAGCGGATGCAACGATAAAGACGGCCGCGTTTGATCCCGATCAATACCAATGGATCGATCAGACGGATTTCGGGGGAGTGCCGGAAATGTTCAGCAACATGGATTCCATGATGGCCCTGGTGGCGCTGCTGCCGTTGTTGGGCGCGATCCTCTTCCTTATTCTCGACGCGGTCGTGCGCCAGACGTCGCGTCATCGGATCGCCGGCCAGTTCCGCGCCCATTTCCGTTCACGGCGCGGACATCACGCCCATCGGCGACGCGTGGCGTCGACGCTCAGCTTTCCGTTCCCGCGGCAGGCGCACGATTCGACGCGACGCCGCGCCGCGTGAGTGGCCGCAACGGGTCCGCAGCCCTGGCCGCCCCTCTCACGAAGACACGACGAGGCAGCGTTCGGAAGGCAGGATCGAGCGTCGGGGAGACCGCCGCGCCGACGCGACGCCAGGACGCCGACGGCCCTCCGTCACATCGCCCGTCGGTCCCACGACCCCGGCGCCCCACTATCATGAGTGGGCATGAAGCTAAGCGTGGTCATGCCCGTCTTCAACGAGCGCACGACGATCGAGCAGATCATCGAACGCGTGCTCGGCTCGGAGCATGCCTGCGAGCTCATCATCGTCGATGACGCCTCGACCGACGGAACGCGGCAGTGCCTCGAGCGCGCGGCACAGCAGCATGACAACGTTACCGTCCGGTTCCACGAGCAGAACCAGGGCAAGGGCGCGGCGCTGCGCACCGGAATCGCCCTCGCGACCGGCGACGTCGTGATCATCCAGGACGCCGATCTCGAGTACGACCCCGACGAATACGGCCGGCTGGTCCGCCCCATCGCCAACGGCCAGGCCGACGTCGTGTTCGGCTCGCGCTTCGCCGGCGGCCAGTCGCACCGCGTCCTGTACTTCTGGCACTCTCTGGGCAACCGGTTCCTCACGCTGCTGTCGAACATGTTCACGAACCTCAACCTCTCCGACATGGAGACGTGCTACAAGGTCTTCCGCCGCGATGTGCTCGAACGGATCACGATCGAGGAGAACCGGTTCGGCTTCGAGCCCGAGATCACGGCGAAGGTCGCACGGCTCGGTTGCCGCATCTACGAGGTCGGCATCTCGTATTACGGCCGGACGTACGAGGACGGCAAGAAGATCAAGTGGACCGACGGCGTGCGCGCGATCTGGTGTATTCTCAAGTACGGGTTGCGACGCGGTGCGCCAACCGGTAGGGTGCAGATGCCTGTTGACGCGGGCATGCGTGAATGACGGCTCGTGCAGGCGTGACCCTGTCGGCGAGCGTGAACTCAGGCGATGCCTCCGGGTGCGGCAAGGAGACGCCAGCTCATGAGCGAAGAGAGCGAACAGAATCCCGACCCGGCCGACGAAACAGAGCGCTCCGAGCAGGGCCCCGAGGTGTTCGGCCAGCAGGTCAAGCATCGCCAGCTCAGCGCGCGGGTGCCCGACGCGGTCGGTCGCGGCGTGTTCAGCACCGGCGCGATCGTGCTGACTGGCGGCACCGAGTTCGTCATCGACTTCCTCGTCCGGATGGCGCGGCCCTACCAGGTCGCGTCGCGCGTCATCGTGCCGCACGCGGCGATGATGCAGCTGATTCGTGCGCTTGAGGACAACATCAGGAAGTACGAGGACCGATTCGGATCGATCGAAGCGATGCCGAAAGCCGATCCGAACGCCAAGCGCCCGAGCATCCAGGAAGTCTACGACGACCTCAAGCTCCCCGACGAGATTCTCAGCGGCGTTTACGCCAACGCCTGCATCATCGGCCACTCCCCGGCCGAGTTCGTGCTCGACTTCGTGACGAACTTCTTCCCGCGCTCCGCCGTGTCGGCGCGCCTCTACCTCTCGAGCCGGCAGGTGCCGCAACTGCTCAAGGGCTTCCAGCATGCCGCGCAGCAGCTTCAGCAGCGCCGCGCCCAGCAGCAGCAACAGCAGCAGGATCAGTACTACACGCAGCGCCAGGAGGAGTCCGACAAGGACGCCGACGACCCGGACCGTGACGACCCGGACCGCGACGACCCGGACCGCGACGACGATGTCCGGGACGAAGACGAAGAATCCCGCTGACGTCGCCCCGCCGCCATGACCTGGAACGTCTACCTCGCCGGTGAAATCCACTCCGAATGGCGCGCGGAGATCGCCCGGGCCGTCGCCTCGGACGGCCTGCCGGTCGAGCTGCTCGCGCCGGTGACCGACCACGCGACGAGCGACGAATGCGGCGCACGGATCCTCGACCCGGCGCCCGAGGGTTTCTGGCGCGACCATCAGTCCGCGAAGATCAACGCCATCCGGACCCGGAGGCACATTCGAGACGCCGACGTCTGCGTGGTCCGCTTCGGCGAGAAGTACCGCCAGTGGAACGCGGCGTTCGACGCCGGCCTGGCGGTCGCGTCGGACAAACCGCTGATCACGCTGCACGACACCGACCTGGACCATGCCCTGAAGGAGGTCGACGCCGCCGCGCTCGCCGTCGCGCGAACGCCGCGCCAGGTGGCGTCGATTCTCCGATACGTCATCACCGGACGGGCCGAGACGTGAGCGAACCGCTTCGCTGGGGAATCCTGACCACCGGCAACATCGCCCGGCAGTTCGCGCGCGACATGGCCGGCGCGGAGCGCGGGCGTATCGTCGCGGTCGGCTCGCGCGATCGCGGGCGCGCCGCCGAGTTCGCCGGGAAGTTCGACGTGCCGCGGATCCACGGCAGCTACGACGATCTCCTTGCCGACCCGGAGGTCGAGGCCGTCTACCAGGCGCTGCCCAACTCGATGCACCACGAGTGGACGATCGCCGCGCTGAGTGCCGGCAAGCACGTGCTCTGCGAAAAGCCCTTCGCGATGACGGCCGCCGAGGCCGAGGAGATGTTCGACGTCGCCGAGGCGAAGGGCGTGGTGCTGATCGAGGCGTTCATGTATCGATCGCACCCGCTGACCGCCGCGGTCGTCGAGCGCGTGCGCCGCGGAGACATCGGCCGTCTGCGCATGATCCGGACCAGCTTCTGCTTCTGCGCCGACACGAGCGCCAACGTCCGCTTCGATCCCGATCTCGGGGGCGGCGCGCTGATGGACATCGGCTGCTACTGCGTCAGCTTCTCGCGGTTTCTCGCGCAGGCCGAGCCCACTCGAATACACGTCGTGCACCACCGGCACGAATCCGCGGTCGACGACATCACGGCGGGCGTGCTGCACTTCGACGACGGGCTGATCGCCACCTTCACGTGCGGCATGACCCTTCACGCGGACAACACCGCGGACCTCTGCGGCGCGGAGGGTTTCATCGAGGTGCCGATTCCGTGGAAGCCGCCGGTCCAGGGCGCGACGTACGTCATGAAGCGGAGCCATCCCCCTGCCCAGGACCGCGCGCGGAGGGGTCCGCCGCCACCACCCGAAACAATCGAGGTGAACGCGGGCAAGCCGCTCTACGCTCTCGAAGCCGATGATTTCGCCGCGACGGTCCGCAACGGCGCCGCGCCGAAGGTGACGCGCGCCGACACGATCGGCAACATGCGCGTCCTGGACGAGATGCGAAGGCAGATCGCGGCGCATCGCTGAGGTCGATCGACTTCCCCAGGCCGACTCCGAAGCGTGGCCACTTCCGTTACGATCGACCCTCTCATGCTTACGGACGCCACACGTCAACGTGATTTCCCGTCATTACGCGACCGTGCCTACCTCAACACCGCGGCCGAGGGCATTTCCCCGCCCGTTGTCGCCGAGGCGCTCGCGCAGTACGCCCGCGACCGGCTGCTCGGGATGGACGGCCGGCCGCTGCACGAGCAGCAGCGCGAAGCCGCCCGCGAGCGCGTCGGCCGCGCCTACGGGCTGAGCGCCGACGAGATCGGCATCTGCTCCTGCTCGTCGGAAGCGTACAACCTCGCGCGCGTCGCGCTCGGGCTGCGCGAGGGCGACGAGGTCATCATCAACGACCTGGACTTCCCGTCCGGCGCGACCGGGTGGCTCCAGCCTTCGTGTCCCGCCACCGTCAGGATCTGGCGCGCCCGCGACGGCGCATTGCGGATCGAGGATCTCGTCCCGCTGCTCGGCCCGAAGACGCGCCTGCTCACCGTCTCGCTGGTCAGCTTCTACAACGGCTACCGGATCCCGCTCGGACCGATCCTGGAGGCCTATCGCCGCCACTGCCCCGGCCTGCTCGCGCTGGACGTGACGCAGGCCCTGGGCCGGATTCCGCTTTCGCTCGACGATGTCGACCTGGTCGTCAGCTCCACGCACAAGTGGATCCTGGCCTGCCACGGTGGCGGCCTGGTCGGCGTCCCCGCCCGGCGCGCCGCCGACCTGACCTCTTCGGCGGGCGGCTGGTTTCACCTCGAGGACGCTTTCGGACCCGAGCGCTTCGAGCACGTGCAGAGCCGTCCCGGCGCGGCCAGCTACGGGGTCGGCATGCCCAACTACGGTGCGATCTACGCGATCAACGCCGGGCTCGGCTACATCGAGTCGGTCGGCGTCGAGGCGATCGACCGCCACGCCGCCCCGCTCGTCCAGGCGTGCCTGGCGGGGCTGAAGAAGCTGCCGGTCGAGCTGTTGACCCCCGACGAACCGAACGCGATCGCGGGCATCCTCGCCGTTCGACATGACGAAGCCGAGCGGATCCACCGCGCCCTGCACCAGCAGGACATCCACATCATGTATCACGCGGGACGGCTGCGCATCGCGATCCACGGATACAACACGATGGACGACGTGGATCGGCTGCTGGCCGCGACGCAGGAGCAATTGTCATGACCGAACGCGCGGACGCCCACATCCACCTCTTCGACAACGCCTACCAGGGATCGTTCTGCGGTCGGCCCGGCGTCGCGATCGACGAGGCGAAGCTGTTCGAGTCTCTCGCCGGCGAGCACGGCGTCACAGCGGCGCTGGTCGTGGCCTTCGCCGATCTGCCCTGGTGCGCGCAGAACAACACGTACCTGGCCGGCCTCACACACGTGCCATGGATCCAGGCGACGGCCTACCACAACCCGGACTGCGCACCGTCCCCCGCTGAGCTCGACGCGCTGCGCGGCAAGGGCTTCGTCGGGCTCAGCATGTACATCACCGACGAGCAGCGCGTCGAGCAGTTGCAGCAGGTTTCCGACGACACCTGGTCGTGGCTGGTCGACCACCGGTGGCTGATCAGCGTCAACTCCAGATTGAAGCTGTGGGATGGGTTCGTCCCGGTGCTGGAACGGCACCCGCAGTTGCGGGTCGTCGGCTCGCACCTCGGCCTGCCGCCGAAGGTCACGAGCCCGATCGACGCGGCGCAGGCGCGCCGTGACCTGGGGATCCTCGCGATCGCCCCCTACCCCGGCCCGCGCGTCAAGCTCAGCGGCTTCTACGCGATGACCGATCCGGGCCACGACTATCCCCACGAAACGGCGTGGCCCTATGTCGAGCAGCTCCGCGACGGGTTCGGCAGCAAACGGCTTCTGTGGGCGTCAGACTACTCGCCCTGCCTGGACTACCTGACCTACGCGCAGACGATGGATCTGTTCGAGAAGATGCCGTTCCTGGACGCGGCGCAGCGCGAGCAAATTCTCGGTGCCAACCTTCACCAGCTGATCAGGGATGTAACGAGTTGATCTTCACCAGCGATCGCGACGGCCACCGCCACCGCCACCGCCACCACCGCCACCGCCACCGCCACGGTTCTCGCGCGGACGGGCTTCGTTCACGGTCAGGGCACGACCTTCGAAATCGTTCCCGTTGAGGGCCTCGATGGCGGCCTTGGCACCTTCGTCATCCATGGTGACGAAACCGAAACCGCGATGACGACCGGTCTCACGATCGGTAATGACGGCGACTTCCTTGATCTCGCCGTAGTTCGAGAACAGCGCCTCGAGCGACTCCTCGGTGGTGCTGTAGGCCATGTTGCCGACGTAGAGCTTCACGATGGGACTCCGGGAAACGGGTGACGGGGAGCTGGCGGTCGATCCGGAGCAAGTCGGGAAGGACGTGGGCTTCTGTCACGGTCTCTGAATGCCGGGCAAGACGATTACCCGACGATTGGGCGATGATACCCGGGGGGACCGGCCGAATCAAGACCGTTCCGGGCGGAAGGGAGACGTGCGACAGGCGCGAAATCGACGCTGCGAGGCCGGATGGCAGACGGACCGCCGCAGCGCCGTGCGTCTCGACGGCGCGCCCGCCAACTCGTCGATCGCCGGAAGCCCGGTACGAAATAAAAAATAACGATCGGCTTAACGACTGATAGCTCAGGCTCTGTCTCAGAACTCTGCCGCGGGCCCAAGACCGAGCGAATCGTCCGTTGGCAAGGAGGCCGAAGCAGGCGATGTCGTTGTGCATCGTCGATG
>NYZC01000134.1 GCA_002686995.1 Phycisphaeraceae bacterium | reverse complement strand
TCGAAAGAACCTGACTCCGTCCGGCGCGGTGGGGCTTCGACGGTTCCGCTTTCGACCTTGGACCTTGGACCTTCGACTTCTCGTCGCCGTGACGAGAAGCCACACCGGAAGAATCTAACGCGGGTTTCGCCCGCAGGTCGGAAAGTCAAAAATCGAAGGTCGAAAGGACCTGATTCCGTGCCAGCGCGAGGCATCGACAGTTCCGCTTTCGACTTTGGACCTTCGACCTTCGACCTTCGACCTTCTCGTCACGGTGACGAGAAGTGACACCGGATGAATCTAGACCCCGAACTCAAGGAGACCATGACATGAACCGACGCCTGCTCACCATCGTCACCCTCATGATCGCGCTGACCCTCGGCGCCGGCACCACGGTGCTCGCCGAACGCTCCGACGACGACATGCTCGCGGGGCCCCGAGCCGAAGGCCGCCAGCGCGAAGGCGACCGCGGCTTCAGCGGCCGGCGGAAGGGGCGCGGCGGTCCCATGCGGCGCCTGATGCGCGATCTCGATCTCAACGAGGGCCAGCGCAAGCAGGTCCGCGAAGCCATGTCGAAGATCAAGGATCAGCGAAAGCAGTGGCGCAAGGAGCACAAGGCGGAGCTCGACGAAATTCGCGCGCAGATGAAGAAGCTCCGCGAGCGTGCCAAGGCGCTGCACGCCTCCGCCCCCTCCATGGAGGACGCCGCGGCGCAGATCCGCCCGATCCTCGACGCCGATCAGCAAAAGCAGTTCGACGAGAACCTGCAACTTGCGAAGAAGCGTCGCGACGAAGCCCGCAAGGATCGCGGCCGGAAGCACGAACGCGGCAAGCAACGCCGGCGCGGCGACCGTGACGGGCGGCGCGGCAAGGATGACAAGCTTGATCTGTAGTGCACTGGAGCGGCCCGGGATCCGGGCGGGGCAGAAATCGGGGCCGGCCCCGGTGTTTGCTGTTTGTGTTGTTCCGTAACCCCGACACCGGGCCGGGGACGACCCGGCTCGGCAGCGCAAGCCGAAGCGAAATCCGTGCCGAACAGGATTGGGCTCTACGCCCCTCCGGCTCCGAGCGCTTCGTGTGAAGCCTGAAGTGAGATACGCGCACTCGGCGCGTATCTCACTTCACTGCACGAGCCCCTTCGTCAGCCTCATGAACGCCGTCTCGAGGTTCACCTTCTCCTCTTCGAGGCGCGTCAGGCGGAATCCCTTCGCGACGAGATGATGGGCGACCAGCGACGGATCGCCCTGCTTTTGATCGAGCACCAGGCGAAGGTGACCGTCGCGCCGTTCGACCGACGACACGCCCTGGACGCGCTCGACAAGTTGCGACGCGTCGTCGATGCGATCGGCCACGCCGACGTGGAGCACGACTTCCACCCGCGCGCGATCCATGATCTCCTGCACGGTCCCGGTGAACCGCATCTCGCCGCGCTCGATGATGCCGACCTTGTTGCACAGGTCGGCGAGCTCCAGAAGGATGTGCGAGCTGATCAGGATGGTCTTGCCCATCCGGTGCAGCTCCTTCAGCAGCTCACGGATCTCGATGCGGGCCCGCGGGTCGAGTCCGGACGCGGGCTCGTCCAGCAGCAGCACCTTCGGATCATGCAGCAGCACGCGCGCGACCGAGAGCCGCTGCTGCATGCCGCGCGAGAGCCCGTTCACCTCCGCGTCGGACTTGTATCCGAGGTCGGTCAGCGCAAACACGTCGTCGATCACACGGTTGCGCTGCGCGCCGCGAATCCCGTACGAAGCCGCGAAGAACTCGAGGTACTCGCGGACGACCATGTCGGGATACGATCCGAAATAGTCGGGAACGTAGCCGATGATCGACCGGACCTGCCGCGCATTGACCGGCCCGACGGAAAGCCCGTCGATCCTGGCCTCGCCCCACGTCGGCTTCAGCAGCGTCGCGAGGATCTTGATGGTCGTCGTCTTGCCGGCGCCGTTGGGTCCGATGAAGCCGAAGCAGTCGCCCTCGTCGACCTTGAGATTCAGGTTCGACAGCGCCATGAGCTGCCCGTATCGCTTCGTCAGGTTGATCGTTTCAATCATGGTGACCGCTCGGAAAGGTGATCAGTCAAGACGACTGATCCATCGTACGACCGTCAGCCCCTTGCCGCGCGCGGGATCGCCGTCGATCGTCATCGGCACCGGCAGGGGCGAATCCTCCAGCAGGCCGATGACGATGAGGCACTTGATGCGGAGCAGGTGCGTGAGATCGAGCCCGCGCCCCTGCGTCCGCTGATAGGCATGGTAGCCCTGACCCATGATGACGCCGTCGCCGCTGCTCCAGACATCCGGCACGGGCAGCGCATCGTAGAATGAAAGGAGGGAGACCGTGCGCCAGAGCTTCCGCTGATCCTTCGGCTCATGACGCTCGCGCGTGAAGTCGCCGAGGAATCCGCGCCATCGCCGGCTTCGCGCTTTCTCGTGCTCCATGTCCCGGCCCGGCGGCTTCCTCACGATTTCATTCCAGTGATCCTCGTGCCCCTTGTTCCAGACCCACGGGTCACGCGGCGGCCATTCCTTCAGCTTCTTCCGCACGGTCGCGGGCGCGCTGCCGCCGGGGCAGTAAACCGCGACGACCTCCTTCAGCGTGCCGGGCAGTCCGTGCACGAGCGTCGCGTTGAGCGTCCTGCCGTTCCAGCTCATGCTGGCGCTCGGCATGACCCATGACTCGTAGTGCTCGTGGTCGTTTCCGCCGAGGTAGTCCAGGGCGATCCGGCGCGTCGTGGCGCGGATGGGGAACGCCGCCCGGCGCGGTGACGCGGCGGACATCAGGTACTCCTGCGTGTCGATGAACCCGCGTTCCCGGTCCGTCGCGTCGACCCCGACGCTCGCGAGCGTGCCCGGCGCGCCGCCCTTGCGGTCAGGCTCGAGGTGAAGCGTGACGGCGCCGTGGCTCGGCTTGTAGACCGTCATCCAGCTGCGGGCGCGGGCGAGGCCCGATCGCTCGTCGACGTCCAGGAACGTCACGTGGCGCAGGTCGGCGCGGTGCGGCTTGATGACCAGCGCGCCACCCCAGCTGATCAGGCTGAACAGCACGACGACGAGGAAGAACACGAGCCAACTGTGGGCCAGCAGCTTGCGGCGCTGCAGGGCCAGGTGCGCGCCCGGTCCGGCCGCGACCCAATACACCGCGAACACGAAGATCGCCAGCAGCAGCGCCGCCCCGGTCGCCCGCTGCATCGAGAGCCCGAACCCCGCGATCTCGCCCAGGTCGACGGTCGAGCGGTCGTACGGGCCGGAGAGATTCTCCTTCTCCTGCATCTGCTTGATCTCCGGCGGCGCGTACGCAGGGCTGTTCCAGCCGAACACGCCGCCCCACAATCCCCTTTCGAAGCGGTACTCGGCTTCCGGATAGCCGCGCCGCAGCAGCGGGTCGGTGAGGTCGATCCCGATGAGGGTCACGCGACCGAATCCGTATCCCCGGGCCACGACCATCGGCAGCCCGGTGTCGGCATCGCTGAACAGCACCGAGACTTCGCCGGGCATCGCCTGCGGCAGCGGCTCGAAGGTGCGAAACGTCGATTTGTAACCCGGCGGCGTGACCGTGCCGATCCAGGACGGAATGATCTCGGCGTTGTCGATCGCGCCGACGGTCACCGGAGGCATCGCCTCGGCCAGGAACGAACTCGACCACGGATCCTGGTCGGTAGGCATCACGATGACGAGGTGACCGCCGCGTCGAACCCATTCGAGAATGGCCTGCTGCGTGCCCGGCCTTATCTCGGCGCTGTTCGGCTCATCGCCCTGCGGCGTCCAGATCAGCGTCGAAAGCGTCGAGAGCCCGAACCACCGATCGGGCAGCGTCGCGAGTTGAATTCCCCGGATGTAGACGGTGGCCTCGTTCCTGAAGACTTCCGACTCGTAAAGCTCGGTGAGCGACATCGCCCACCGGCCCGTGATGCCGATGACGCGCCTGTCCTGGCCAACGATCTCGATCGGGGCGCGGGGTCTCTGGATGGTGAACGCCAGGAGATCGCCCGGCTCGCCGTCGACTTCGTCAACGACGTTGATCCGCCAGCGCGTGCTCGGCGCGGTCGTGACCGGAAGCGGCGCGTACAGCCAGATCGCGTGCTCCGCGTTCGGCGAGAGGGTGACCCGCCGGCTCAGGTGCGGCTCGTCGCCGTCAATGTCGGAGAGGACCCACTGGCAGATGACGGTCCGGGGCTTCGGGTGGCGGCTGCGGACCCGGGCCAGCAGGCCGGCCCAGTCCCCCGGCCGGACGTGGCCGTTGATGCCGACGTCGACCGGCTTGACCGCCACCTCGATCAGGCCCCCCTCGGACTGCCCGAAGGCCTCGGCGCAGAGGACGACCGCGATCAGGCCCACCGGCAGCAAGCGGGATACCCCGTTCGGCATACCCTATTTTACGTCGCTCGCGGCATTTTGTGCCGATACAGTTGCAGGAATGGAATGGGAAATCTTCAGGAGCGCCCTGCCCTTCATCGGCGTGCTGATCTACATGCTGGTCAGCACCATCCTGACCGTGCTCTGCGCCTACCGCCGAAACGCCGTCGAGCTTCATGACCGCGTCCGCGAAGCCAGGCAGCTTCGCCTCGAGTACTTCGACCAGGTCAGCGATTAGGTCGTGTCCCGCAAGTCATCCTGGCGTCGGCCGGCATCGCCGATGCCCAGCGACATCGCCTGCTTCGGCCTCCCCGCTCACGGGCCTATCGCTCGGCCCTGGGCCGTCGGCTGACTTACGGGACACGACCTGGGGGATTTCAGATCCTTGAATGCCGAGCATGCCGAGCATGCCGATTCGCGATTCCGGGTCGAGCATCGCGACGCGCGAATCAGGACCTCACCACGGCTGGACGTTGGTGATGTCGTCGCAGTAGCGGCCGTGCATCGGGCCCGACCGGAGCGTGTAGATCAGCACATGGGGCGGGCAGAACAGCCTCAGGGGTATCCTCACCTCGCCGAGCCCGCGGGAAACGACGGCGATCGTGTCGCGGTGCCGGAGAATGCCCGACGTGAGCCTCAGGGGCAGATCCGTCGAGTTGACGAGCGCCCGCCCACCCGGCAGCCGGCACTGGCCGCCGTGCGTGTGCCCGGTGAACATCACGTCGACGCCGAGGTCCGCCGCGACCGGCAGGTAGAAAGGGTAATGGCAGAGCAGGAGATGGACGGGGCACGCACCCGATTCCGGCGTGCCGGCCCCGGGCGCGTCGAAGAGCGCCGCGACGCTGTCGGGCTGTGCGTGCGGATCAGCCTCGAAGCCGGTGATCTTCAGCGGCAGGCCGTCGACCATGAGCGCCTCATTGTCGAGCCAGCGAATCGTGAGATCGTCCAGCAGCTGGCGGAGCTCCCACGTGTCGTGGTTGCCGAAGACGCCGTACGTGCCCAGCCTGGGCTGCAGCGATTCGATGAGCTGGGTCATCACCCGGGCGCCGACCGGCTCCTGCCCCGCCGTCGTGATGTAGTCGCCGGTCATGAGCACCAGGTCGACGCGAATCTGCCGCATGAGCCTGATGATGCGCCGCCACCGGCGCCGCTGGCGCGAGATGTGGATGTCGCTGAGGTGGGCAATCCGCAGACCCTCCAGGGGCGTCGGCAGGTCGGCCAGGTACAGCGTCTCGGACTGGATGAGCCGGTCGTGCGTGATCATGGAGATTCGAATGCGGGCGTCCCGCGGCCGCCGGCAGCGGCGAGGACGGACCGCAAACCGGGTCGCCGCAACGTCCTGCGGCAATCATCCCATCGGTGCCGGGACCTGCGAATCTTGATCTCGGGACGGGATTATCCTATGGTTTGTCGAGGCCGGACGGCACGGACGGCGTTTCCGGTCCCCGGTGGTCAGGGTGACCCCACTGAGCCGGGCCGCCCTGGCCCGTAGCGCAGGATTCCGTCCATTCCGGGCCGGCGCGGCCCGGCCCAGAAGGAGCCTGATGCGATGGCGAAGATTTTCTACACCCTCGAGGAGGCAGCGGAGCGGCTGGGCGTCGACCAGCAGAAGATCCGTGAGCTGGGCACGACCGGCAAGCTCCAGGCCTACCACGATCGGGACAAGATCATGTTCCGTCGCGAGCAGGTGGACGCGCTCGCCCAGCAGCAGAGCTCGGCCCTCTCAGGCAGCGGCATTCCGGTCCAGGACGGGCACGACACGGCCACGCTGGACAGCACCGGTCTCTCCTCCGCCCAGGACGCGATCCCGACGCCCGCGCTCGACGGAAGCCAGGACGGCATCCCGACCCCGAGCGTCGACTCGCAGGCCAGCGGCATCAACGTCTTCGACGCGAACGAGATCAGCGAGGTCGATCACCTCGCCCAGACGCAGGTCAACGATCCGTCGAAGGACTCCGACTCGAGCGACAGCGACCTCGTTCTCGAAAGCGTGGGCTCCGGCAGCGGCCTGCTCGACCTGACGCGCGAGAGCGACGACACGAGCCTGGGCGCCGAGCTACTCGACGAGATCTATCCGGGTGACAGCGGCGCCGACACCAAGGTCGGTCCGCTGCCCGGCTCCTCCGGCGCTTTCGATACGGCAGCCGGCGCGCCCGGCACCGGCCTGGAAGGCGTGCCGAGCAGCCCTGAGATGGGCATGGCGATGCCCATGGGCGCCTACATGGAGCCTTACGATCCGCCGGGCTGGGGGCTCACGATCGGGTTCCTGCTCGCCGCCACGATCGCACTGGTCATGTCGCTCATCGTCTCCATCTACGCGGTCGCCGGCGTCGGCAGCGCGCTGACCCGGACGATCGCCGCGGATTCTGGCAAGGTCATGATGTACACCGGGATCATGATCGTCGTCGCGGCGGTGCTCGGTATCGTGGGGTTCTTCATCGGTAAAACGAGGCAGTAGCCCGGCCCGGGCGGCCATGCTCAGCGTTTACGGCAAACGCGAATGGATGGCGTCGCTGGCGATGGGCGTCATGCTCGGCGGCACGCTGCTCGGGGTCGGCCTCTGGTGGCTCGCGCTGCCGGTGTTCGCCCTGACCGCGGCGGTACTCAGCTTCTTCCGCGATCCGGAGCGCCGCGTGCCCACGCAGCGCGGCGTCGTCGTGAGCCCCGCGGACGGGCGCATCACGTCCATCCACAAGGTCGATCATTACGAACCCTTCGGCGCGCCGGCGATCTGTATCCGGGTGTTCCTCAGCGTCTTCAACGTCCATATCAATCGTTGTCCGTGCCATGCACGGATCGAAAGCGTCGAGCACAGGCCGGGGGATCATCTGAGCGCACTGAATCCGCGCGGCGTCGAGGCCAACGAGAGCAACCTGATCGTCATGGTGCACCCGACGCACCACCATCACGTCGCGGCGGTGCGCCAGGTCGCCGGACAGTTCGCGAGGACGATCGTCTGCGCCGCGATGCCGGAGCGGATCTATCAGCGCGGTCAGAGGCTGGGCATGATCAAGCTGGGGTCGACGACCGAACTGTACCTGCCGGCGACGCTGGAGCCGAAGATCGAAGTGGAGGTCGATCAGCAGGTGCGCGCCGGGCTGACAATCATGGCGATGCTGCAGAAACGTGCGTCCGACGGAAGCGGGGCTCATTAAATTAAACAGCTTGATGAACCGTTTGTCACGTGATCGATTCTCCGGCGCGATGCTCGGGCTTGCCCTCGGGGACGCCCTCGGCGCCCCGTACGAGGGTGGGCCGCTCGAGCGTGCGCTGTGGAAGCTGATCGGGCGGACGCGCAACGGGGAGATGCGCTGGACCGACGACACGCAGATGTCGCTCGATCTCGCGGAATCGCTGATCGATCGGGGCCGGCTCGACCAGGACGATCTTGCCCGGCGATTCGCCGCAGGCTACCGCTGGAGCCGAGGCTACGGGCCGGGCGCCGCGAAGCTGCTCAAACGCATCCGGCGCGGCGTTTCCTGGCGCGACGCAAGCCGTTGCGTCTATCCCGACGGGTCGTACGGCAACGGCGGCGCGATGCGGGCCCCGATCATCGGTCTCTATTGCGCAAACGACACGGATGTGCTTATCGAAATGGCCGACGCTTCGGCGCGAATCACGCATGCGCATCCGCTCGGCGTCGAAGGCGCGGTGCTCATCGCGGCGGCCGTCGGCAGGTCACTGACCACGACGGATCCGCGCGAGATCATGCGACACGCAGGCGGGTGCTGCTCCCAACCTGAGTTTGAAGAGCGGATCGCCATCGCCCGTCAATGGCTTGAAGAAGGATCGCCACCGCCGGCGGCTGAGGTTGCGAAGCGCCTGGGGCGCGGCGTCGCAGCGGTCGAGTCATGTGTCACCGCCTTGTATCTGGGCCTTTCGCACCTCGCGCGACCGTTCGTCGAACTGCATCGCTGCGTCGCCGCGTGCGGAGGCGACGCGGACACGATCGGTGCGATGAGCGGCTCGATCTGGGGGGCCGTCAACGGCGCGACGCGACTGCCGGGCGACCTGCTGTCGCGACTGGAGCAACGGGATCGACTGCAGCGCGTCGCGGATGCACTCCATCATGCTGTCTTCGATCGGGGGTGAATGCAGGCGGGTCGGGCCCGGGCCCCTCGGCGCCTGGGAGAATGGCTACCGATAGGTCTCTCCGGCATGGCGCAGCCACCCCCCGGGCCGGTTGCCGCGCGGGTCGTGGTGCGTCCAGTGGACGACGCCGCCTCGCTCGTTCCATTCGTACTGGCCGCGGAACGCCACGTCGTCACCCGCCTTGACGCCTTCGACGCGCGGCGCGAGGTCGATGTTGTGGCTGATGAGCAGCGTGTGGCCGGACGCGAGCCGAAGAATGAAGCGCTGATGCCTGGATCCTTCGACGTCGTCTGAGAGCACCTTCCCGACTTCGCCCTGCCCCTCCACGACGACACCGGAACGACGGGTCTCGAACAGCCTTTCGATCGTCCCGGCATCGGCGGTGACGACGGCGTCGTCGCCCTGACGCAACCAGCCGTAGAGCGCACTGATCGCGAGCAGGCAGAGGGGCACCCAGATCCTGGCATTGCGTCGCGCCACGGGGACGCATCGTAACGCGGGCTCCGCCCGCGCGTCGGCTCGTCGAAGGTCGAATGTACCTGCGCTCCGGGCAGCGCGGTGGACATCGACAGTTCCGCGACCGACCTTCAGGTCCTGGACTGCGGCATGCGCGATCCTCAGCGACTCGCGATCGACCGGTACCGCGCGCGGAAGAACCCCGTCCATTCGAGACGCTTCGCCACGCGAAGCTCCGGGTCCTTGAGAATCGTCTTCAGATGCGACATGAACTGCGCGAGAACCGCCGCGGTCTCATGGTGTCGGGCATGATCAGGATCCGACAGCATCTGCTTCCAGTCCCGTCGCATGGCGTCGTCCGGCCAGGGAATCCGCAGGTCTTCGGGCATGGCATCGAACTCGGCTTCCATCGCCGCTCGGCGTGCCGGGTCGCTCTCACGACCGATCGCCTCCCAGGCGCGGCGCAGGTCAGCGTGAATGTCGATGGCCAGCGCGTGTGAAACCGGCGCCACGGTCCGGTAGAAGTTCGGCATTCCCGCGGGAAAGGACGCGGCGACGTCGTACGGGTTCGTCCGGTCGGTCCAGGTCTTCATCCGTTCGACCGTATACACGTCGCGCCGGATGGGAAGCCGGCGAAGTTCGAAGCGCTCCGGACCGTCTTCGCTGCCTTTCCGACGCTGCCACAGTTGCTGCGCGTCGATCGACAACAGCCAGAGAACGAACTCGTTGGCAACCTCTCGATTCGGCGCGCCGCGCAGAATGCTGATCGGGTCTGCGGTGATCGCCGTCGAATACGCCGGATCGACGTATCCGATCCGATCACCACCGATGGCGCCCGCCTGGAAGCGGCCGTAGAAATCGATGCACATGCCGGCCGCGGCCTCGCCCGCCGAAACGTCGACCGGCACCTTGCCCGCGCTCGACGTGAAGTAGCGGGCGTTGGCGAACACGCGGCGCAGGACGCGCCAGCCTTCGTCCCACCCCAGGTGCCGGAGAATCGCGTTGTAGGTCGCACCGATCGAGCCGGAATGCGCAGGGTCGGCCAGCGCCACCCAGTGCGCGTACCGGCGATCGACGAGATCCGACCAGGTCCTCGGCTCGTCGAGCCCGAGACGCCGATGCACGTCGCGGTTGTAGACGATGCCGAAGCTGGACAGCGCCACGCCGAGCCAGCGATGCTCCTTGTCGTAGAGCGGTTCGCTGCCGATGACGGTGCCGCCGTACGCCTCCTCCAGGAATCCCTCCGGAATATGCGCCGCGACCGACAGCGAGATCGACACGGACGCGCCGTCGCGCTCCGTCGAGAGGCCCCGTGCGAGCAGGCCATGCTCGTAGTCGCCGCCGCCGAAGAACAAGTCGCAGCCGATGCCCTCATCCTCACGCCCGTCCCGAATCTTCACCCGGAACTGGTCCATCACCGTGCGCCGCAGGTCGCTGGTGCCTCCCGAGGTGCGCCAGTCGAACTGCACCGGCGAGCGGCCCTGCTCGACGCGCCAGCGGTTGAACCGACGGCCGAACTCGTAGCGGATCTGCTCGTTGTGCGGCGTCAGAACCACCAGTCGCGGTCCGTCGTCGGTCTGCGATGGCTCCGGCGGCGCAAGCAGGACCGGCACGCCCACGATGATCGCGAGCAGGAGGATGAGGACGGCAGGAGCGAGGGCGGAACGCGGCACGGACGTATGGGGGTCGAAGAGTCGAAGAGTCGAAGAGTCGATTGAATTGTACCGATTATGATTACTGGCTGACGAAGGACTTGACTAGATGCGTCAACGGATGACTACACGGATCACTACACGGATGACTACACGGATCACTACACGGATCACTACACGGATCACTACACGGATCACTACGCGGACCGTCGTCGGCACGCTGATCGCAACGGCGCTTCTTGCTGCTGCGGTCCATTTCATCGTCGAGTCCCGCCGGTTGTTTGGTACTTTTGACAAATGGGTCGACGCTCGCCCGGTGACGATGACAGTGGACTTGTCGCAACCGGGAACCTTCAGCTCACAATTTCGGCAGACATGCCAGGTATCTCACGGTGAGGCCTTCTTTCTTTCGATCGGACAGGATGACGAGAAGCGAGCACGTCCCGCGCTGAAGGACCTGCAAGACCTCAAAGGTCGCATCTCGATCCACGACCTTGACGGCGAGATGATCCAGTCCCTGGAGATGGATCCGGAAGATCGCGGCGGTGGCGATGACGGCCGATCGCTCCAGCTTGCGTTCTTCTACCCGTTCGAGAATGGCAACTACCAGGTCACGATCGACGTCGATCACGGTGTTGCGGCGCTGGCCGGTACGCAACAGACGATCCAGGCGAAATATCTTCTATGCGGCGCCGAGCTGTTTCCGGCGAAGGCGACCCAGTTCTTCGCATGGATCTCGGGCGTCACGGGGATGACCCTTTGCGTCTTCATCGTGAACAGGCTGACTTCCGATCTACCTCGAGAGGCGGCCTGATTCGCCAATGACGGCGCCCACCGACGAGCAGATGATGAGCCGCGCCCTCGAACAGGCGCGACGCGCCGCGGATACCGGTGAGGTGCCCGTCGGCGCCGTCGTCTGGCTCGACGGCGAAGTTCTCGCCGAGGCGCACAATCTTCGCGAGTCGCGCCGCGATCCCACGGCGCACGCCGAAATCGTCGCCCTGCGCAGCGCGGCGCAACATCTCGGATCCTGGCGTCTCGAAGACGCGACGATCGCCGTGACCCTCGAGCCCTGCCCCATGTGCGTCGGCGCTCTGATCAACGCCCGTATCCGCCGCCTGGTCTACGGCGCCGCCGATCCGAAGATGGGATGCGTCCATACGTTTTACGAGCTCGCGACGGACGAGCGTTTCAATCATCGGCTCGAGGTCACGCGCGGCGTGATGGCGCAGGAGTGCGGGGCGGTGCTTTCGGAGTTCTTTCGGCGCAGGCGCGGGAGAGATTGATTATGGATCAGGGTGTAACCGGTCGGCCGCGGATTCATAGCCACGAGAAGTCACGAAGAGCCACGAAAAGCTACAAATACGAACAAGGAATTCGCTGGCGCCGCCGACGAATCCGCCAATCAACTGTCGGTTCGCGAAGTCGGAATCGTATGTATCCGCTCTTCGTGTCTTTCTTGATCAGAGCGAATAAGGCAATTTTTCTCCTATGAAAGATTTGGTGCTGGCTGAAAACGGCAAGTCTCTCGCCATCATCCTGGTGGCGCAGGACGCCATTGCCCCCGAGCGGACGGCGGCAAGAGAGCTGGCGGCGTACCTGGGCAAGGTGACCGGAACCGAGTTTGGGATTGTCACTGAAGGCAAGCAGAAGTCCACGCCTGAGGCGGGCCAAACGCTGATCGCGGTCGGCGCCACGCACTATGCGCGGGACATGGACATCAACGCGAGCCTGCTGGGTCCGGAGCATTGGTTCATGCGCCGAAAGGCCAATGTGCTTGTCCTGGCCGGCGGCCGACCGCGGGGTACGCTTTATGCCGTGTACCATTTCCTGGAGGATGTGGTAGGCGTGCATTGGTGGAGCGCGTGGGCCGAGCATGTGCCGGACAAGCCCACACTGACCATTGGCCCGCTGGACCGGCACGGTGAGCCGGTCTTTGCTCAGCGTGCAATGGCCTATACAGCCGCATTCAGTCAGGATCCGCGAAGCGCCGCGCGGAACCGGATCAATTTCCATTATTGCTGGCCCATTCCCTCTGAATACGGCGGCGAGAGCAAATACGGCCCGCCGAACTTCTGCCACACATTCTGTTTCTACCTTCCGCCCACGGATGCGCTGTTCAAACAGCATCCGGAATGGTTCTTGATGGACGCAGACGGCAAGCGGAAGCGGTTTGACGAGGTGCAGGAAAACCAGTTGTGCCTGAGCAACCAGGCGATGCGCGAGGTATTCCTGGCCAAGCTCAAGGACAACATCAACAAGAGCCGCAACGACCCGGTTCCGCCCATCTACTTCGACGTATCACCGAACGATTCCCCAAGGTTCTGTCAATGCGAAGCTTGTCAGGCCGTGGTCAAGGCCAAGGGCGGCGCCGATGCCGGTCTGTTGCTCGACTTCCTCAACTACCTGGCCGATCACATCCAGGACGAGCATCCTGAAATCATTCTCGGAACACTTGCATATCTGAACACGGAAGCGGTTCCGCGACACATCAAGGCGCGGTCAAATGTGGCCATCAGGCTCTGCAATACGCGGAGCAACTACCTCGAGCCCATCCCTGCAAACGGCCCTTTTGCCAGGCTTCTCAGCGGCTGGGCAAAGATCGCCGACAAAGTCATGGTCTGGGATTACCACAGTTCGTTCTGCGATATGGCGGCCCCGATGCCGCTCGAGCATACGTTTCAGCCGGATCTTCAGTTATTCCTTCGTCACAACGTGGTGAGTACGCTAAACGACTACCGCTATCCGATGCATGACGAACTGTTTGATTTTCGGATGTGGGTGCTGGTGAAGTTGCATGAGGATCCATATCAGGATGTGGAACCGCTGATTGAGACCTTTCTGAACGGGTTCTACGGTCCTGCGGCGCCGCACGTGCGCGACTACCTTCACACGGCGGAGGAGGCTTCCCGGGCCAAGCCATCGGCCTTCAATCCTGGATCAACCATGGCCGCGCTGCGGTACCTGGATGTTCCGTTCCTAAGGCAGGCCCAGGCTCTGTTTGTCCAGGCTGAGGCGGCCGTGAAAGATTCGCCGGTGCTTGTCCAGCGCGTGCGGCACGCACGCATGGGCGTGGACAAGGCGACCGTGGTCTTGTTTCCCAAGCTGTATCGTGAATGGATCGAGGGCGGCAACAAGCCGGACGATATCCCGTTTGACCGTGAGCAGATCGCCGAACGCATCAAGCAAACCTACGATGAACAGTGGGCGCTGCGTGTAGACGCGCATGAGCCCGGCCCGTCCGGGCGGGAGATCCGGGAATACCAACGAAGGGACTTTCTCGACAGCATCGCCACTGCTCTGCGCCGGACACTGGTCATTGTTGCACGGCCGAAGAAGTTCGCAGAGCTTCCTGACGACGCCTATTTCCAATACGCGGCCGACGCCTTCGGACACACGCGCGAAGGCACCGAGGTGGTCGAGGTCGAAGAGGCTGAAAGCGGCATCGCCAACCGCAGCGTCCTGACCGATGCAGAGATCAAGGCGATGACACACCCGTTGCGACTTGATCTGCACGACCACACCAAGAGGGCCACAGGCCACGAACCGACCATTGAGTCGATCAAGATGGAAGACATTGCCGGGTCGGGATACCATTGGTATCAGCTCGGCACGTACGCACCGGG
>NYZC01000133.1 GCA_002686995.1 Phycisphaeraceae bacterium | reverse complement strand
CGGGCTGCGCTCAGCCCAGAGCGACGCTGGACTGCGTCAGGCTCAGCTCACGGGGACTGCCCCGCTCGCTTTGCCTTCCTTGCCAGCCCCGCTCTGGGCGCTTCGCTCGCCTCGGAGCCGATTGACTCACAGCCTCTGGAGATCCACGCTCCCATCCAGGCAGACCAACTCGTACGCGGCTACAGCTCCTCGAACGTCAGGTTGAGGATCGGGTACTCCCTCCAGTCCTGGAAGTCGAAGTGCCACCACTCCCATTCGTAGACGGAGAAGCCATGGGCCTCCATCGTGCGCCGGAGGAGGTCGCGGTGCCAACGCTGTCGGGAGGTGCCGCCGGAGTAGTCGGCGAAAGAGCGGTCGGTGAACTCGTCGTAGCCACCGATCATGTGGACGACCTTGCCGGTGGCGAGCTCGTAGAGGGTGATGTCGGCCGCACAACCGCGATTGTGGCGTGAGCCCTGCGACGGGTCGGCGACGAAGAGCTTCTGTTCCTGCGGGGTCGCGTCCCAGAACATCTTGGTGACGAACCACGGGCGGTAGGCGTCGTGGATGAGGATGCCGTAGCCGTGCTTCGCGAGCGAGCGGTGGGCGCGAACGAGCGCGTGCGCGGCAGGACGCTGGAGGAACGCGCGGGGTTGCTTGTAGAACACCGTGCTCATGAAGTTGTTCGTCGTCGCGTAGCGGATATCGAGCTTGATGGTCGCGTCGAGTTGCGCGACGTCGACGAGGTCGGGCTTGCGCGGCTTCGATTCAGGCGGCGGGGTGGCGGCGAGTGCGCCCTTGCGTATCTCATCGACGGGAGCGACGGGCTCGATGCGAAAGGTGTCGCCCTCTGCCAGACCGACCGGCCGGCGCTTGAACACGAGGCGTCCAATGCGGGCTTGCGTTGCGACCCCGTTCGCGTCGCGGTCGAACTCCAGGCGCTCGCCGTGGTACATGCCGCCCCGCGCGGGGAAGGCGAATACATCGCGGCTGATCTCGGTCAGGCGATCGAACTCGAACCACTCGAGTAGCGCGTACAGATGGCCGTCGCGTTCGTGCACGTAGAGGACGTTGTGGTCCCAGCCGTATTCGCCGATGAGACCCATCCAGGGCTTCGGCGGCGGCGGCGGGCATGGCACATCGACGCGCGAGAAGGTGGTGGCGCCGACGGTGAGTGTGCCGTCTCCGCGGAGTTGGAACGCATTGGATATCCGGTGCCGATCGTCGATGACCAGTGTGTCGCCCGCCTGGCGCAATACGTACTGGGAGGCGCCGTCGAAGACCTGGAGGCCCGTGAACGACCGGGTGATGTCGAGCGTCCGGTCGCCGGAGCGGTACCGGCCGACCGCCCGCTTCGCGACCGCGTCATCGACGGGCCCGGGGAGCCGCAGCGTCGGCAGCTTCTGGCCGGCGCGCTGCGCGAGCATCAGCTGGAGCGCGAGATCCGAGATCCGGCGCATCACGGCGTTGGCGCAATCCACCGACGTCACGACCGCGACCCCCAGCTTCTCGTCCGGGAGGAACGCGAGTTGGGTGGCGAAGCCGTAGATCGCACCGCCGTGTCCGCACCATCGATGGCCGTCGAAGTCCTTGAGGCGGAAACCGATGCCGTAGCCGCTCCCGTCCTGCGCGGTGAGCATCTGCTCGAGCGTCGCCGGCTTCAGGACATCGCCGCCACCGCGGAACACCGCCTTCAGGAACTTCCCGAGGTCGTCGACTGACGCGTACAGGCTGCCGGCGGGGGCCATTCCGAGCTCGAACGTCGGCGCGACGAACTCGCGGCCATCGTGGCGCCACATGACCGCCTTGGCGAGTCGGCGTTCGATCGCGGGCGTCTTCTCGAATGCGCAGTCCGTCATGCCCAAGCGGTCGAGGACATTGCGCTTCAGGTAGCTGGCGAAGGGCTCTTGCTGGGTCTTCTCGAGGGTGTAGCCCACGACGGCGATCCCGGCGTTGGAGTACTTGGTCTGCGTTCCGACCGGGTAGATCAGGCCCGTTCCCCGGAGGCTCTGGACCGTCGCCGCGAGGGTCGGCTCGCCATCCTCGAAGTAGTTGCCGATGGGCGGCTCGCGGACGATCCCCGAGCGATGGGACGTGAGCTGTCGCAGCGTGATGCCGTCGGCGCCGGGCCCCCCCGGATCGAACTCGGGAACGTAGCGCCGGACCGGCGCGTCGAGGTCCAGCTCGCCCCGCTCGACGAGCTGCATGACGCCGATGTCCGTGAAGAGCTTCGACACCGACCCGACGCGATACATGGTGCGCGATGTTGCCGGTGTCTCGCGATCTGCGTCAGCGACTCCGAACCCCCGCGACCAGACGATCCGCTGATCGGAGACCAGCGCGATCGACACCGCGGGGAGGCCCTTCGCTTCCATCTCGTGTTCGATGACGCGTGCGAGTTCCGCGGCGACGGCGTCGAAGCCGGGCGCGGCGGGTTGGCCATCGGGAGAGGAGCTACAGGCGGCGGCGAGGAAAACACCGCCGAGAACGAGGAGCGGCCAGGGAAGACGGGTCATGCGCGGGACCTCCACGCAAGACCTTACCCGGTGCTCCTACCAGCTACCGACCATCTTCACGATCGTCAGTTTGAAGGTGCCCGAGACGGGCGCGTCCGGCTTGAACCCGGCGGCAGCGAAGTGGATGGTGCCGGAGAGCATCCTCATTGCCTTGAAGTTCAGGAAGCCCATGCGTCCGACGAACATGATGCCTTCGGCCTTGGTCGGCTTGCCCTCGGTCGGGTGGAAGTGGCGGATGGGGCATCCGAACGCAACGACGACGATCTTGCCGTCTGACTTGCGCGTCCCCGTGAACACCAGGTTGGGTGGTTTCGGACCGCGCTCGCCCGGACGCGGCCACGTGCTGCGTTCGGCGCTGACTCCGATCTGCTTGAACGCGACGACTTCACCGTCGACCGTGAGCTTCAGATCGGTCTTGCCGTTGGTCAGGGGGTCGGACGGTGCCTTCTCGCGCCAGGTCGTCGAGAACGAGCCCGCGGCCGTGCCGATCTTCTTGAAGTAGATGGGCTGGCGCGGCTGGGCCTTCAGCTTGACCGGCCAATCGGCCAGCTCGCCTTCGAGGCCGTCGCGGCGCCCCTTGATGAACCGCCGCAGCTTGGCGAGGTGCTTGTGGAAGTCGTCCTGCGACTCGTGGAGCGAATCCTCGAGGAGTGCTTCGATGCGATCGAGTTCTGCGAGCAACTTCTTCTCGTTGAACTGCTTCGCGAGCAGGCCCTCGAACGTCTTCTTGTAGTTCGCCCGGGCCGTCGCGTTCGCGAAGAGCCGATGGGAGAGGAGGGCGTTGCCGTGCACCGACTTCGGCTTGATGCGGTAGGGCGGCAGCGGCATCGCCCCCTCGAACGCGCAGTCCGTTCCCCACGGGATGAAATACAGCTTGCGGTTCTTCGGGGACCGATAGACGTAGAAGTTGTTCTGGTTGAGGTTGTAGCCGTCCCAGAAGCAGATCAGGCTCTCGGTCGCCCAGAAACGTGTGAAGGCGTCGATGTCGACGAGCTTGGCCAGCGCCTTCATGTCCACCTCGTCTTCGGCCAGGACCTTCGCGAGATCCGCGAGAATCGCCGTCTTCGACGTCGGCGTCTTGGGCTCGAATTTCCCCAGGCGATCTACGTAGAAGTCGGCCACGGTCCCTTCGATGAGGTGTCCCGAGTCGTCGCCAAACCGGCGCTTCAGGAACGGGGCCTTGATCGACTCGACGTGGGAGTAGATCCCGAGGTTGTGGCCGTTCACGGTGACCTTCGCGAATCCGCAGCGTGGCGCGTGCACTCCGCAGGCGGTGTACATGCGGTAGCTGAGGAACTGGCTCGACTGGGACCGATCCTGCTTGTTGTTGTTCAGCGTGAGGCGATCAAGGCCGTCGATGGGGGACTGGTCCACGTACTCGGCGAACTTCACCTTGAGCGACGGACGCGTCTCGTCCAACGAGCCGATGAAGCCCTTCTTGCGAATGCCGACGTTCTCGACGCGGACGCCGTCGATGATCACGGTGCCTTTGTAGTAGGAGTACGGTCGCTCGGGAGGGGTCTTGCCGAGCGCGGACGCGAACGCCCGTCCCTGCTGGCGCAGCTCGTCCCAGTCGGCCTTGGGCAGCTCGATCCGGACGTCCATGACGTGCGTGGGATCGAACAGCTTCTCGGCGGTCAGGCGCTGCTGGGAAGGCTGGGCGATGGCCGAGACGGCCAAGGCGGTCAGACACGCGATCAGGTGGGTGGGTGAGGGTCGCATCAGCTGTTCATACGCGGGACTACCGTCCCATCGCCGTTTTGAGCGCCTTCGTGCCGCCGACGACCGGAAGCTCGAGGGAGGTCTGGTCGAGATCGAGGGTTACGCGCGTTCCTGGCTCGGGCCACAGGGTGAAGTCGCGGTCGCTGGAGAAGATCATGAGGCCGATCTTCTGTCCGGCCGGGATGATCTGGTCGTCGGGCTGGAGCTCGAACGTCATCTCGTAGAACTTGTCCTTCTCGAGGGCCGTGCCGTTGGTGAGCGAGGCGTGGTTCTGCGGATCGGCCCAGCCGCGGGTGATGACGTTGTCGGTGATCAGGCGCGTCCGGGTCCAAGGGAGTGAGACGAGCCACACGGAGAAGTTCGCCGCGGGCTTGTTCGACGAGAGGCGTACGGTGATCTTCGGCGTCCCCGAGAGGTGGACGGGCGCGGCGAGTTCGGGCGTCGAGTAGAGCAGCCGGTGCGGCGACTCCTCGGCGGCGGCGAGCTTCGAGCCCGAGTGGTTCACGTCGTCGATGAGGGTCTCTTCGCCCTGCCGCTGGCTGCGGTTCGTGCTGAGCCCCCCGGACTTCTGGCCGCCGGCCGAGAGGTGCAGCGTGACGGTTTTCGCTGCCGGGTTCGGGTAGTCGGCGTACGGGGTCAGGACGCCGGGAGCCGGGCGTCGATTGCGGCGGCTGCCCTCGCCGCCGCTGCTCTTGGGACTCTCGCGGACGATCCACGCCCTGGGGTCCTTCTCGACGCCGTTCTTCACGCCGTAGAGGTAGCGGGAGAACCAGCGGTTGCGCATGGAGAGCGGCACTCCGCCGCCGCCGTGACCGCCCTGATGGAAGTACGCCATCAACGGCCCGCCCTGCTTCTTGAGTTGCTCGTACACCTTGATGCTGTGCGCCGGCATCACGTTCCAGTCGTTGAACCCGTGCACCATCAACACCGCGGCTTTCACCTTGCCGAGCTGTGCGCGGTAGTTGCGGCCAGCCCAGAAGTCGTTGTAGTCGCCGTTCACGCGATCGAAGCCCTGGGCCATCAGCTTGTCGCGGATCTCGCAGTTGCAGTACTCGCGTCGGGTTTGACGGCCGCTGTTGATGAAGTCGTAGAGGACGTCGATGTCCTCTCCCATCCAACCGCCGGGGTGTCGGATGAGTCCGTTGGACCGGTAGTAGTGGTAGTACGACGTGTTCGGCGCGATCGGGATGATGGCCTCGAGTCCGTCGACACCGGTCGTCGCGGCAGCGATCGGGAGCGTGCCGTTGTAGGAGGTCCCGGTCATCCCGACCTTGCCGGTCGACCAGAACGCCTTGACCTCTTCATCGCCGTCGGGGGTCGTGTAACCCTTGACACGACCGTTGAGCCAGTCGATGACGGCCTTTGGCGCGAGCGACTCGTTCTTGCCGCCGACCGTGGGACACCCCTGTGAGCGCCCGGTGCCCGGCGACGCGGAATGGACGACGGCGAAGCCCCGAGGCACCCAGGTCCCGATCTGCGAGCCCGACATGAGCACGCGCTTTCCCCCCCGCACCCGGATCGGCGGCATCGGCGCGCGCTTGGGGGGCGAGGCCCCGATCTCCTGTCGCGGATTCCAGAAGTAGCGTTTGTTGGACGATCCGGTCCCCGAGAAGTACGGACTCGTCTCGTAGATCACCGCGACCTTGAGCCCCTCGGTGTCGGTCTGACCGGGTCGCGTCACATCGACGTGGATGCGGTCCGGTTTACCGTCGCCGTCCGTGTCCATGTCCATCTGGACCCACAGGGCGTGCTGGACCCACGCGCTCTTGTCGCTGAACGCCTCGACTTTCTGCGCCTCACCGTCCTTGAACACCGGGACGGCTTTTTGTGCGGTCGCGGTCGTGGCGAGCAGGGCGATTGCGATTGACGGGACGAGGACTCTGATCGACTTCATGGCAATGATCTCGGGCGCCGCCGGCAGGGAGGGCTGATGGAAGAGGAACCATAGCACGCACACCAACCGGGTGTTCTGCGACGTCCGTGCCCCGTGCTTCGGGCCGCAGTCAGGCAAGGACGCCGCCGCCCGGATCACGCTCCCCCGGCCAGTTCCTGCAAGGCCGACCCCGCCAGCCGGTATCCCACCCACTCGTTCTGAGGTCGGGCCCCCAGCGCCTCGTAGAAGCGGATGGCCGGCTCGTTCCAGTCGATGACGTTCCATTCGAGGCGTCCGCACCCGCGTTCCACCGCGATCCGCGCGAGGTGCCGCAGCATCGTCTTTCCGGCCCCACGCCCCCGGTGCTCCGGCGAAACGTACAGGTCCTCCAGGAACAGCCCGTTCCGTCCCAGCCACGTGGAGTAGTTGAAGAAGTACACCGCGAACCCGACCGGGATCCCACCGTCGAGCCCGATCAGCGCATGCGCCGTGCTGTCGCCCCCGAAGAGCGTGCGCCGCAAATCGTCCTCCGTGGCGACCACCTCGTGCTCCGCCTTCTCGTAGATCGCGAGATCGGTGATGAACCGCAGGATCAGCGGGACGTCATCGGCGGTGGCGGGGCGGATAAGCAGGTTCGTCATGGCGACTCCAGTGCCGGGGCCGATTGTCGTTCCGGTCTTTCTCTGTCGCGGTGTCCGACGAACGGCATTATCGCGCATCCTCAGTTCCGCCGCGTGGATAGAATCCGGTGCTTCTCGAAGTCGACCGGACAGATTCCCAATGAACCGACCTAATGCGTTGTGGCTGGCCCTGGTGCTGGTGTTGTCGTCGATGTCCCCCCTCGCGGCGCAGCGCGGAAAGCCCTACCGCGCGATGGACTATGGTCCGTTCTTGACCGCGACGGTCGAGGTGGCGCCGGGGAACATCGCGCAGAAGGGGATCTGCGTGCGGGTGGACGTCGGGGCGGGCGGCGTTGCGGAGGGGAAGGCGTTCCTCTGTTTCGAGACCGACACGCTGCGCTGGGCGGCCGGGTGGGCCGGGGCCGGGTTCATCGACTGGCGTGGCATCATCTTCAACGGGAACCACAACGCGCATCCGAAGATCGTCGGCGCCCGTACGTTCGCGAACCCGACCGCGCCCGGATGGGGAAAGCCGGAGGACGGTTCGTTCGACGATCCGCGGCTGCGCGGACTCGACGGGAAGGCGTACGGCCCGTTGCCTCACGCGTGGGGTCACTGGAAGGGGCTCCTGCGTCGCGGTGATCAAGTGGTGCTCTCCTACGACGTGGGTGAGCGCCGCGTCCTGGAGGTGCCGGGGTTTGCGGGTGGGGATGCGCAGGTGTTCACGCGTTCGCTCGAGCTTGCGCCGTTCGATGGCGCGCGCGTGCTGCAGGTCGTCTCCGAGTCGACCGACGCGTCGTGGCTTCTCGATCGGTCGACGTTGGGGGCGGCGCGAGCTGGCGCCGCGGCGCAGGACGTGATCGCGCTACTGCCCGTCGAGGCAGCACGTGCGGCCGTCGGTGACCAGATCGACCTGGGGGCGAGCGACTTCACCATCACTGCGTGGATCAAGACCACGGCCGACACGGGAACGATCCTGTCCAAGGCCGCTGTCGACGGCCCGTGGGTGGCCAAGGGAAAGACCTTCTTCGTCCGGAGCGGTCGCCTCGGCTACGACGTGGGCTGGGTCGGAGCAGTGCAGGGGAAGGTCCGCGTCGCCGACGGGAAGTGGCACCACGTCGCGGTCACCCACCGCGCGGGCAACGGTCGCACCCGGCTCTGGGTCGACGGCAAGCCGGATGGCGACGGAGAGCTGCCGTCACCCGACGGCGACGGGCACATCGTTCGTCTTGGCTACACCGCGACGTCGTTCATGCCTGCGTTCAACGGCACGCTCGACGAGGTAAGGGTGTACCGACGGATGCTGAAGCGAAAGGCGCTGGGCGCGCTGGCCGCGAACCGGAGCATCCAGGCGAAGCCCGAGGCGTCGTGGGAGTTCAACGAGGGGAAGGGCAAGACGGCGGCCAACGCGGCGGGGGCGGACTATCCCGCGAACCTGCGCGGCGCGCGATGGGGTGAAGGACGGCGCGGACGCGGTCTCGTGTTCGACGGCAAGTCGCAGGTTCGCATCGGCGACCGCGCGCGCGCTCGGGCAGTGCGTCGGGACCCGGTGCTCGATCAGGACGTGGTGGCTGCGATGGTGGTCGGGGGCGGTCCGGGGGTGCGCTGGGTCGTCGATGACGGCAACCTGCGACTGCGCTTTCCGTCGTCCGCGACGCCGCGGCGCGCGAGGATTCTCCACTGGCGCGGACCGCGTCGCGACGTGAAGCGGCTCGTTGATGCGGCGGCAGCGTCCGGTCCACCCATGGACGTCGGCGAGCTCGTGCTGTCCGAGAACCCGAAGCGCGATCAGGCCACGATCACCACCAAGGTCCGCAAGAGCCAGGCCTCCGGTCCCCTCGCCGTCGACGAGCTCACGCTGCCTACCGAGAATCCGTGGCGGTCCTGGATCCGTCTCGGCGGATTCGACTTCTTCGACGATCCCGATCGCGCTGCGGTGTGCTCGTGGCAGGGTGACGTGTGGACCGTCTCGGGGCTCGCGTCCATCGACGAGAGCGACGCAGAGTTGAAATGGCGGCGCATCGCGAGCGGACTGTTCCAGCCGCTCGGGCTGAAGATCAAGGACGGGAAGATCTACGTCCTCGGGCGCGATCAGATCACCCACCTCGTCGACCACAACGGCGACGGTGAGACGGACTGGTACGAGAACTTCAACAACGATGCGCAGGTCACCGAGCACTTCCATGAGTTCGCGATGGACCTGCAGACCGATGCGGCGGGCAACTTCTACTACATGAAGGGTGCACGCCACGCCAAGGTCGCGGTCGTGCCGCATCACGGGACGCTGATCAAGGTGTCGGCGGATGGGAAGGAGTCCGAGGTCCTCGCGAGTGGTTTCCGAGCACCGAACGGCCTCGCCGTCAACGCCGACGGCACCTTCCTGTCCAGCGACCAGGAGGGTCACTGGACGCCGATGAACCGGATCAACTGGATCCGTCCCGGCGGCTTCTACGGGAACATGATGGGGTACTGCCCGGACCGGAAGGACACGAGCTACGACCCGCCGCTGTGCTGGATTCACAAGAACACCGATCGGTCGCCGGCGGCGCAGCTGTGGGTGACGAGCGACCGCTGGAGGACATTGAAAGGTGCGATGCTCAGTCTGTCCTATGGCACGGGGCGGATCTGGAACGTCCTTCACGAGAAGGTCGGCGACGTCGTGCAGGGTGGGGTCGTGCAGCTGCCCCTGGAGGAGTTTCCCACCGGTATCCAGCGCGGTCGCTTCCACGCCGGGGACGGGCAGCTGTACGCGTGCGGCCTCTTTGGCTGGTCGAGCAACAAGACGCGGCCGGGCGGGTTCTATCGCATCCGCCGCACGTCGGTCCCCCTCGACGTGCCGACGTCGCTGCATGCGGTTCCGTCCGGCGTGGTCGTCGGGTTCAGCAACCCGCTCGATCCCGCGACCGCGACGGACCCCCGGCGCTATCGCGTGGAGCGGTGGAACTACAAGCGCACCCGGAACTACGGGTCGCGTGACTACAAGCTGAGCGATGGTGAGCGCGGTCGCGACCGCGTGCCGGTTCTCGGCGTTCAGCTCTCGAAAGACGGTCGCTCCGTCCTACTGCAGATGCCCGACATGGGGCCGTGCATGCAGATGGAGATCAACTACAAGGTGCGATCTGCAGCGGGGAAGGACGTCGCGCAGAAGGTCCACCACACGATCCACGCCATCGGTGATGGAGCGGTCCTCAACCGGCTGGGCTTCGATCCGAGCGCGGCCGCGCCGCTCGTCGTGAAGACTGCCAATCCGGCGCCGGACGCGGGGCTCGAGCTGACGCTGCGAACGGCCGGGCGTCCGGAGTCGATCGTCGATCGGCGCGTGGCGCGCCTCGCGGCGTTGCGCGTCGAGGCGGGGGAGGCGGCCTCGCCGTTCCTCGACCCCGGCCCGTTCGTCGCGGAGTGGGCCGGTCATCTCGACGTGGATCTGCCCGGGACGTACAGGTTCCATGCGGACGTCGCCGGCGGGGTCGTCGTGACCGTGAACGGCGAAGAGGTGCTGCGCGGACGCGGCGGAAGCTCGACGCCGACCTCGATCGACGGGCGCTCGATCGAGCTTCTGTCGGGTCTCTCTGCCATCCGGGTCCGCTTCCGATCCCAGGAGACGGGGACGGGATCGATCCGGGTGCTGTGGTCGGGGCGGGGATTCCCCCGTGAGCCGTTGCCTTCGAGGTTGCTGCGGCATGCGCCGACTCCGCCTCTCGCGGCGATGCTGCGACGTGATACGGGCCGGACGATGTTCGCCACCCGAAGCTGCGCGCGCTGCCATGCGCATCAGCTTGCGGAAGCATCGCTGCGGATGCCGGAGCTGAGTCACGACGAACCGTCGTTGGTGGGGGTCGGTTCGCGCTTCGATCGAACGTGGCTCTTCGAGTGGATGCGGAACCCGCGCGGCCTCCAGCGCCACGCGACCATGCCCGCACTTCTCCCAGCCGATGATCCGGCCGCGCGCCGCGACGCCGCGGACATCGCGACGTGGCTGGCCACGCTGACGACCCCCGCGCCGCCGATGGTGCCGGACCCACCGAGGTCCAGCCGCGAGCGTGGCCGCCGGCTCTTCGAAGATCTCGGGTGCGTGGCGTGCCACACGTTCGACGACCCCGGCAAGGAAGACCCGCATGCCCGACACTCCCTGTATCACTCTGATGCGAAGTTCCGGCCGGGAGCGCTCCGTGCCTACCTGAAGGCGCCCCGTGAGCATCACGCGTGGAGTCGCATGCCGGACTTCGGGCTCGATCCGAGTGAGGTGGCATCGCTCGCGCTCCACGTGCGGGCAGCGGCAAGGGGGACACTCTCCGAAGCCGCGGAGTTGAAGAGTGCCGACGCGCGCCGCGGCGAAGCGGCGTTCAAGACGCGGGGGTGCGCCTCGTGCCACCTGACATCGAAGGACCCCGAAGGTCGGGCCAGTCCCGGACTGAGGCTCCAGTTCGGACGCGCCAGTACGGCGGGCTGCATAGCGGATGCGCCGAGACGCGGCGTGCCCGACTTCGGATTCTCAGCGGACGAGCGCGGGTCGTTGCGGGCCTTTCTCGCGACGGATGGCCGGTCGTTGCAGCGGGTCGCACCGGCCGCGGCTGCCGAACGCGCGGTTGCGGCTGCACGCTGCACCAGCTGCCACGATCGCGATGGCGTTCTCGCGCCCCGCCTTGGCATCCTGCTCGAGCATGGGCGCAAGGACGGCGCACCGGAGGCACTACCGTCGTTGACCCATGCAGGGGAGAAGCTCCGTGTCGACTACCTGCAGCAGCTCCTCGGCGGTACGGCCGGCCGCGCGCGGCCCTGGATGCGGGCGCGCATGCCGGCGTTTCCGGCGCGGGCTCCGTGGCTCGCCCGCGGGCTCGCGTCCGGGCACGGCGTCTCTGCTTCCGCCCGTCCCAGACCGGACGCCGCGCTCGCTGCACACGGCAAGCGGCTGACCGCGACGGAAGGGGGGTTCTCCTGCGTCCAATGCCACGGCGTCGGTGCGCGGGATGCGTTCGGACCCTTCGGTGACCGCGGCGTCAATTTCACGGAAGTGGCCGGACGGTTGCGGTACGAGTTCTATCGGCGATGGATGTTCGCGCCGCTACGCGTCGACCCGCGCACGAAGATGCCTGCGTTCGCACCCGACGGAGCAACGACGGTCGTGAAGGATGTCCTTGGCGGGCATGCGGGCCGGCAGTTCGACGCGCTCTGGCACTACCTCGCCACGTCGCCGAAGTCGTCGCGTCCGCTGGTGCGCCGCTGGACCGTGGCCGAGCTCGTGCCGCGTCTCGATCAGTTGAATCGCGGCCGCTCGTTCGAGACCGGTCGCACGCTCTTCGGGGAGATGTCCTGCATCAAGTGCCACCAGGTGAAGGGGGAGGGGGGCAAGATCGGGCCCGACCTCACCAAGATCGGGGACAAGCACCAACCGCTGGCACTGCTCGCGGAGCTGCTCGAACCTTCCCGGGTGATCGACCCCAAGTACCAGCACCACGTCGTGTTCACCAAGGACGACGACATCGTCACCGGACTACTCGTCAGTGAGGATCGTCGGTCACTGAAGCTGGTCGAGAATGCTCTCGACCCTGACGACGTCGTCACGGTTCTGAAGAAGGACATCGCGGAGCGCCGGCTCTCCGACATCTCGCCGATGCCCACCGGGCTCGTCGACACCCTGCGGGAGCAGGAGATCCTCGATCTGCTCGCCTACATCCGGTCCGGGGGCGATCCCGGGCACGACTGCTTCAAGGAACGCAAGTGACCTGTGTTTCAACGCCAGGAGGCCGAATCATGATCCGAACGGTACTGCTCCTCTCCGTGTTCGTCGCGGGCCTCGCCACCGGTCAGGCGCCGGTGAAGGTCTTCATCCTCGCCGGTCAATCCAACATGGAAGGCAAGGCGAAGATGCAGCTCATGAACCACCAGGCGACGGACTCGAAGACGTCGAAGATCTTCGAGCACCTACGCAAGGGCGGCGAGTGGATCGTCCGTGACGACGTGTCCATCACGTACCGCGGCCGGCACGGTGGTCTCACGGTCGGCTACGGTTCGGGCACCTGCACCGGGGTCGAGCTGCAGTTCGGGACGGCGATGGGCGACCACTTCGAGGAGCCGGTTCTACTGATCAAGGCGTCGTGGGGTGGCCACTCCCTCGTCCAGAAGTTCCGCTCTCCCTCGGCCGGTCTCCCGCCCGCGGCGAAGCTCGATGAGGAGCTGAAGGGCAAGCAGAACAACGTCAAGAAGAACAACGAGAAACGCAACCAGAACAAGCCGCTCCCCACCATGGACGACATCAAGAGCGGATACGGGGTGTCGTACCGCGCGATGATGGACGAGGTGAAGAAGACCTACGCGGACTACGGCGCGTTTTTTCCGTCGCTGAAGGGAAAGAAGCTACAGCTCGCGGGGTTCGTCTGGTTTCAGGGTTGGAACGACCAGTACGGTGGCGCCGAGAACGAGTACGCGTCCAACATGGCGCACTTCATCCGCGACGTTCGCAAGGATCTGAAGGCTCCGAAGCTCCCCTTCGTCATCGGCGTCATGGGCCAGAACGGCTCCAAGCCCGCCAAGGGTGCGATGCTCACCATCCAGAAAGCTCAACTCTCGATGGAGACGCTTCCCGATTTCAAAGGCAACGTCAAAGCCGTCCGCACGGACGTCCTCGTTGACAAGACCGCCGAAGCGCTCTACCCGGAGTGGCGGCAACGGTTCAAGGAGTGGGAGCTGGTGGGCGGCGATCACGCGTACCACTACCTGGGCAGCGCGATCTGGTTCAACCGCATGGGCGGCGCGTTCGGCAAGGCAATGCTGAGCCTCATGAACGACGGGTGAGCACTGAGAGCGGGGCTCTTCCCGTCCCCTCCCGACAGAGCAGATTGCTTCACGCGTTTCGGAGGTCCGCCTCCCGTCACGTCAACGGGGCGTACCTGGCACCAGGACGTCTCCGAGCCCCATCATCGGATCGCCGAGCGGAAGGTGGAGCAGATCGCGGAAGACGATCGGACGCAGGTCACCGATCCCCGGACGCTTGAAGGACGCGAGCAGACGATGGACGCTGCGTCGCACCACCGTCGCATTCACGGCGGAGTCGCGGACGATGGAACGCCGCCCGAGAGCGGTCGGCGAACGTTCCGAACGCGGGACGCCCCGCGCGGCCTCGCGGCGAATGGCGGCGCCCGTGGCGGGCTGCTTGCTGACGTCGACGAGCCCGCGCGGTCCGGGCTGCGGCCGGACCGCGAGCTTGGGAGTCGAGTCGGACAGAATCGACAGAACCGGCGCTTCGACCATGCGCTTCGAGATGGAGATGTTCGCGCCGCGCAGAGGGGGGCCCGTCCGTTTGGCGTGGTACGGCGCCAAGGTCCTTGCGCCGCGCACGGTCGCCGTCTTCCACGCCAGCATCGCCTCGCGCATCTGCGGCATGAAGTCGTTGGGCGTGAATACGCCGGGGAACGCGTCGACGACCGTTCCGTCGGCTTGGAGCAGCCAGATCACGGTGTTGCCGCCGAGGGTACGGCGGATCACGCGTCCATCTCCGAGCTCGATGGTGACCTTGGCGTTCATGCCGACGGATTGCCAGCACGGCACGACGTCGTTGGTCAGTAGCTTCCGCACCTTCGGGTCAGAGAGCAGCACGGCTCTCAGGGTGCGGGCGTTGGTTCAGCACAGCTCCTCGTCGAGCCGTCCGAACATGTCGAGCAGGAGGACCGGCTTCCCGTCGGCGGCGGCGCGGGTCTTCGCGGCGTCGAGGGACGTCTCCCAGGCGATT
>NYZC01000132.1 GCA_002686995.1 Phycisphaeraceae bacterium | reverse complement strand
CCCCCCCCCCCCCCTCCCCCCCCCCCCCCCCCCCCCAGCCACTTCACGCACCTGCGCAGCAGCCGATCCTCGAGCCGATCGTACGGCTTCTCGGCGAACCGGTACCAGAAGTAGCAGCCCGCGTACACGACCCGCCCTTTGCCGTGTCGGCCCGCGACGTAAATGGGCTGCGCCTCGTCGTTCTCGACGAGCACCGTGCCCTCGGGCCCCGGGGCGAACGGCAGGTAGTCGGTGAAACGTGACTGGAACGGCGCGTCCCCCGTCAGCCCTTTCAGGATCGGGTGCGACGTGTCGGCGACCAGTTTCATCTCCGCGTTGTCGACGTGATGCCACAGCGGCGGCTGCAGAAGGTATTCCTTCACGATCTTCGGGAACGGCGAACCGAAGAAAAACGGCGTGTCGTGCGTCATCATGAGCCCCCCGCCGTGGGCGACGTAATCCCGCAGCACCTTGTAGAGCGGGCTGCTCTCGTCCGCCGAGATGTTGAAGTTCTGAAGGATGATGACGCGGTATCGCGCCAGGCTGGCGGGCGTGAAGTTGCGGATGACATGCGTGTCGTACTGCTCGTCCAGGAACGGCGACGTGAACGAGCCCGCGATCCCGATGTCATAGGTGCGGTCGGCCTCCGCGGGATCCATCGGCGGATCGTCGGGAATCAGCGGCGCGATTCGGTCCATCCAGCGCGCGTCCCCGTGGTCCAGCGCGAAATGGGCCGAGGCGAGGAACGTCATGTAGTCCTCGATGCTGGTGCCCTCGTGCACCTGCTGGAAGTACAGCCAGTAACCGTCGACGCCGCTCGCCACCGTGTAGACGTTCTTGGCGGTCCACACCGGGTCAGTGCCGACGTAGCCGGGCATCACGCCCCCGAACGTGAGGTGCGGGTAGTCGTATGTCCTCGACCGCTTCATCGCGCGACGGCACCAGGCGGCGGAAGCGTCGAGGCAGATGCTGTCCGGCAGCGTCTCGATGACGCGCCCGTAGGTGTCGGCCGGCGTCAGGACCGTCGGCGCCGCCTCGGTAGCCAGTTCCTCGCAGGCGATCACGGGGAACGGCTGCACCGGCCCCGGGTAGACGCCGAACTGGAACTTCGGATTGATCGCGTCGACCTGCCGACGCAGCCACCGCACCTGCTCGCGGTAGCGATCGGCCTGGTAAGCGTGATACTCCTCGACCAGGCCGTTCTCGAGGAACCAGGGGTAACGCTTCTCGTTGGGAAGATCGGGGACCGTGCGCCCCGTGTGCGCGACGTACTCACCGATCGTCTTGTCGTCGTACGTCTCCCACTGCACGTTCTGCTGATCGTTCGCTTCGTAGAGTTCGAAATCGAACCACACGCCGACAGCCGGATGGTCCAGCGATCTTCGGGTGTGGGCGAGGACGCGCGGCGCGATCGTCTCCCGCCACAGCCGATCCGAGAACGGCCGCGCCATCTTCTGGACGACGCCGTTCTGCCAGACGAACTGCTCGTCGCTGTCCCCCGCCGGCTCCGTGCCCCGGCGCACGAGCATGTGCTTCAGGCCGTATTTCCGGCAGTGCTCGAGGGACTTCGTGAGCGTCGGCACGTCATCGCGCCCCTTCACGGGGATCACGACGTCGAAACCGGCGTCGGCCATCATCCTGAAGTACTTCTCCTGGATGACCAGGCCGTCGCGCGGAAAGACCTTGGCGACGACGATCCGCGATCCGCGATGAACGTAGGGCTGCGCGTCCATCGCCTCAGCGGCCCCTGCACCGCTCGCGACGGCAAGCAGCAGGCACAGTGCGGAAGCAGCACGTCCGCTCATGAACGAATCCTTTCGAATTCAAGAATCGTAAATCAGGAATCCCGCACCTCTCCGGACGCCAGGACCGCGACCAGCTCGGCCGACGCCAGGGCGTCATCCACGCCCGGGGAAGGCAGCGGCATGCCTTCGCGCACGGCCCGCAGAAAAGCCTCTGTTTCGGCGTACGTGCCGTTGCGCACGTGTTCGGCCTGATCCGTCGGCGCCCGCTCGTCCAGCACGCAGTCACCTTCCTCGTAGCCCGCCACGCGCCAATCGTGGTGGGTCCCCGTAAACAAGTCCAGGCAGAAGTGATCGCCGGCGCAACGCACACACTCCATGATGCGCCCGCACGCCGGCATGATCTCGACGAAACCGGCGAGGCCGTGATCGCCTTCGATGCGCTCCATCCGCCAGCTGTCATCGCCGTCCATACACGCGGGATCGACCACGCCGCCGCGATCGGTCGCACGCAACGGTCCCGCGATCGCGCACATCAGGTCGAGGAGGTGGATTGACGTCGACCAGATGAATTGCGGGTCGACCCGACGCGCGCGCAGCATCGTGCCTCGAATCATGCGCAACGGCCCGCGTGCGCTCAGCCAGTCGAGGGCAATCCGTAACCCCGGATCGAAGCGCCGGTTCAGCGACACCAGCACCGGCACCCCCGAGTCGCGCACCGCGGCGGCCATGCGCCGCGCCTGGCCGATATTCTCGCCCAGGGGCTTCTCGATCAGAAGCGGAACGGCGTCTTCCAGCAGGTGCGCCACCATCTCGGCCATGATCGGGACGGGCAGCACGACGATCGCCGCGTCGGGACGAAACCGGTCGCGCAACGTGTCGACGTCGGTGAACCGATGATCGAACCCATGCCGTTCCGCGATCTCGGCGGTCCGAGCGGCATCGCGATCACACAAGGCAATCTCGACCGCTCCTGGATGCTCGTCGCGGTACTGCGCCACCGCCGGCGCATGATGCGTCGAGCTGTGCCAGCCGGCCCCGATGAGTGCAATGCGATGTCCCGCCATGTAAGACCCACTGCCCGCTGCTCGTTACCTGTCATACGTGCCCGCGACGATGCGCCGGTTCGCGCGGCCGAACGCGTCCAGGTATTCCTGGTATCCGTGGTCGTGCATCTTCTTCTTGTCCCAGGTTTCACCCGTCCGCTGGAAGAACACCCAGTATCCGTCAGCGTGGCGGGCCACGGTCGTGGCGTTCCGCTCGCAGAAGGACGGGATCTCGCCGTGGCGCCACGCGTGGTAGCCCGGCATGACGCCCGGCAGGTAGACGCATGGCACGTCGGCCATCTTCAGCTCGCGAAGATGCTCGAGACAGATGCCGCGATTGCGCCGCAAGGCTGCATCTTCGTCGGCGATGAAGTCGTGGTAGCCGCCCTGGCCGTACGTGTGCTCGGTACCAAGAAGCACCGGCACGCGCTGCGTGCCGAGCTCGCGACCGACCAGCTCCGGGAAATGCCCCTCCCACGGAAAGATGAAGAACGTCATCTTCGGATTGATCTCGTGCACGACCTCGCGCATCATCCGCGCGTATCGCTTGAGTTCGTCGTCTTCGTACCGCCGGTAACGCGTCAGCAGGTCGCGCCGCTTCAGCCAGGGTTGCCGCTCCGCGGGCGCCAGCTCCGGAATGTCGATGCGCGCGAACTGCCGGAAGCGCTCGATGCACCGATCGCAGTAGCAGTAGGTGTACATCGGGACCGGCCGCGGCCGGCCGACCTCGTACAGTTCGAAGTCGACGACCATACCGACCACCGGGTATTCGAGCGACATCCGCGCGTAGTACTTCGCGTTGGCGAGAATCTTCACCTGGGGCAACGGTGTGCTCGGGTCGGGCTCGACATCGCGCGTTCCCCAGCGCTCTTCGCTGTACGGACAGTGGATGGGCAACTCGGTGCCGTTGGCGATCAGGAATCTCGGCGGCTTCGTGTCGGGACTGCCGACGCAGAGGATCCACGACCGTGCAATCGACTTCATGCCGTATTTCTCTGCCCGCGTGCTGTACATCTCGTGGCGCTTGTAGGCCGTGTAGGGGATCATCATGTTGAACCCCGCCGCCGAGATAAGACGGTAGCCCTTCTCGCTGTGCTCGAAGAACTCCGGCCGCGGCATGATCTGGTACTTGCAGAGCATGATCCGGAGCGGATCGCCCTGCCACCAGGGTCGATGGTTGACCCGGTCGACGACATCGACGGTGAGTGAAAGCTCACGCGGCTCGATCGAGTCGGCGCCGACGCGCACCTGGCCTTCATACCGGCCCGGCAGCAGATCCTTTCCTGCCCGCACCACGCCCTCGACGCGCCGCGTCGCCCCTTTCTTCAACTCGAACGATTCCGGAAGCGCCGTGATGTCCTCCCACAGGTAACCGCCGGGAAGGCGCTCGTACTCGATGGCGTTGAACCGGATGTCGGTCGCGCGCAGGATCGTGTTGTGCAGGCCGGGCAGGTCTGCGATCGAGATCGACACGTTGTCGAGATCATGCTCCAGGGCCGCAATGCGCAACGGAAACGCGACGGCTTCGAGCCGTCCCAGGACGACGTGTATCGCGTCCGGGGTCCGGCTCAGCTTCTGCGCAGCGGGCGCTTCGACGATCCGTTCGACCGCGAAGCGCCGGTCGACACCGTAGGGCGCACCGACACTCCAGGCACCGACGCCCGAGCCCGATGGCGCGGGCGTGGCGTCCACGACGACGACGCGGCTCCTTTCGATACGACCGGCGTGGCCGGCGACCGCGTGAACGGATCGCAACTCGATGTCGTAGGTGCCGGCGGTCACCAATCCGCCGTTCGAGTCCTTCGCATCCCAGGTCGCGCGCAAAGGGCCGTCGCCGTCGATCTCACGCACGGTCTCGCCGGCGGCGTCGACGATCCGGACCGTCCACCGTGATGGCGCAAGCCACTCCCCATGGATGCTGACCGCATCGTCAAAGCCGTCTCCATTCGGAGAGATCGTCCGCGGCATGGCGCGAAGCGAGCCAGGCTCGATGAGCACCGGTGGCGCCGCCAGGCCGCGTGCGATGCGCACATCGTCGATCACCAGGACGTGATCGTCGGCGCGCGGACGGAAATAGGAAATCGATATCGAGTCGATCAGCGCCGTGCCCGAATCGGAGCGGCCGAACGCCGCCATGGGCAGCGTCACCGTGTGCCAGCGATTCAGGCCGGTACGCACCGGAAACGTCACGTTCCGGCCGAACTGCTCCTCGCCATCCCTGCCGGTGACGGACACGATGACTTCATCCTGGTCGCTCGCGTTCGCCTGGCAGTGATACGAGAACGACAGGAACGTGTCGTCCGCGCCCGGCCATGCGATCTGCTCGGAACCAAGGCTCTTTCTGAGCCTCACGCGCGCCGTGCCGTTCTCGACCGCCAGGGCGTACCGGCTTCCTCCGTGCGTGGTGCGCGCCGACGGAGTCAGCGCGCGATCATGCTCCAGCGCGTGGGTGTAGGAGGACCAGCCGTCGGCCTTGCCGTCCTCGAAGTTCTGCTCCCAGAGCACCGGTTCGGCGCTGACCGGCAGCGCCACCAGGCCGATCACCAACATCATGTGTTTCAAGGTCGTCATGCGTCCGGATCGCCATTCAGGAATCTGGAATCAAGATTCATCAGGTCCCTTCATACCCGGCCAGTTCCGCGGCTTCGACGATGGTCTTCCACACGTCATCCATGATCGGAATGCCGTCGCGCCGGCGCGTCCGGCGCGTTTCGGCCTCCGGATCGCCCGGCATCATGACCTTGTCGAATCCCTCCGCCGGCGCCAGGGCGCGAATGCGCTCGCCCATCTCGTCGGCATATCCCGTGTAGGCCGCCATGTCCTGGAACAGGTCCGCGCGGAACACGATGATCGTGCCCCCTTCGTTGCGCAGGATGTCGCCGCCTCGCGCGTCATCCGCATACGCGTTGGTGCCGAGCAGAACGCGCCCCATGAACTCGACGAGCATCATCACCGCGTACCCCTTGTGCCCGCCGAACGGCGCGTGACCGCCGTCGTCGAAGAAATCGTTCGGGTCGTCCGTCGGCCGGCCGCGCTGGTCCACCACGTACCCGTGAGGAAGCTTCTCGCCGCGATTGCGCGCGTTGATCACCTTGACGCCGGACGTCCACGACGTCGCGAAGTCGAACATCATCGGCTGATCGTCGGTGCCCGTCGGCAGGCCCGCCGCCATCGGGTTCGTGTGCATGGCGCGGCGCGCGGCGCCGAACGGCATCGTGGCCGGTGCGATCTCGCCCTGGCCGCCGCCGTAGATCATGCAGCCCATCCCGCGGGCCGCCGCCATCTCGACGTAGTGCCCGAGTCGCCCGAGGTGATGCTTCTGCACGACGCCGACGATCGCAATGCCGGTGTCCGCGGCCTTGTCCATGGCGATCTCGGTCGCGATCTTCGTCACCGGCTGTCCGAACGACCAGTGGCCGGTGACGAGCGCGCTGCTCGGCGTCTGCCGGAGCACCTCCCCATGCGCAGTCGGCACGATGTCGCCGTCGCGGATCGCCTTGACGTAGCCGAGCAGGTGCCAGACGCCGTGCGAGTCGACGCCGGAGAGACTGGCGAGCACGAGATGCTCGGCCACGTCCTCGGCGTTGGGCTCGTCCGCCCCGGCGGCCATGAGCGTACCCTTGACGAGCGCGTGAAGTTCTTCCCGGGACTTCGATATCATTCCGTTCTCCTGGATGAGGTCGCCATTCTAGGGACTGCGGGCCGACACGGTCCGGCTCGGCCGTCGTGATCACCGCGACCGGCGCCCTTGGCCGCCCTGAGTTCCCGGCGTCCCTATGCGCCCACCGCCGGCACCTGGACGAGTCGATCCTCTTCGAGCAGGTAACCGCTCAACGCGTGCCCGTAGACGCACCCGCTGTCCAGGCCGAGCAAGTGCGGGCGCCTGTCGACCAGGCCGCCCGGCGCGTCGTGGCCGAAGATGACCAGCCGGTCGCCCGCCGGGCACGCCTCGTGCCAGCGCGGACCGACGATGTCGCCGGTCGGCGGCCAGGTGCGCAGCGTCAGGAACTCCTTGCGCGACGTTCCGGCCAGGCCGAGGTCAGGCCGGATGCCCGCATGGACCAGGAGAAACCTGTCTTCGCTGACGAAGAGCGGCCGCGCGTCAAGCCACGTGCGAAGCGATTCGGCAACCGGCTGCAGCGCGTCGAGCGTTTTCTGGTGGCGAGCGCTGATCCGCTTCCGCATGGTGCCGTCGGCCAGCCCGCGCAGCTGCTTCAGCAGCCGGTCGTCGTGATTGCCCAGCACCATCTCCGCGCTCGTCCGTTCAATCACGCGCCACACCTCGAGCGGCGCCGGTCCTCGCGAGAACGCATCGCCGGTGAGATAGAGGCGATCCCGGCCGGCACGAAACGCGACGGCGTCGAGCAGGGCGCGCAATTCGGCTGCGCAGCCATGCACGTCGCCGATGAATAGAGTTTGTTCGCCTGGCACGCGGGAAGAGGACGACGGATGAACACGGACGGACACGAACGCTGGGGAAGTGTAGCCGAAGTCGCCAGACTTCGGAGATGCTTCAGAGGCGCATCGAACCCGTTCACGACCTCTGAAGTCCGGCGACTTCGGCTATTGCACTCGGGTGCGCTCGTAGCCGGATTCGCAGATGAAGCCCGTTGGCGGCGTCTGAAGTCTCGCGACTTCCGTGACCGTCGTTGGTTCTCCTCCGCGCCCGCGGCTTGGATACGGCTACTCCCCGAAGCACGTGCCCACGTCGCGCGCCGCGGCCACGAGGGGATGATCGATCGGGATCGTGCGCTGCTTGCCGGCCACCTCCGTGAGCGGCACCTGGCCGACCGTGCGCCCCTTCATCACGACGAGACAGCCGGTCTCCCCGCCGACGACCCGGTCGATGGCGGCGTACCCGAACTCGGTGGCGAGCACGCGGTCCGCCGCGATCGGCGTGCCGCCGCGCTGCACGTGGCCGAGCACGATGCTGCGCGTCTCGATGCTGCAAGCCGCCTCGATGTCCTCGGCGACTTTCTGGCCGATGCCGCCCAGGCGCACCGGCTCGGGACTCAGCGGATCCCGGCGGGCCACGACCTGCTCGCCGTCGCGGGGACGCGCCCCTTCCGAGACGCACAGAATGCTGAAGCGCTTGCCATGCCGGGACCGCGCGCGCACGAAGTCGCACACCGTCTCCAGGGAATACGGGATCTCCGGAAGCAGGATCACGTCCGCGCCGCTCGCGACGCCCGCGTGCAGGGCGATCCAGCCGGCGTTGCGCCCCATCACCTCGACGACGATCGCGCGATGGTGACTCGCCGCGGTCGTGTGCACGCGATCGAGCGCCTCGGTCGCGATCGACACGGCGGTCTGGAACCCGAACGTCACGTCGGTGCCGACCAGGTCGTTGTCGATCGTCTTGGGCACGCCGACGCACGGGACGCCGAGGCTCACCAGGTTTGACGCCACCGTCATCGTGCCGTCGCCGCCGATGACGACGAGCGCGTCGAGATGCCGTTGCTCGATGTGCTCGAGACACCGGTCGGTCACGTCCTGGAACTCCACCCGACCGTCGGCGCGCCGGACGGGGTAGCGGGAGGGATCGGCCTTGTTGCTGGTCCCGAGGATCGTGCCGCCGAGCGTCAGGATGTTGCTGACGTCCGCCTGCTCGAGCCTGTGGACCCGGTTCTGGATCAGACCGAGAAAGCCGTCCTCGATCCCGAAGACCTCGATCGAATGGCGGTTGAGGGCGCTCTTGGCCACGGCGCGGATGACCGCGTTAAGGCCCGGGCAGTCGCCGCCCCCGGTAAGCACGCCGATGCGTTGAAGCGATTTCGACATGACGACACGTCCGTATGGATGGTGTGCCCGAACGTGCGCATGATACGCGTGCGTGTTTCGAGTTGCGAGCGAGCAGCAACAGGAAGCGGCCGGTGGATCAGAGCGTGGATTCGTCCAAATCCTCGGCGCCCGGCAGCCAGGTGTCGCCCGTGACGCGCGGTACGGCGCTTCCGGACCAGCCGTGCCACGCCGCCACGGCGCCGCTCGGCGGCGGCGCCGGTGGCGTCACCGAGTTGGTGAAGTTGTTCAGGACGCCCTGCAGGTCGGCCGTGCCGACGACGCCATCCATCTCACGGCCGTTGCCGCTGAAGTCGCCAGTGCTGAAGTCGCCCAGCGTGGCCACCGACTGCGTGAAGTTGCTGAGCACCACCTGGAGGTCACCGGCGCCGACGGCGTAGCTCCGGTCCAGGTCACCGACGACGCCGTAGTAGCCGAACACGAAGGTGCCTCCGGGCGTGCCGTCGCCCGAGATGGTGCTCGACCGGTCGGTCCACTCGCCGTCGAGCCGGTTTGCCGCAACGTCGGTCACGTCGTCGCTCAGCGTCAGGTCGATGCGATCGGCGGAGGGTACTTCCCCGAGGGTCCAGGCGGCCGTGAAGGTCGCGGCGTCGTAGCTGAATCCGACGACCGCGTAGCTCGCGACGTTGAGCCCCGCGACGGACAGGTCGCCCTGCGCGACGACGACGTCCTCGTCGAACCGGATCAGCACCTGGTCGAGACCGTCGTACGGAATGGAGTCGTACTGTCCGAGCCCTTCGGCCACCTGGATGCCGCCCGCGCCGTAGCCATTCGTTTCAAGCTGCGCGAGCGTGTTCGGCGACCATCCGCTGCCGCGCAGCAGCACCTCGGTGACCCGCGGCCCCACGACGTCGCCCACCACGTCGACGGCATAGTCCTCGACCTCACCGTCGCCGGCTTCACCGATGATCGAGATCCCCGTCTCTGTGCTCACGCGGAATCGCGCGAACGTCGCGCCCACGGTCGCGCCGGCCGGAATCGGCACGGACAGTGCGTTGACACCCGCAACCAGCGGCTCGTCCGTGAACACCTGCTCGCCCGGATCCGACCAGTCGCCGTTTCCGTCGAAGTCGATCCAGGCGTTGAGCATGCCCGCGGCGGTCGCCTCGACCTCGATCGCCGCCGACGTGCCCCGCGCCAGCGGATCGACGAAGGTCACGCCGTCCTCGTCATCGGTGACGAGATTGTCGTCGCCGAGCGCCGCCGCATCGGGCAGTCCGTCGGCGTCGGCATCAATCGCCGCACCGAGACGCGGACCCGTCACGGTGATCTGGTGACGCGCACCGTCGTCGGCGAGCAGCGTCGGGTACGGTGCCGGGGCGTCGCCGAAATCGAACTCGGCGGCGATGACCGACACGACAAGTACGTCGACGACGGTGCCGCCGTCGTCATCGTTGATGGTGATCTCGACGTTGTAGTCGCCTTCGGTGTCGTACACGTGGGAGGCCATGACCAGGCCGTTCAGACCGGTCGACGAGCCGGGCGGACCGAACGGCGATTCGATGACCGTCGCGGTCTCCGACAGCGGGTCGTCGCCCCAGACGACCGACGCCGTGTGCGTGTCGAGCGTGCCGGCGTCGTTGAAGGCCACGATGAGGTCGAACGGATCGCCGACGGTGACCGACGCGTCTGCTGCCTCAATGATGATCGGATCGGCATTGGACACGTTGACGGTCAGCGTGTCGGATCCCATCACGCCGTTGCCGTTGGTCACCGTCAGCGTAACCGTGAACGGGCCGTCGTCGGCGTACCGATGGGTCGCGTCGATCGTGGTCTCGGTGACGCCGTCACCGAACGCCCAGAGGATGTCGAAGGGCGCGACGACGGACGGATCGTCGAAGATGCCGCTGAAGCTGACCAGCGCGCCCTCCGCCACCGCCTGGTCGGCGCCGGCGTCGACGAACAGCACGCGCTCGAAGGTTCCGGCGACGGCCGATGCGGAGACCTGTCCCCCCAGGTCACTCACTGCGCCGGCCACCGACGACACCGTGATCGTGCCCGAAGGCAGCGTGCCGGTGTAGTCGTACCGCACGAGCCCGCCACCCTGGTCGCTGAAGCCGCTTACGCTCACGCCGGTGACGGTGATGTCATCCATCCCGAACGACGTTGCATCGACCCCGAGGCCGTCGGCGTCGTCCCACTGCACTTCGACGAATCCGGCGTCGCCGTCGACCGACGATCCGTCGACCGGATCGACCAGCGATGCGATCGGGCCGTCGCCGTCGACCACGACGATCGACTCGTGACCCGCACCGTTTCCGAGCGGGT